>CAZEXJ010000231.1:0-22936 GCA_964516585.1 uncultured Alistipes sp.
CTGCTGCCGCGCACTTGCTCCGCCGAATAGGCAGTACGCTAAGTACAGCCTATCCGGCGGATCTTCGTTTGCGTTGTATAATACCGCTTTTGACGAAAAATCGGGTTGTGGTTCTTGGAAAGCTATTTTTCACCCCCCCGATATGTCATTCTTAGGAGCGCGTAGCGAGGCGGGAGAATCTCTCTTACACATTCATGCAAGAGATTGCCACGCCTCGCTGCGCTCGGCTCGCAATGACAGAGCACAACGCCTCCGCCATGTCATTCCGAGGAGCAACGCAGTTGCGACGTGAGAATCTCATCCCCGCTGTGTCATTCTGAGAAGGCCGCTTGCGGCCGACGTGAGAATCTCAACGTATGGTAGCATTTTCGTTTGAGATTGCCACGCCTCGCTGCACTCGGCTCGCAATGACATGACGGAGCGTTGCACTATGTCATTCTAAGGAGTCCTCAAGCCGACGCTCGCTCTGACGCACGGTGTTGTCGGGCGTGAGTCCGCCCTCGGCAGTGTGCCGGGCGATGTATTCGCACAGTACATCGACGACCTTGGTATCGGTAAATTTCATGTTCCGCGCGACAAACTCCTTATCGAGGTAATTATTGGCTATATAGTCGCACATAATCACATTGTACTCCCTGTCAGGCTCGACGTCGCATATCACATCGACGGCATCGGGTCTCTCGGCGGGCGTTGTGCCGACGATCACCTCGTAGGGCATGTTGGAGCGGAAATAGATGTAGTGCGACTCCTTGTCGAACTTGCCGTCGGATGTAACAGAGTTATATTTGTCGAGTATCATGCGGCGTATGTCCTCTCCTGTCATGCGGCCTGTGCAGATGGTCGAGTTGAACGAATCGACACTCTTGACATCGCCCAACGTGACATCGCCCGGCAGCATATTGGCCAACCTGACACCGCCGAAGTGGTAGAACGACAATTCGGGTGTAAAGGTGAACACGTCGTCTTTGAGAGTGAACTTACGGCGCTCCAACAGCGCGTCGACCAACATGTTGGCTATGCCGTCACGCGTGGCGGGCTTGTTTATCTCGCCCACCTTTTCGTTGAGCCACGGCATGCGCGCCTTGATCTCGGCCACCAAATCGACATACTCCTCGTCGGTTTCGAACCCGTTGAGGTTCAGCTGCGAGAACTCCACTCCAACGATGCGTCCATTCTCCACCGTGATGTCGGCCACGGTGGCCAGACCGAGATCCTTGCCGTTTTGAGATATGTGTACCCCCTCGATGTCGGTGGCAGTCACATGGTGACTGTGGCCTCCGGCGATCCAGTTGCAGGAGGGATGCTTGGCAACCAACTTCAAGTCGTTTTCATAGCCCATGTGCGAGAGCAGTATGGCGAAGTCGCTGCGGGTGGCGAGCGAGTCGCACCATGCGGCGGCTGTCGTGATATCGTCACTGAACTCAAAATCGACGAAAGCCTCCTCGTTGCCGGTCGGACGGCCGTCGCCATAATCGGTGTCGACAACGCCAGTGACGCCTATGCGCACGCCCTGACGTTCGAAAACAGCGAAAGGAACGACCTCGGGGAAGTCGACACCCTCGCGCACTTTTAAGTTGGCGCACACGATCGGGAACTGCGACATTTCGATCAGTGCGGCAAGGTTTTCGCGCAGCTTGTCGAACCCATGGTTGCCCAAGGTGCCGGCATTGCACCCGAGCAGGTTGAGGATCTCGTATATAGGTGCGCCCGACGGCTGGGCATCGTCGACGAAGGGGTTGCCAATGACGCGGTCGCCCGAGTCGAAAAACAGCACGTCGCCCTTGGCGCGGTAACTCTTCACGACCGATGCCAACTGCGGTATGGCATTTATATTGGCATGTATGTCGTTGGTGGTGATGATGTATATGTGCCGGCGGGGAGTGTCGGCGCCATAATATGCAAAACCGGCGCACAACAGCGTCGCCAACAGCAGGTAGAGTTTTTTCATAATAATTAGAAATTAGTTTGCTCAAAAATACAAAAAATTATTATCTTTACACACCGGTTATATTAAATTTTATGGGAGATTCAATCAAAGTCGTTTGCAGGAACTCCTCTGCGGAGATCGATGTGGAGATGGGGTGTTCACTGCTCGAAATAATGCGGCAGGCCGGCATAAGCGGCCGACACCCCTATTTGGCAGCCTATGTCAACAACCGCTTCAAGGAGCTAAACTACAAAATATACAAACCTGTCACCGTAGAGTTCATCGACATAACCCATTTCGAGGGTTATCGCATCTACCAGCGCACCATATCGTTCATATTGCAAAAGGCCGCGTGGGATCTCTATCCCGGGCGCAAGCTCCACATACGCCACACTTTGGGCAACGGTTTCTACTGCGAGTTCGACGATAGCGAGGAGCTGTCGTCGGCCGAACTTGCGCGCATCAAAGAGCGCATGAAGCAGATCGCCGCCGAGAATATTCCGATTACGCGCGGCATGTGCCCCACTGCCGAGCTGCGCGACGAATATGCACGATTCGGCTTCGACGACCGCATAGCCCTGCTCGATACGCGTCCGCGGCTGTACAGCACATTCCACCGCATGGGCGACATGGTGGGATATTTCTACGGGGCGCTCGCGCCGTCGACGGGCTACATACACGCCTTCGATCTGATACGTTATTACAACGGCTTCTACGTGGCTCTGCCCAAGCGCACCGAGCCTGACACGGTGTCGTCGTCGGTGCAGTTAGACAAGATGTTCGACATATTCCACGAGTATCAGATGTGGGTCAACATCATGGGCGTGCCTACCGTCGGCGACCTCAATTCGAAGGTGCTGGCGGGCGATGCGAGCGAGCTGATAAAGATAGCGGAGGCCTTTCACGAGAACAATATAGCCGCCATAGCCGCCGCAATACGGCAGGCCAACCAGTCGTCGGGAACCCGCATGGCGCTAATCTCGGGACCCTCGTCGAGCGGCAAAACCACATTCGCCAAACGGCTTGGCATACAGTTGCGCATATTGGGACTCGATCCGGTGCTGATCTCGCTCGACGACTATTTCGTGGAGCGCGACCGCACGCCGCGCGACGAGAACGGCGACTTCGACTTCGAAGCGTTGGAGGCGATCGATCTCTCGACGCTCAACTCGCATTTGAAGAGGCTGTTCGCAGGTCAAAGCGTCGAGATACCGCGCTACGACTTCATATCGGGCAAACGTCAGTGGCACGACCAGCCGCTGTGCCTCAACGACCGCTCGATCCTGATCATGGAGGGCATACACGGTCTGAATCCGCGCCTTACGCCCGCCATACCCGACTCGGCAAAGTTCAAGATCTACATATCGTGTTTCACGTCGGTGGCCATGGACAACTTCTCGCGCATACCGACAACCGACAACCGCCTGCTGCGGCGGATAATACGCGACAACTCGTCGCGCGGCTACAAGGCGCTGCCTACGCTGCAACGCTGGGCGAGCGTGCGGCGGGGCGAGGAGCGGCACATATTCCCCTATCAGGAGAATGCCGACGTGATGTTCAACTCGTCGCTCTTTTACGAAATATCGGTGCTCCGCGCCAAGGCCGAACCCATATTGCGCGAGGTGCCCGACACCGAGCCCGAATATGCCGAGGCGCAGCGTCTGTTGAAGTTCCTCGACAACTTCATCCCCATCGACCCGGCCGAGATACCGCCGACGTCGCTGTTGAGGGAGTTTATCGGCGGCAGCTCGTTTAAATACTGATCGAATGACAAACAATTAAACAACATAACTCAAATGAAAAAATTCGACAACTTCGTCGATCGTCACGTAGGCGTGAACGATCCCGGTGACCTCGATGCCATGCTCGGCGTCATAGGAGTAAACTCCGTGGAGGAGCTTATCTCGCAGGTCATTCCCCAGTCAATCCGACTCAAACAACCCCTGCGTCTGCCCGAGCCTATGACCGAGTGGGAGTATGCGGCGCATATCGAGGCTATCGCAGCCAAAAACCGCATACTGCGTTCGTTCATCGGCATGGGATACTATCCTACGGCCGTACCGGCGGTGGTATCGCGCAACGTGTTCGAGAATCCGGCATGGTACACCTCTTACACTCCCTATCAGGCAGAGATCTCGCAGGGTCGATTGGAGGCTCTGCTCAACTTCCAGACCGCCATTCTCTCGCTGACGGGCATGGAGGTGGCCAACTGCTCGCTTTTGGACGAGGCGACGGCGGCGGCCGAGGCCATGCTGATGATGTTTGCCATGCGTTCGCGCGAGGCCGTCAAGCAGGGTCGCAACCAGCTCTTCGTCGACGAGAACATATTTCCTCAGACGTTCGATGTGCTGCTCACCCGCAGCGAGCCTTTCGGCATAGAGATCATTCGTGACGACTTCGCCGCATACACCTTCACCGGCAAGGAGTTCGGCGCCATAGTGCAGTATCCCGCCGCCGACGGCGAGGTGCGCGACTACACCGATTTCGCCGCCGCGGCACATGCCGCCGGCGCAACCGTTACAGCCGTCGCCGACCTCTTGGCATTGGTGCTGTTGAAGTCGCCCGCAGAGTGGGGCGCCGACATCGCCGTGGGTACGTCGCAGCGCTTGGGATGCCCGATGGGATTCGGCGGTCCGAGCGCGGGCTACATGGCCACGCGCGACAGCTACAAGCGTCAGATGCCGGGACGCATCATCGGCGTATCGGTCGACCGCTTGGGCAACAAGGCTCTGCGCATGTCGCTGCAAATGCGCGAACAGCATATCAAACGCGAAAAAGCCACGTCGAACATCTGTACGGCACAGGCGCTTATGGCCTCTATGACGGGCTTCTACTGCGTATACAACGGCGCCGACGGTCTGCGCCGCGCCGCCATGACGGCGCACACGGCTGCCGTGACAGTGGCCGACGCGTTGGAGTCGATGGGTTATTCGCTGAACTCCAAGTCGATATTCGACACGGTCGAAGTCGAGGCCGAAGCTGCCGTCATACAGAGCATAGCGCTCTCTCGCGGCATCAACTTCTACTATCCGTCGGACGGCCGCGTGCGCATGTCGTTCGACGAGCTGACCACCGACGGGGAGTTGCAGAGCGTCGTGGAGATATTCGCCGAGGCCAAGGGCAAAAAGGCCAAGAGCGTGAAGCGCGTCGAAAAGAGCAATATAGCCGCCAGTCTGCGCCGGCAGTCGGACATCCTCACCGAGCAGGTATTCCGCTCGTATCGCACCGAAACCGAGATGATGCGCTATATCAAGCGTTTGGAGATGCGCGACATATCGCTGATGAACTCTATGATCTCGTTGGGTTCATGTACGATGAAACTCAATGCGGCGGTACTTATGCAGCCGCTGTCGCTGGCCGGGTTCCAAAACATACACCCGCTGGCTCCGGCCGATCAGACTGAGGGCTATCGCGAGCTTATCGCCTCGCTCGAAGGCTACTTGGCCGCAATCACCGGCTTCGCAGGCTGTACGCTGATGCCCAACTCGGGCGCGGCGGGCGAATATACCGGACTTATGGTCATTCGCGCCTACCACCAGAGCCGCGGACAGGGCTATCGCAACGTGATACTTATTCCGGCGTCGGCTCACGGCACGAATCCTGCCTCGGCTGCCATGGCCGGCATGAAGATCGTGACGGTGGCGTGCGATGCCAACGGCAACATCGATGTCGACGACCTGCGCCGCAAGGCCGAGGAACACAGCTCGGAGTTGTGCGGTCTGATGGTGACCTACCCCTCGACGCACGGCGTGTTCGAGAGCCGCATACGCGACATAGTCGATGCCGTACACGATGCCGGAGGACAGGTCTACATGGACGGCGCCAACATGAATGCGCAGGTGGGACTCACCAACCCCGGATATATCGGAGCCGATGTCTGCCACCTCAACCTGCACAAGACCTTCGCCATGCCTCACGGCGGCGGCGGTCCGGGTGTCGGTCCGGTATGCGTAGCCGAACATTTGGTTAAGTTCCTGCCCTCGCACTCGATCGTCGAGACCGGCGGCGAGGAGGGTATAACCGCCGTGAGCGCGTCGCCGTGGGGATCGGCCATGCTGCTGCCCATAACCTACGGCTATATCCGCATGCTCGGCGAGGAGGGCTTGCGCCGCGTAACGGAGCTTGCCATAGTCAACGCCAACTACATGTCGTCGGCTTTGAAAGATGAGTTCCGCACCTACTATTCGGGTGAAACCGGCCGTGTAGGACACGAGATGATTCTCGATCTGACATCGTTCAAGCACGACTTCAACATCGACTGCGGCGACATAGCGCACCGTCTTATGGACTACGGGTTCCATGCGCCCACGCTGTCGTTCCCCGTTCATGAGACCCTCATGGTCGAGCCTACCGAGAGCGAGTCGAAGCAGGAGATGGATCGTTTCATAGAGGCGCTCGTGGCTATCAAGCGCGAGTGTGAGCAGGCGGCCGCCGCGGGCGAAAAGGACAACGTGGTGGTGAACGCTCCGCACACGGCCTTGGAGATAGCGGGCGAATGGTCGCACCCCTACACGCGCATGCAGGCCGCATTCCCGTTGGAGTGGGTGGCCAGAGCCAAGTTCTTCCCCTTCGTAACGAAGATCGACAACGGCTACGGCGACAGAAATTTGGTTTGCCGTTGTGCGGAATAGATAAATTTTTCGTTACTTTGCGGCCAACGCCTTTGCAGCTGCCGGCCGAGACTGCCGGCCGGGCTGCAAAGAGGAAGCGAACAGATAAAATAATTATAGGTATTTAATTGGAATAGATGAAAGTAGAACAGAACAAAATGGTGGCGGTCAACTACACTCTGACCGTCGACGGCAAAATCGCCGACAAGTCGCAACCCGGCAATCCTCTCGAATTTATCTGCGGCACAGGCATGCTGCTGCCCAAATTCGAGGCTGCGATAATGGGTCGGGAGCCGGGAGAGAAGACAGCCTTCACGCTCGAACCCAACGACGGCTACGGCGAGGTTATACCCGAGGCTGTCGTCGAGCTGCCCAAGACCGTATTCATGATGAACGGAAAGATAGCCGAGGAGATCCTCTTCGTCGGCAGTCAGATACCCATGAGCGACGCTCAGGGCAACCGCATGGTTGGCGTGGTGAAGGAGGTCAAGGCCGACAGCGTGATGATGGACTTCAACCACCCCATGGCCGGCAAAACGCTCAATTTCGAAGTCGAAGTGGTGTCGGTGCGCGACGTCACGCCCGAGGATCTTGCAAGCAAGGGCGGCTGCGGCTGCGGCTGTCACGACTGCGGCGGCGATTGCGGCGACCACGAATGCCACGGCGACCATGACCACGAATGTGACTGCGGCTGCGACCACGAGCACAAGCACGACCACGGCTGCGACCATAAATAAAGCGCTGTGAAGAGTTGCGAAGCGGCAGAAGTCGGAGGCTTTTGCCGCTTTTCGTTTGACTCTCACATGCCGGAGATACCGATCGATGTCTGTCTGCATATCGCAAATAGCCGCCACGCTGCGCAGCGGCCACGTCGTGTGCCGCACCCTGCCCCAACCGCGTCTGTGCCTGTCGCGCGAGGGCGGTGCGACGTTCCTTGTCGGAAACAGCGCGGTTGTGGCCAAGGTCACGCTCGGCGACGATCCGCGGCCGTGGGCGATGAAGTGTTACACGCGAAACAAGGAGCGTCTGTCGCAGATCTACGCAGAGGCGTTCCGCGCCGACGAACTCTATGTCTACGACATATCGGGTCGCGGCCAGTGGGTCGACGTTGTCGTAAGGGAGTGGATCGAAGGCACGACCCTCGACGAGGCTCTGCGCGAAGCCGCGGCGGCCGGCGACGGGGCACGGCTTACAGAGTTGAGCCGCAGTTTCGACCGCATGGCGGCCGGTCTGCTGCTTTCGGAGCGCGCCCATGGCGATGTGAAACCCGAAAACATCATTCTCTCACCCGACGGCATGCGTCTCGTCGACTGGGATGCGGCATGGCTGCCGACAATGGAGGGGTGCATGGCCGTGGAGACCGGCACGCCCGACTGGCAGCACCCGTTGCGCACGGCAGCTCTGTATGACAAGAGTATCGACGACTACCCGGTGGCTCTCATCTCCGCCATGACAGCCTCGCTTGCGGCCGACTGTCGCGCGCTCCGACCGATGCTCGATGCGGGAGGACGGCTGTTTTCGCCAAAGGCCGCCACGGAGGGCAGAGACGCCGCACTCGATCGTGCCGAAGATATTCTCGCCCGCCGCGGCGATGCCGCACACTACCGCATAGCACGCCTTTTGCACTCGCCCATACCCCAATTGCCGCCGCTTGCAGAGCTGTTGTCGTATGCACTGCGTCCGTCGGACGCCGCGGCCGATTTCACCGGCGCCGCACTTGCCCGCAGCCGCACGACGGGCTGCTGGGGCTACATGCGCGCAGGTGAATGGATCACGCCGCCGCTCTACGACACGGGCTTCGAGCCGTCGGAGGGGCTGGCTTTGGTGGAGATAGGCCGCTGCCGGCACTTCATCGCCGCCGACATGCATTCGGTTGTCGAGTGCTCCGCCTTCGACAGCGTCAAGCCCATGCGCGGAGGTCGTGCCGCGGCAATCATAGAGGGGCGGCGCTGTACGATCGATATGCAGGGAGGCATCGAGGAGACGTTTTGAATATTGGCGAAAAATCACTATTTTTGTCGGTTGTAAAATTATCTTTTCGAAACAGATGTGCCAGTTGAGACATATTACCCCCGATGAGCGCCGTGCATTGCAGGCGGGCGGATCGATCGCCGCATGCTGGGACACAGTCATGGTGAGCGAGGATTTCTCCCCGTCGCAGGTTGTGCGCAGCCGTTTCGAGGGGCGCGTGGAGATCGGCAGCAGAGCCTCGATCGCCGACTCCTGCATTGCCGATTACCGTATCGGCGAGCGTGCCGTCGTCGAGTCGGTCGGACGCATGGAGTGCCGCCGCCGGACGACGTTCGGCAACGGCGTGCGCGTAGCGGCTATCAACGAGAACGGAGGCCGGACAGTTGCCATATACGATAGTCTGAGTGCGCAGACGGCATATCTCGCCGCCGTCTGCCGTCACCGCCCCGAGGCCGTTGCGGCTATCTGCCGCATGGTCGACGCATACGCCGAGAGTCGCGCCGACGACATGGGCGATGTGGGCGACGAAGCACACATATCCAACGTTAAATTCATTCGCGAGGTGCGCATCGGAGCGCGCGCCCTCATCGAGGGCGCCTCGCGGCTCGTCGAGGGCACCGTGGGCGACGATGCCCATGTGGGCGCAGATGTCAAGGCCGAGGAGTTCATATTCGATGTCATGTCGCACGTTGACGGAGGAGCCTCCGTCGAGCGCTGCTTCGTGGGCGAGGCGTGCCGATTGGACAAGGGCTTCACGGCCGTCGACTCGCTGTTTTTCGCCAACTCCCACTGCGAGAACGGCGAGGCGGCCTCGATATTTGCAGGTCCCTACACCGTATCGCACCACAAATCGTCGCTTCTCATAGCGGGCATATTCTCCTTTTTCAATGCGGGCAGCGGCTCCAACCAGTCGAACCACCTGTTCAAAAGCGGCGCCGTGCATCAGTCGGTGCACCCGCGCGGCTGCAAGTTCGGCAGCGGAGCCTACATCATGTCGCCTGCCATAGAGGGACCCTTTACCGTGGTCATAGGCCGTCACTCGCGGCATCACGACACGCGGCAAATGCCGTTCTCCTATCTTATAGAGAGCGACAATGCGTCGATGCTGATGCCGGGGCTGAACCTTACGAGCTACGGCACGGTGCGCGACATCGACAAGTGGCGCAAGCGCGACCGCCGCAAGGTGTGCCGCGACAGGATCAACTTCGAGGAGTTCAACCCCTTCCTGACCGGTAAAATGGCGCACGGCGTCGATATACTCAACGCCTTGCGCGACAGCGACCCCGATGCCGCCGTCTACCACTACAACCGCACCACGATAAAGGCAACGATGCTCACTCGCGGCATAAAGCTCTACAATCGCGCCATAGTCGCGTCGTTGGGGGCGATGCTGCGCCCGGGCAGCCCGAGTGCCGACGGCGCCGGTCGCGGCGAGTGGATCGACGTGGCCGGTCAATATGTCACACGCGCTATGGTCGACGCCATCCTCTCCGATTTGGAAAGCGGAGCGATAGCGCGCACGGAGCAGATCGACGAGCGTTTCGCCGCATTTGCCGCCGACTACACGTCGTATGCCTACGACTATGCCTATGACTTCCTCCACTCGCTGTTGGGGCATGCCCCTTCGCCGGAGGATATCGCCGGAACGATCTCGTCGGCCGACAACATACTCCGCTCTATGCGCGAGCAGACCGAGGCCGACCGTCGCCGCGATTGCAGCGACGAGATGTCGATAGGCTACGGCTATGACTACGCCTCCGAGGAGGAGCAGCGTGCCGATTACAAAAATGTTCGAGGTCTTTGACCAATACGATAAAAACTATATGTACACCCGTCCGATAACACATATCGATCGCACGGCGTTTCTGTTCGCAATCGACTGTTCGGGTTCGATGCGCGAGACGATACGCTTCAACGGCATGCCCATGTCGAAGGCCGAGGCCGTGGCATTGGTTGTCAACTACATGATAGACGAATTGGTGGAGCGTGCGCGTCGTCACGACGGCGTGCGCAACTACTACGACATAGGCGTAATAGGCTATTCGGGCGAGGGAGTGCGCTCGCTGCTGCCGCAGAGCAGCGACAGCGAGCCTTTGACAGCTGTCGACCGGTTGGCGAGCCGTATGCCGCAACAGTGCCGCACTGATTTCAATCAGACGCTGCCCGACGGACGGCATACGATCATATCGTTCGATCTGCACCGCTGGATCGAGCCGCTGAGTGTCGGACTCACGCCCATGTACGAGGCGCTTATGGTGGTGCGCGACACGCTGCGCAGCTGGTGTCTGCGTCCGGAGAACACAGCGAGCTTCCCTCCCGTAGTGTTCAACATAACCGACGGCGAGAGCAGCGACGGAAGTTACGAGGAGCTGTGCGACATGGCTGCGCAGATACGCCGCACAGGCACGGCCGACGGCGCTACGCTGCTCATCAACATACATCTGTCGACCGATGACACGCGCCGAAGCATAATATTCCCGTCGAGCGACGAGGTCTGCGGCGAGGATCGTTATTCCCGCCTGTTGTACGACATGGCCAGCACGATGCCCGCAGTGTTCGACGATGCCATACGTTCGTCGGTGGCAGGGCTGTCGCTGCCGCCATACAAAGGCATGGCCTACAACGCGTCGGCGGCTCAGCTGCTAACGGTGCTCGACATAGGCTCGCGGAGCGTCAACAACATATTTTGACAAAAGCAAAGCATATGAACATCTGCACGATAGTGGAATTCAGAGCTGCCGTCGACGATCCCCGCCGACGGTTGCGGCGTCTCTGCGACGCGCATCGCGTCGAAGAGACGGACATCTGCCGCTCGACACTCTTCGCCGAGTGCCGCATGGTATGGCGCGGAGAGCAGTGGCTGCTGCACGCCCCTATCGCACTGCGCTCCATGGAGCGTGCCGAGCATGCGGCCATGACACTGCGCGCGCTTGCCGATCCGATTGGCGACTATCGCATATTGCGCGACGAAATAGTAGTCGATCCGGCAGCGGGTACGACCTGCGATGCGGTCATCGAGCGTCTTGCTGCGGAGCAGACTCTCCCGCAGGCGGTTGCCGGCATGGAGCAGGAGCGGCTGTTGAGTTCGATCGGGGAGCTGCGCCGACAGCTGCGGCGTGCCGACATAAGTCACAACAATCTATCCGAGAGCAACATCGCGGTCGATGCCTCGGGCGGCCTGCATCTCATGCGTCTGCACTATGTCACGGCGGGTTTCGGAGGCGACGACGAGGCTCTGACACGCTTGGAGAGCTATGTGGCGCAGCACGCACTCAGCTCGGCCGACAGTCTGCACGACGTTGCGGCCGCATACCGCACCGCGAGCGGCGGCTCACACGCGGCTCATCTGTGGACGGGCAATATGTTCGAGGATCGAGTGCGGGTGCGCGATGCGGGCGGCTACGGCTTCGTCGATGCCGACGGCCGGGAGGTCATAGCTCCCAAATACTTCTGGGCGGACGATTTCCGCGAGGGACGCGCCACGGTGCAGGGTTTCGACTCGCGCATGGGACTGATCGACAAGAACGGCCGCGAGATCATCGCTCCGCGCTACGACATAGTGGAGTACGACGCCGACACGGGATGCTCGTGGGTGCGTCGCGACTCGCTGTGGGCGCAGTTCGACTATGCGGGCAGGCAGATTTCGGAGTGGCTGCCGCGCAGCGAGTGCGACATTGAACTGTAAACGATATTATTGACTGAAAATACTTTATATTATGGAAAATGTAAGATGTCTTATCATCGGCAGCGGCCCGGCGGGCTTTACGGCTGCCATATACGCTTCGCGTGCCAACCTCTCGCCCATACTCTACGAGGGTGTCGAGCCGGGAGGCCAGCTCACAACCACCACTCAGATCGACAACTTCCCGGGCTATCCCGAGGGCATAGGCGGCGTGGAGATGATGGAAGACCTGCGTCGTCAGGCGCTGCGTTTCGGTGCACAGGTGCGGCAGGGCATCATCACTTCGGTCGATCTCAGCCGGCGCCCGTTCCACATCACGGTCGACGGCAGGCACGAGATCGAGACCGAGGCGTTGATCGTGGCCACAGGCGCCTCGGCACGCTATTTAGGCTTGGAGTCGGAGAACCGGTTCCGCGGCATGGGCGTAAGCGCGTGTGCCACGTGCGACGGCTTCTTCTATCGTCGCAAGGATGTAGCTGTCGTGGGCGGCGGCGACACGGCCTGCGAGGAGGCCACCTATTTGGCGTCGCTGTGCCGTCAGGTATACATGATCGTCAGGAAACCCTATCTGCGCGCTTCGAAGGCCATGCAGGAGCGCGTGTTCTCTACCGACAATATCAAGGTGCTGTTCGAGCAGAACACGGCCGAGGTATTGGGCGACGAGAGCGGCGTGACGGGCGTGCGTCTGCGCCACAGCACCACGGGCGAAGAGACCGAAATAGCTGTCGACGGCTTCTTCCTCGCCATAGGGCATCACCCCAATACCGATCTGTTCAAGGGTCAGTTGGAGCTTAACGACGAGGGCTACATCAAGGTGCAGGGCGCATCGTCGAAAACAAGCGTAGAGGGCGTTTTCGCCGCAGGCGACGTGAAAGATCCCTCGTACCGTCAGGCCATTACGGCCGCCGGTTCGGGCTGCATCGCCGCACTCGACTGCGAACGATTCCTGCTGGCGCAACAGAAGTAAACTCCGACGCTCGTTAATCATGTTGTCGGCCGCGCTTATGGCGATATTTATAAAATATAGAATAGCAGCGATTTGAGTTTCTCGGTAACCATACTCGGCAACTCGTCGGCCAAGCCCACGGCCGGCAGCCACCCCTCGGCGCAGGCGGTCAACTTCGACGAACAGCACTATTTGGTCGATGCGGGCGAGGGTGTGCAGCAGCAGTTGGTGCGAAACGGCATCAACCCTCTGCGGCTGCGCGGCATATTCATCTCGCACCTGCACGGCGACCATGTCTACGGACTGTTTCCGCTTATATCCACGCTCGGGCTTTACGGCAAGCGCACGCCGCTCGACGTATATGCCCCCGCGCCGCTCGGCGAGATCTTGGAGTGCCACAAGCGCTACTTTGCCGACGATCTGCCCTACGAAGTGGTGTGGCACAAGGTCGATACCACGCAACACGAACTCATATTCGAGAACAGAACGCTCGAAGTGTGGAGCCTGCCGCTGCGGCACCGCGTGCCGGCGGCGGGTTATCTGTTCCGCGAGAAGACTCCGCCGCTCAATGTCGACAAGTACAAGATTGCCAAATACCGGCTCGACATAAGGCAGATCGTCGCGGCCAAGCGCGGCGAGGATATCACCCTCGACACGGGCGAGGTGATACCCAACGCCCGGATCGCCTATCTGCCGCATCGTCCGCGGTCATATGCCTACTGCTCCGACACCAATTTCTCGGCCAAGTTAGCCGGATTGGTGCGCGGCGTCGATCTGCTCTACCACGAGACGACATACGCCGAAACGGAGCGCAGGCAGGCGCACGAGAGAGGACACTCGACCACCGTCGAGGCGGCCGAAGCGGCATTGCGTGCTGGTGCAGGCCGGCTCATCATCGGTCACTTCTCGTCGCGATACAAAGACCGCGAACCGCTGCTTGCCGAGTGCCGCACACGTTTCGCCGAGACCTATATAGCCCGCGAGGGCGAAACATTCGAAATAGAGAAGAGAAGATGACCAAGTCCGAAATACAGTTCGTCCGCTCGCTGTCGGACAAGCGCGTGCGCGACCGTGAGTCGCTGTTCGTGGCCGAGGGTGAGAAACTCGTCGGCGAGATACGCTCGTCGCACCTGCGTATCAGGAAGATATACGCCTCGACCGACCGCCTGCCCTACCCCGAGGCCGAACATGTCACCGCCAAGGAGATGGAGCGTATATCGATGCTCAAAACCCCTTCGACGATACTTGCCGTGGTCGAGAAGCCGCGCTGCGCACTCGATCGCGGCTCGCTCGGAGAGCATCTTGCGCTTGCGCTCGACGGCGTGCAGAACCCCGGCAATTTAGGAACCATAATCCGCCTTGCCGACTGGTGGGGCATAAGCGACATAGTCTGCTCGGAGGATTGCGCCGACTGCTTCAACCCCAAGGTCGTGCAGGCCACCATGGGCGCCATACTGCGCGTCAGCGTACATTACGTGCCCGATCTGGCCGCCTTGCTTGCCTCGGCATCGGACGACGGCATCGCCGTCTACGGGACATTTCTCGACGGCGACGACATCTACTCCGCCGACATCACCTCCACGGGCATCATCGTCATGGGCAGCGAGGGTCGCGGCATAACCGACTCCTGCGCCCGGCATGTCACCCGCCGGCTGTTCATTCCCCCCTACCCCGCCGACCGCCGCGGCTCGGAGTCGCTCAACGTGGCGGTTGCCACGGCGATAGTGTGTGCGGAGTTCCGCCGCAGAGCCTCTTTTTAGTGAAAAGCGGCATTCTGCTGCCGCGCCCTGTCGCACCCGGAGTGACATTGTGGGGCGTTGCACCATGTCATTGCGAGCCGAGCCGAGCGAAGCGTGGCAATCTCTATTGTGGATGAGATTCCCACGTCGCGTGCAAGCACGCTCCTCGGAATGACATACTTAGTGTTTGTGTTCAACGCGATATTCACGATACCCGCGTTACCCCCTGACGTAGTGGGGCATTTGTGCGGGTATTTCGAGCGAGAACTCCACAAGGCCGCAGATCCGGCCGTCGCTGCGCCACGGGGTCTGGAAGATCAGTTTGCGTATGCCGCGCTTCTCGATCGTGTAGACGTTGTCGCCGCCCTCGGTGAGCAGCCGCTCTATTATCCGGCGCGAGCGTTCGTTATGGCAGGGTATGAGCGAGCGGCCGCGCACATCGCCGTTGACCTGCTGCGAGCGGGCGTTCTGGTAGAGCACTATGCCCTCCGTGTCGCACACGGTAATGGCGCAGGTGTGCAGTTCGTCGCCCCACGGGCATTGCGCCGTTATCTCTTCTGTGTGTTGCATAAGAATATCTATTTTATATCGAAATCGAGCAGTGTTTGACCGCCTATCGTCATACGATAGTTCGAGCCGACAGTCACATCGAACGCTTCGGGCGAGCCGAGCAGGACGAGATCGCCTATGCGCAGGGTCATGGCGTGAGACAGGCGGCTGACTATGCGGTCGACAGAAGACAGCATCTGCGCCGGAGCGAGTTGCAGCCTCACCCGGCCGTCGAGCAGAAAGATCGCCCCGCCGCTTATGGCATCGCAGCCGACCGAGTCGTTGGACAATGCCGTAGAGTGGTCGAAGCCCACGGCCTCCTCCCAAGGCAACCCCTCGGCGCGCAGTTTGCAGAGCATATCCTCGGCAGTGAAGTTGACAGCGACATGCGCCGCATCGTAGCAGCGCGAGGCGAAACGTTCATCGACGCATTTGGCTAAACGCGATATGCGCACGACGATTTGCGGACGCGCCGTGATGCGCCCCATGTCGTCGGGCAGGTAGAACGCATCGTTGTTGCGCAGCAGCGCCGTGTCGGCCTTCGTATACCACCGGGGGTAGTCGCCCGAAGCAGAAAAGTTGTTTATGACGGATATTATTTTCATCGTTTTTCGCTTTTCAGATACTCGACCATGCGGCGTGCGAATCGCAGGCTCGCGCCCTCGCCGCCGATCCTTTCGCGCAGCTCGGCGAAGTCGTCGAGCATGCGCTGGCGCCGGCTGCCGCCGCTGAGGATCGAGCGCAGCTCCTCTCGTGCACGCTCGATATCGAAGTGCGAGCAGACCATTTCGCGCACCGCCTCGCGCCCCAGATTGAGGTTTACGAGCGATACGAACGGCACTTTCAAGAATATGGGACGCAGCTTCTCGTAGATCCAGCGGATGCGGAACAGCACTATCTCGGGCGTGCCGATCAAGGCCGTTTCGAGCGTGGCCGTACCCGAGGTGACCAAAGCCGCATCGGCCACGGCAAGCGTTTGGTAGGTTTGGTCGCAGACGAAGCGCACGTCGCTGCCGGCGAGATACTTATCGTAAAATTCGCGCTCTATCCACCCCACGCCGGCCACAACGAACTGGCGGTCGGGAAATTCGCGGGCGAGTGCCGCCATGTCGGGCAGGTTGTCGCGTATCTCGCTGCGGCGCGAGCCGGCTAACAATGCCACTATGGGACGGTCGTCGAGACCGTTGCGCTGCGCGAACTCCCTGCGCGAGCACCACTCGCTGCGGCAGCTCTCTATGGCGTCGACCAAAGGATTGCCCTCGAACACCGCCTCGATGCCCTTGCGGCGAAAATACTCCCGCTCGAACGGGAATATGATGTAGAGCCGGTCGACATAGCGTTTTATCTCCTTGACGCGACGCTCTTTCCATGCCCACACCTTGGGCGATATGTAGTAGAGCACCTTGTAGCTGCGGCTGTGGGCGAAGCGGGCTATCTTCATGTTGAAGCCCGGGTAGTCGATCAGTATCACCGCATCGGGAGAGAATGCCTCGATGTCGCGCTTGCACTCTTTCAACTGGCGCAGTATCGCGGGCAGGTGGCACGCCACCTGTATGAAGCCGAAGAACGAGGTCTCGCGATAGTGTTTCACTATATTGTCGCGTCCGCCCGCCTCGGCCATCTTGTCACCGCCCCAGAAGCGGAATACGGCATCGGGATCGGCCTCCGACAGGCCGCGGATGAGGTTGGAACCGTGAAGATCGCCGCTCGGCTCGCCTGCTATGATGTAGTATTTCATAAGATTATATATCGTTGTTAAAGTGTCGGGGAGAGTCGTTTGCCGGTCATCGCTCCAACAGATCGGGACGCAGGCGGCGGGTGCGCTCCAAGGCCTGCTCCTCCTGCCAGCGCTCTATCTCGGCAAAGTTGCCCGAGGTGAGCACGTCGGGCACGCGCCAGCCGTTGAACTCTGCCGGACGCGTGTAGACCGGCGGCGCCAGCAGATTGTCTTGGAAACAGTCGGTCAGAGCCGACTCCTCGTCGCCGATGGCTCCGGGAATGATGCGTATGATCGAATCGGCGATGACGCATGCCGCCAGCTCGCCGCCTGTGAGGACATAGTCGCCGATAGATATCTCGCGCGTTATGAGGTGCTCGCGTATGCGGTGGTCGATACCCTTGTAGTGGCCGCAGAGGATCATTATGTTTTGCATCAGCGACAGGCGGTTGGCCTCGTGTTGATCGTAACGCACGCCGTCGGGCGACATATAGATGATCTCGTCGTAGTCGCGCTGCGACTTCAACAGCGATATGCAGCGCCACACAGGCTCGATCTTCATCACCATGCCCGCTTCGCCGCCAAAGGGGTAGTCGTCGACCGTGCGCCGGCGGTCGTCGGTGTAGTCGCGCAGGTTGTGTACGTGTATCTCGACGTGTCCGGCCTGCTGTGCGCGATGCAGGATCGATTCGTTGAGCGGCGATGTGAGCAGCTCGGGGACCACGGTCAATATGTCTATGCGCATCGCCGCCTAATTTTTATAGTTGACTTCGTTGTTCAGTACCTCCGTGACGAATGGGTTGTAGAGCGATTCGTGACCTATGTCGCTCTCGTCGCCGTGCCCGGGGTAGACCTTGACCTCGTCGCCTAACGGCAGAAGACGGTCGATTATCGAGCGCATGATCCACGAGTAGTCGCCGCCCGGCAGATCGGTGCGGCCTATGCTCTCGCGAAAGAGCGTGTCGCCCGTCAGAACGATCTTCGACTGCGGCTCGTAGAGCGATACGTGACCCGGCGTGTGACCCGGCGTGCGTATTATACGCAGGGCGGTCTGGCCGAACCGCACCTCGTCCAACGTATCGATGTCGGTATCGGGCAGCGGTATGGCGCAGGCATTGACGCCGAATATCTCGGCACTCGTCGCGGCATTCTCTATCAGGAAGTTATCCTTTGCCGAGCAGACAAACTCCACGCCGTAACGCTCCTTGATGAACCCCACGCCCATGGTGTGGTCGAAGTGTCCGTGCGTGGCGACTACCTTCACCGGCCGCAGCGAGTGCCGGTCGATGAACGCCTCCAACATCTCGTTCTCGCGCGGTTTAAAGGCGCCTGCATCGACTATGATGCACTCCTGCGTCGCGTCCCACAATATGTACGTATTCTCCATAAGCGGATTGAATACTAATCGAGCTATATTCATTGTCGTAAATTTATTTGATTCGAAACCTGCTAAAATAATCATCTATTTCGGGGCGTAATTCCACACCTACTCTCTCAAAACAATCGAGCAGATCTTCGTAGGCATTGTCGCCTCCTACAAAATTCCAAAATTCGGCAGCGACTTTCAACTCTATATCTAAATCCAACAAGCCAGCCATTGTCCAGCGGGAATAGGGTTTGGGGCTGTATGGATTATACGGAATGGCGATCATTGTATTGATCTGCGCCTCCGGATTTTGGGCAAGCGTTACACCGACCCATTCTAATAAAGTGCGTTTAAAGCCCATGAACTCCCCCTTATTCGGCTTCGCGCTTTTAATGTCGAAGAAAAACATCTCTCCGCCGTGGCCTTGCAACATAACATCTACCCTTGTCGGTTTCACCGTGTGCATTTCTCCTTGTTGACAAACTTTTCGAATAGTCTCTATTTCTGTCTTTTTGCATGGTCTCGTTATACCTGCGGCCAGATTGTCCATTATGGTTTGAATCGCTCTTTGCGCAGCCTCGCTTATTTTATTACCCGATATAAACTGAGATTCGGCTTTGGCAAAACGATTTTTGGAGAGCGCTATGGCAACAGGTTCGAAAATACTCGTCCCGAAATTGGTATTCAGGGAGTGTATGAACGAGAATAAAGCCAATCTGTCCTTCCCCAACAGTCTTGTATGGAACGGCATGACAGCCGGCTCCGGATTATAGTTTTGAAATTTATGTCTAAGACTGTTTTTCAAAACCGTTTCTATTTCCTGCTTCTGAACATCTGTTAAGGCCATATTAGTCTTGATTTAAGTAGATTTGTTATTATTTACGGCAATCACACATATATAATATCGAGTATCTATTCACTGCTCTTATTTTCTTTTTAAGTGGAATATTATCTCCGAATATGCTCCTTTGTCTTTTTCGGTTCGGTTTAATACCGGACGCTTGTACTGATTGACGATTTGCATTCCGGCATTCTCCGCAATACGTGGATATAATCCGTATTTATCATTGGCGACAATGAAAATATTGTAATTGTCCGATAGAAATCGTTTGCAATTATTAAGAACATCCACAATGCCGTTTATATAGTTCTTTTGCGCAAGAACTCCTTGACCTTTAAACAGAGGTCCTATTTCCGATTCATCGTTTCTCTCGAACCCGAAGAGGTCATATGAATACGCATGCTGTTCATGGTAATCTATTAAGCCGACATATGGAGGACTTGTAAAAATACCGCTTATTTTTTGTGTCCTAACTTTTTCAGCGAGATACGGATTGATCTTGGCAAGCTGTTCTATAATATTTATGGTTCTGCTGTCTCCCGATAAACAATATTGCAAGCTGCTTGTTCGAATCTTGTCAAATTCCTGCAACCGGGCAACAGTGTCTTTACAGTATGTTCTCCACCATTTAAATATCGAAAATAGAGGTTTGCAAATTTTGCCATGCTTAGAACAGTAGTATGTCGTCATCACCGGTTCTTTCAATGTCCCGAGGTCGGCATGTGTGGTAGCGCGGCAAGACCGCATAGTTCGGCTCAAAATAATTTGTAGAATGGATTTAATCTGGATATCCTCTATTTTATTAATCAAATCATTTACAAATTCTATCTCATTACGGATATTTTTTGTATACCATATATCCAAAAATGAATCTGTTTTATCTTGCTTTAACAGTACTTGATATTTGTCTATCAATCTGTTATATATTGGGAGAAAATCTTTGGCCTTTTGTTCTCCGTATGATTTGCCGTCTATCACACCTGTTCTGACATTATACTTAAAGTCGGGGACAGGAAAAAACCGGTTGTTGTAAGCGTTGAGTTCTTCCAACAATTCGTCGTCAAATGCTGATATTCGGCTACTAATGATGTATTGTTTTAATTCGTCGGTTATGCAATCAATCGCCTCTTTGAGAGCCTTTATGTCGTATTTGCCGATTTTACAATTGGATATTAGCGCATTGAATTGCGAGATATCGATTCCCACAGCATTTATCCCCAATTCATTGGCTTGAACCAATGTCGTACCGCTTCCGCAAAACGGGTCTAAGATAATATCTCCTTTAAAGAAATATTGCTCTTTTTTGAACTTATCCGTATGGTCATCTATGAAATATTCTACCAACTGAGGTATAAATTTCCCTTTATACGGGTGCAGTCTGTTTACATGTTTGGTCGTCTGAGCCTCTTTTAGATAATCGAAAGATAAATCCCAATTAAGATCCTCCCCTAACTTTTTTTGCCAGTCTAAAGGTTTTATATTGTTAGTTTTATAATATTCGTCGAGTTCTCGTATGGAAATCAGAACCTTGCCCTCGGCATCTTTGTGTGCCGTTATGCGCCCATAGTTTATCAGATACGAGATGTTGGCCGTTGTGACATTCTTGCCTAAGTATTGTGATGCCCACACGCTCGCATCTTTTATCTCTAAATATCCATTTTGTTGACTCGACATATATCTTCATTTTATAAATTACTCGACATCTTAAATATGTGTATTCTCCATAAGCGGATTGAATACTAATCGAGCTATATTCATTGTCGTAAATTTATGTGATTCGAAACCTGCTAAAATAATTATGTTCGTGGCGTCGGCTGCCGGCACGGCCGCATGCTTAGCTGCCGGCCGGTTGAGCTGCAACGACTGTTGTTACGCCCGTCTCACAAGCTTCACGACATTCTCGACGTGGTGCGTGTGAGGGAACATGTCGACCGGCTGCACCATCTCCACGCGGTACATGTCGTCGAAAAGAGCCAAGTCGCGCGCCTGCGTCGCAGGGTTGCAACTGACGTAGACTATTCTGCGGGGCGCCGCCCGCTTGATGACCTCTATGACGGGTTCGTCGACACCCGCACGCGGCGGGTCGAGTATAACCACATCGGGGCGGCCGTTGCGCGCCACGAACTCGTCCGACAATACCTCCTTCATATCGCCGGCGTAGAACAGCGTGTTGTCTATGCCGTTTATGGCCGAGTTGACACGGGCGTCCTCTATGGCCTCGGCCACATACTCTATGCCCACGACCTTGCGCGCCCTGCGGGCACAAAAGTTGGCTATGGTGCCCGTGCCGGTGTAGAGGTCGTAGAGCACTTCATCACCGCCGAGTTCGGCCGCCTCGCGCGCCACTTTGTAAAGCTCGCAGGCCTGTGCCGAATTGGTCTGGTAGAACGATTTTGGCCCTACCTTGAACTGCAAACCCTCCATGCGCTCGATGATATGATCCTTGCCCCGGAAGCATATCGGTTCGCGGTCGCCAAGCGAGTCGTTCCACTTGTCGTTTATCATGTAGATGAGCGACGTGATCTCAGGGAACGTGTCGCCCAAATGATTCATCAGTGCGTCGATCTTGCGCCGGTCGTTCTCATTGAATACTACTATCACCATCACCTCGCCCGTCGAGGCCGTGCGTATAATGATCGTGCGCATCAACCCCTCGTGGGCGCGGGCATTGTGAAACGAATACCCGTTATCGACGCAGAAACGCTTGGTTTCCAGTCGTATGCGATTGGATATATCGGCCTGTAACCAGCACTTGTCGATGTCGAGCACCTTGTCGAAGCAGCCCGGGATATGGAATCCGAGAGCCGGAGCCGACTCTATGTCGCCGCCCTCGGCTATCTCCTCGTAGGTGAGCCAACGCCGGTCGGCAAAGGTGAATTCGAGCTTGTTGCGATAGAACTGCGTCGCCGCCGAGCCTATGCAGTCGCGCACCTCGGGCAGCTCTATGCGTCCTATGCGCGTGAGCTGGTCGCGCACCTGCGTCGTCTTTTGCCTGAGCTGCTCCTCGTAGGGCAGGTTCTGCCACTTGCAGCCGCCGCATACTCCAAAGTGCGAGCAGAACGGCTCGGTGCGCATCGGCGATCGCTCCACAAACCTCACCACACGCCCCTCCATGTAACGGCGATGCTTTTTGCATATCTGCACATCCACCACATCGCCCGGCACCGTCATCGGCACGAAAACCACCTGTTCATCCGCCCGACCCATGGCCTTGCCCTCCGCTGCAAGCGTCGTTATCTTCAACCCCTCTATCAAGGGGTAATTTCCTCTTTTACGCGACATTTTTCCCTATTTTCATGCACCTTTTCCCGCCTCGGCACAGATAGAACAATTTCGGCTCTAAGCCCGGCCTATCGAAAACGGTCTCTTTTGCGCAAAGTTAATAATAATTGTGCAAAAAAGCATTGCCGCACGTGAATTAGCTATTCTCCGGCCGGCGGCAGCAGAGATTCTCATGTCTGCCTGCGGCCTCCTCAGAATGACAAGCCGAAAATGAGATTGCCACACCGCGGTTTTCAACCGCTCCTCAGAATGACTTCTCGGGGGCTTATTGGACAAAAAAGCGCATGAAATCGGGGCAATATCTGT
>CAZEXJ010000232.1:0-3728 GCA_964516585.1 uncultured Alistipes sp.
TATAGGTCTGACCCGGTTCTGGTTGCAAAGATGTCGGATTATTCTGATCCTGCGAAATACCGTCGTTGTTTTGAATTTCACTGCGCGGGATACAGAAGTTCATGTAACCCGGCGTTACCGTAAAGTTCCACTGGTACAACTCAGGATGGTTCGAACCTTCGTACAGACGGGTTACACCCTTCTGCAGACGTTTGATGTCGTACATCGAGAATCCTTCGCCCCAAAGTTCCAGACGACGCTGAATCCATACGGCATCTTGAACATCTTGCGGCGTCGAAGCCGTGCAGGTGTAATCGGGATCGCGATAGGTTTTCACGAATTGGGTCAGCAATTGTGCACCCGCAGCCGGATTGAGCATGCCTTCGGCTTCGGCCTCGATCAGCATCATCTCCTCGACGCGCATCAGCGGGAAATCGCAAGCCTGCAACTCGCTTTGCGTATCGCCTAAATAGGGAGCGAACTTGTACGACAGATAGGTTTCCGGATCCCATGTGTCGCGACGGAAATCATTCTCACCCAGTTCGTTGTAGAGCGCAGCGTCGATGATCGAATTCACTCCGACCGAAGAGTATCCCATTTCGTAGGTGTTGCACATGAACGAGGTGAAGTTGACGATACCGGTCTGAACGGCATCATCGTCGAGCGTCAAGTCGATAGCCCAAATCCATGAATTCTGCGACAAAAGGTCGTTGAAGCCGTTGACCGAATTGTTGAACTGCTGCTTACTGAGCGGGGTGAAGCCGTCTTGAGCTGCTTTGGCATAAGCGGAGGCCAACTCCCACTCGCCCATCGTGAGGTAGATGCGGGCGTAGAGACCCGCTACGACCTGCTGGTCAACAAAGTTGATGGCACTGCGTTCGTAACCGTCGAGATATTCCCATGCATCCGCCATATCCTTGAGGATGAACTCGTAAACTTTCTCAACAGAAGCACGCGGAGCGTTCGAGGCTTCGGCTTCTCCGCTCTTTTCGTCGATGATGGGCACAGCCGGCAGGTTTTTGTCCTTGAGGTAGGTCCACTGATAGAGCTGTACCAAGTTGAAGTAAGCGAAGGCACGGTAGAATTTCGCTTGGCCGGTAGCCGGATACCAAGCGTCGATAAACTCGGGCGACTCGGGGTCTGCCGTGCGCAGCACGATGTTGGCTTTGGCGATCAGCGTATAGTAGAAATTCCAGAAAAAGTAAGGCGGATAATAATCCGGTCCCAATGAGTATTGGACCTGCGACCAACTTGAATACCAATCGTAGCCACCAGCTTTCGGATCTACAAGATCCTGGCCCATACGATCCATGGCGATGCAGAGGCTCGGATAACCGAAATCATAGTGGAAGCTGCTACTGCCCATCGTGAATGCCTGACCGAGCCACGAGCCAACACCATTGACTAAATACTCCATCGAATTGGGGTTCTTGTCCACCTGATCCTGCGTTACGGCATTGGTCGGGAAGTTCTCCTTGATGCAGCTCCCGCAAAGTACGGCGGCGGAAGCGAGGAGAATCAACGTTTTCAAATTCAATATTGCTTTTTTCATAGTTACGTCTTTTTATAAGATGCGATTAGAATTGCAGGGTCAGACCGCCCGACAAAGTGCGGATCGGAGCATAGATTTCACCGGAAGTTGCACCATTCCAGCTCTGACGCGGGTCGAAGCCTTTGCGCTTGCTCCAGAAAGCAACGTTGTCAGCAGCGAAATAGATACGCAGTTTTTGCAGTCCGATCTTCGACGTCCATTTCTTCGGCAGCGTGTAGCCGATCGAAATGTTATTCAGACTGAGGTACGAAGCATCCTCGAGGAAGCAATCCGAAAGACTGTTGGAATTGGCATAATTGCTTCCGTAACAAAGCATCGGAATATTCGAATTCGGATTCTCCGGCGTCCAGGCATTGAGCATATCCTTGTGCCAGTTGTAACCCGTACCCGACGAGTAGTTGTGCATCAAATCTTGATAACCGCTGTCGACGCTCTGACCACCGATCTGATAGGAGAACCCGATCGAGAAGTCGAAGCCGTAGCATTCGAACGTTGTACCGAAACCGCCGTAGAGATCGGGCAGTGCCGAACCGAGGTTGTACTTCGTGGCATCAGAATAAGAGTCGGTCGTCGTTTGGGTGATGTTACCATCGGCATCTTCCACGTCTTGATACCAAAGAGCCATACCGCTTTCCGGATCTACACCTGCATAGCTCGGCATATACCAGTCGTAGCGGCTGCCGCCGATCGACCAATAGTAGTTGCCCGTCGCATAACCGTTCGCCTTTTCGGGCGGCAACGAAAGCACCTTGTTCTTATAGTGCGTAGCGTTGACGTAGAAGTCCCAGTTGATGTTTTTGTTGCGGTAAAGCACGGCGTTCAAGTCGATTTCCACACCGCGGTTGCGCATCGAACCGACGTTGTCGGGATAGGAGTCGTAACCCAGTGCCGACGGAACCGGACGAGAGAAGAGCAGGTCTTCGGTCTTGCGCGAGAAATACTCGACAGAACCCGACAGGCGGCCTTTCCAGAAGCTGAATTCGACACCGACGTTGAAGTTGTAGTTGGTCTCCCACGTGATGTTGGGATTACCCTTGGCTACGAACGATGCTGCAGGTTCACCAGCCGAATTCACTACTTCGTAGGTATCCACATAGCTGTACGAGCCGATGCCGTCGTTACCCTGCGCACCGTAGGAAGCCTTCAGTTTCAACAGGTCGATCCACGCAGCCTTGCTCAGGAAGTTTTCGCGGGAGATCAGCCATGCGGCGCCTACCGACCAGAAATCGCCCCAGCGATGGTCGGGATGGAAGTGCGACGAGGCGTCGCGACGATATGCCGCCGATGCGAAATATTTCGAATCGTAGGAATAGTCGGCGCTAACGAAATAACCCTCCGTATTGTAATTGGTGTTGTAAGAGTTGGCCGATGGGTTGCGCACAGCGGTGCTCAATTCACGAATACCGTAATCGAACATATTCGCCTTCGAACCGGTCAGGTATTCATATTTGCGTTTGTAATTCTCATGACCGAGCAGTGCGTTGATCGTGTTCTTGCCGAAGGTCTTCGAATAGTTGAGCAACTGTTGCAGATTGACCGAAACCGAGCGGGAGTGTGTCTTGGTGAGCATACCGTTCGAGCCGGCGTATTGACCGAAATAGGGGTTGGTGTAGTCCGTCGAGCGGCTGTCCGCAACGTCGGTAGCTGCGTTGAACGTGAAGCTGAAATCTTTCAAGAAGTCCACTTTAACATAGCCGTTCGCATTCAAGGCATTGCCAACAGCCGAACTTTCGTTGAGGATGTTGTCCGAAATCGGGTTGCTCTGTCCCATGAACGGACGGCTGCCACCGATAATAGTAGCACCGGCCGGTCCCTTGTAGTAGTTACCCATTTCGAAATCACCGTAGTCATAGAGCGTGTTGCCGTAGTCGTCGTGCATGATGTTGCCCTCTTCGTCGCGCACGTAAAGCGGATAGATCGGAGCGATCATGTTCGTCAGCAGGAAGATGTTGGCAGATGAGCTGGCATCGGTGTTGACACCCTCTTGTGCGGTGCGGGTATAAGCGGCATTGGCGCCCACTTTCAGCCACTTCTTGGCCTGGAAGTCGGAACGTACACGCGCCGTATAACGCTCGAACGAAGAACTTACGACATAACCGTCATCATTCGTATAACCGAACGAGAAATAGTTGTCCGAACGATCCGTCGAACCGCTGATTGAAACGTTATAATCTTGACGTACGCCGGTCTTGTAAGC
>CAZEXJ010000233.1:0-5159 GCA_964516585.1 uncultured Alistipes sp.
TCTCGACAAGGAGGCCACTTATTATGTATTCGTTACCGGTCGCGGCGACGAGACGGGTTCGAGCATCTGCTTCGCTCAGACCTCGTTCCAGCTTCCCGAAGCTACCAAGCCTGCACCCGTGGTGGAGGTCAAGGGTATAGAGAAGCCCGCAACGGAGGGTGAACCCAGCCCCTACGAGGTATGGTTCAATGTCAAGTGTACGACCAAAGATGCCGCAACTGCGATATACGGTTGCAACTACGAGCGCGAATGGGAGACCTCGAAAGGCAGCAACTATTCGGATGCCGATCTGATCGAGCGTGCAGGCAATCAGTTGTCATCGAACGAAATAGCTCAGATCAACTCAGACGAAGGTCTCAACATAATGTTCCAGACGCGTGAAGATGCCACGACCTATTTGGGCATAATTGCCTACAACGACGAGGGTACGGGCAGCGAAGCTGCGGTAGGCAAGATGCGCTCTATGCGCGAGCCGGCAGCCGAGCGCGTAGAATCGGATATGTTCACCTCACTCAACGGCGACTGGACGGCAACTGCTACGGTTACCTACAATTTATACAGCTACGAGACCAACAAGACCGAGAAAGTCACCGAGGAGAAGAAATGCAAGGTGACCATAGGCAGTGTGGAGTATCCCGCAACGCTGACCGAAGATGTATATGCCATTTATCAATCGTTCGGCATGGACAGAGAGGCAACCGACGCATACTTCGCAGAATTCAAGGAGGTAGCCGACATCTTCAACGAGAAGACGCGCGCCCAGAACCGCATACTCTGCAACGGCTTCAACTTCGAAGTATCGCAGTACGGAGGCGAGATGGTGATGGACTACGCTTCACCGTTCGAGCTGTTCTGCTCTGACAGCTACAGCGCATATGACAACGAGTCGATACTCTACGATTTCGGTCCGAAGTGGTACCTGCAAGTTGCAGCCGACGGCACTGTAACCGTTCCGTTCAACGTCAACTACTTCTTCCCCATGTCGCAGTGGACGCGTTCGACATATCACCTGATCGGAGCAAGCGATCAGACGGCTCTGCCTTACGCTATAGGCGGTGGCAACGAATATTTCCCCACGGTAGTTTCTGACGACAAGAACACCATAACCATCAAGCCGGTTGAGACCGACGGTCAGGTATACTATCCTGTCGGAGCCAGCCAGGGCTACAGTGGCTACTGGCAGTTCAACACCCGCATCGTAAGCGACCTCGTGCTTACCCGCGGCTGGACCGAGACTCCCGAGACCGCAGCTGTGAAGGCCGGACGTGTCTATACATCGAAGATTGCTGCCCTGAACAACATGAAGTACTCGCCTGTGACCAAGGCCAAGGGACGCACCACGTTGAAGGCGATGAAAAAGCGCAATCAGGCAAATTACAAGATCGTTGGATACGAGCAGTTCATCGAGAACGCAAAGGCTTATCTGAACAAATCGCGTCAGGCACGCTAAATCCGCTCACAAATCGACAGGAAACTCCTCGCAAGGGGAGTTTTCTGTCGGTTTGTATGATTTTCCATATCTCAAACGAATAAATAAATCGGAATGAAACATATCATTCTATCGATTGCCGCGGCCGCAGCAACGTTCACCGCATCGGCACAGATACGTCTGGGCGAAGGGCAGTTGGCGGGCAGTTTCGAGACCAACTCGATATACTATGTCGACGACAGCGGTTTGGGCGATGCCGGCAAGGCTCCCAGCGACCGGTTCGGCTCGAACAACTATCTGAAAGTCGACTATACATACGGACGTTTCTCGGCAGGATTGCAGGCCGACGCCTATCTGCCCGCATTGCAGGGCTATGAGATCGGGCAGCAGCCGGGAGCGCACAAATTTTATCTCTCGTCGAAATACATCAAGTGGCAGGACGACAACTTCTCGGTGCTTGTGGGCGACATATTCGACCAGTTCGGCAACGGTTTAATCTTCCGCAGCTACGAGGACAGGCAGTTGGGATTCAACAACTCGCTCGAAGGCATCAGAGGCAGCTATAACTTCGGCAACTATGTGTCGTTGAAGGCTATGTACGGCCGGCCGCGACTCTATACCGACTACGCATCGTCGTGGGTGCGCGGTGCCGACCTGAGCATCTCTCTGAGCGACATCATAGGCAGCAGCGAGCTGCAACTGTCGTTGGAGGGCAGCTACGTCAACCGCTACGAATCGCTCGACAAGGACGAGATGCGCGACTTCGCCTCTATGGGACTCACCTCGCCCAATCTGAACCTCTACTCCGGCCGACTCAACCTCGACTGGAAAGGTCTGTCGCTGCGCGGCGAGTATGCCGTCAAGGGCAAAGACCTGCCTTCGGCCACATCGGAAAAGGCAGTAAAGGGCAGCGCCGCTCTGGCCGAGTTGGGCTACAACCATCGCAGTCTTAGCATCGGCGCCACGTTCCGCATGCTCGACAACATGGGCACCATGCTCTCGCTCTACGGTACGGGCACGGGCAACGCACTCAACTACCTGCCGGCGCTTACGCGTCAGTACACCTACATGTTAGCCAATCTGAATCCCTATCAGGTCAACGTCGAGGGCGAGATCGGCGGTCAGATAGACATATTCTATTCGATACGCAACAAGCGGGATCGCCACCGCTACTGGAATCTGCATGCCAACTACTCGACATATTACACTCTGCACGACTCGCAGAGCACGACGGGCAACCGCGAACTGCTGTGGCAGGACATAAACGTCGACGTGGAGCGTCAGTGGAACCGACGGCTCAAAACCACGCTTCTGTTCTCGTTTCAGGAGTGGAACCCCTATCACGGCTATCGCCACCGCACATACGTGTCGAACATCTTCGTGGCCGATGTCACCTACAAGTTCGACCGCACCAAGGCGCTGCGTGTCGAGGCGCAGTATCTGCTCTCCAACGAATACGAGGGCGACTGGGTCGCAGGACTCGTCGAGTTCAGCGTAGCACCGCATTGGAGCCTGTTTTTCAGCGATATGTACAATATAGACAAGACAAAGACCAACTATTACAGCGGAGGATTCAGCTACACCCGAAGCCGTACGCGCATACAGCTCAGCTACGGCCGCAACCGCGCCGGATATGTATGCTCGGGCGGCGTGTGCCGCTATTCGCCGGCATACACTGGTCTCAACCTTGCACTGACCTCGTCATTCTGAGTCGATTTTTTCGATAGGCCGAGCGCAGAGCCGAACCTGTTCGAGCTATGCCGAGGCCGGAAAAGAGTGCATGAAATAAACGTTTAATCACACAATGTTTATGAAATCATTGAAATCAATATCGATCCTCGCAACCATTGCTCTGTGTGCCGTATCGTGCCTCACGGGCAAGGGCAGTGACGAGGATATGCCCATACCGCCCACTCCCACACCTCCCGCAGAGAAGGAGTTTACGGTGAAAGTATCGTCGTCGGTGATATATGCCAACGGCAGCGATGCCGCCGTATTCGATATAAGCTACGGCGAACAGCGTCTGACCGAAGACGATGTCACCATCTATAATGCCGACGACGATACGGAGGTCGCAATGCCCGATCTGACGTTCTCCACGGCAACGCCGGGCGACTATGCCTTCTATGTGAAGTATGTCGCCACATCCGACGAGGGCGAAGAGGAGGTGTTCACCTCCGAGGTGATCGACATAACGGCCATTACGGAGGTGTTCCTCGGACAGACCGAAGAGGCGGGGTTGACAGTCAAGCTGTCGAGCACAGTATTTCAGGCCGGCGAGGACCGCGCTATATTTGTCATACGCTTCAACGGCGAAGTGCTCAACGGCGACTACGACATATACGACGCGCAGACCAACACTATCGTGGAGATGCCCACCATAACACTCGAATCGGAGGACGGCACCGCCTACGACCTGCCGGTTTACACCACCGACGAGCCGGGCACAAAAAGTTTCTGGGTGGCCTACAAGACTTACAACACTGTCAGCAATCCGTCGACTATCACCGCCGTGTCGTTCCCCGTACCGCTGCGTCCGGGCGATACACAGCCCGACAACACGTCGTTCAAGCATCGTGCAATGCTCATACAGTTCACGGGCTTGGGATGCGGCTACTGTCCCTACATGATCGCCGCACTGCGCACTGTGCTCTCCGACGAGAATTATGCCGACAAGGCCGTATTGGCCGCCTCGCACGAGTATAGCGGCGACCCCTTCAACCACGGCGCAAACCTCGAAGGCGCCATGGGCGTATCGAGCTATCCCACTGTCATTGTCGACATGATGTCGAGCGTAGGCAATTACAGCTATACCGGCAATGTCAACAATATCAAGAAGATGATCGACACCTCGCTGTCTGCACCGGCTCTGGCCGGCATCTCCGCCCGTATGAACGTTGCCGACAATATGCTGGTAGCCCGCGTAACTGTCAAGGCCGGCCAGACGGGCGAATACCGTGTCGGCGCATGGCTCTTGGAGGACGGACTCACGGGACGCCAATCCAACTACGGCATGGAAGGCGAGGCGGGAGAGTTCAACACGCACGACTGCGTGCTGCGCCTGCTCGACAGCTCGATGTCGCATGGCAACTTCACCGGACACTCGCTCGGCACACTCGCCAAGGGCGATATGGCCGATCATCTCTTCGTAATAAATCTCGATCCGGAGTGGGTTCAGGATAACTGCCGCCTGCTGCTGTTCGTCACCACCGCCAACGGCACCCGTTACAGCGTAACCAACGCCGTGGTAAGCGAAGGCCTCAGCGACACCATAGAGTTCGAGTACGAATAACCGCACGCCACACTATCGCAAACAAGGTTGCCGTCTTCCGATCGGCAACCTTGTTTCGTTTATATGAAATAGCAGAGTCCTCGCCTCGGTTCCCCCTGCTCGCAATGATATTGTGCAGCGCTCCACTATGTCACTCCGAGGAGCGTGCTTTGCACACTCTGTATGTCACTCCGAGGGAGAAGCGACGCTTCGACCGTGGGAGTCTCGGCTCTTGACGGCGGAAACATCGTCCCCAATCGAGATTCTCACGTCGGCCTGCGGCCTCCTCAGAATGACATGTCGGAGGAAATAGCATCCAAAGCACCACCTTTTTTCGTCAAAAGGCGTTAGTTACAAGCCGCACGTGAAAAATCCGCAGATGGGCTGTACTTGCGTACTGCCCATTTGCGGATTTGAACGAGGCGCAGGAAATGACGCCTTTTCACGAAAAAATATTAG
>CAZEXJ010000234.1:0-24164 GCA_964516585.1 uncultured Alistipes sp.
GCACGCTTGGCAATCGCGAATGCACACATACGGTTGGTACCAGAGCCGCCGACAGCCGAGGTAGAGCCGAGGTCGGAGCGCTGATTCTTATACAGACGGCAGCGTATGACCAGATTGTCGAGTCCTGCGCACTCGGCGGGCAGAGCGAAATAGAACTCGGGCGGATACTTCTGGGCATCCCAGTTGGTTGCCTCATAGCGGCCGATCTCCGAGAAGGTGCCCGTCTCCGAGGTAGACCACTCGACTACGAAGTAGCGGGGGCCGGTAGCCGACGACGATGTCGCGAAGAACATCGCCAACTGCTCGTTGGCCGTCACATCGGCCGTAGATACGGTGCATACCCAAGCCTCGCCTTCGATATCGCCGTAGCTGGTCTTGTCCGATCCCTCGTGGTTGATCCAACCCTTGGCGTTCAAACCGATGTAGGCATTGGGCGTGGCAGCCGGCGTGTCGAGAATCTTGCGCCAGTAGTTGTAACCGGCATAGATCGTAGACGAACCGTTTTCGAAGTTCCACTTGTCCTCGAAAGTGGTCTTCAACGTACCCGCACCCTCATGGGGCTTGATGTCGAGAACGCCCGCATGTTCGAACGTATCGTCCCAGACAAACTCTACGATATTGGTCCACGTACGTGTTCCGGCATCGGCGATCTTGTCGTCTTCGGCCGTGCGCATACGGAATACGGGGATGTAATCCACCCAGCGTCCCTCGGCGGCACTGAATCCGGTGTTGGTGTGACGCGGCATGATGATACCGGTGATATCGCCGCTGCCCTTGGGCAGGAAGCGGATATGTTTGAACTTGGCGCCGCCCTCGACAGAGGTGCCGCCCTCGACGTATGCGCTGATCGCGCCGCCGCCGCCCAGACGCAGCATGCGTGCGTGATCGGCATCGGCGAATGCGTTGGTATTGCCGTAAATGGCATTCTCATCGCCCGGATAGTAGGTGCCGTAGGGGAATACCCACTCGGCGTTCTTCAACGTAACCAAAGTGTTGTAATACTTGGTGGCGTCCTCGACCGAAGTAACGTCGATAGGAGCGGGCAGACCGGCGTCCTCAACCGGATCGAAGATGTTGTCGGCAACGACGACACCCTCGACGGCCTGCCACGGCGTGATGACCTTGTCGAGCAGCCATACCTTGATCTTGGTACCGGCCTTGAACGTATTGGGCGTAGTCAGGTTAAGGCACAAGCCATGCATACTGGCATCCTCGACCACGATAGTATTGGCATCGATGTTGCCGTTCTCGATATCGCTGATGACGGTAGCCTCGACCGAGTAGTTCTCCATAACGATACGGTCGCTGCCGAGCGATGCGAGCAGCTCCTCGATCGTAACGACAACCGAGTTATCGGCGTTGAATGCCGACTGCATCACGCGCAGCTTAGTCACCACATCGCCGTGCTCGCCGGCACCGTAGAATGTGATGTAGCCCTCGCGTTTGCCGTCCTGCGAATCGAACTGGTCGATGTTGAGAGTAAACGTATCCTGAGCGTTTTCGGTCAGGCGGAACCACTCCTCCGGCCAGTCGGTCTCCGACTTGTAGTAATAGGGGACATTGGCACGAATGGTGACGTCGAACGAAGCGGCGGCCGTCGAAGCCGAAGCGCGCGTAGCCTCGCTGCCGTTGACATAGAGGTCGATATGCTCTACGTTGGCCTTCTGGCGAACCGTCAGTACAGGCTCGGCCAAAGTGCCGTCGGCGTAGTAGAAATAGACGTTGGTCGAACGCTCCGTCAGGTTGTCGTTATCCTCGCAGAGGAACTTGACACGGCCGTCCAACTTACCCTCTGCCGGGTAGATCTTCAACCATGAATCGGTCTCGGGATTCTCCACCTCGATGCGCCAATCGCGATTCGAACGTATATCGTAAGAGATCAACTCCGTGATATTGTTCTGTATGATGGCCTCGGCCGTAAACCCTGCGTCGGAATACTCGGCGACGAATTTTTTCATCGAGTTGTTCAACTTCGTATTTTCGAGATAGAGGAACGCACCGCCCTCGTATCCTGCCGTCTCGTCGTCCTTGCACGAAGTAAGGGCGAGCGAGCCGCCGATGACTGCCACACCGGCCGCAAGCGACAATACTCTTCTTAAAATATTTATTTTCATATTCTTACTCGGTTAGAGATTAATTACTCCTGATATGTCAGTGTGCGGAACGAGTGCGGCCACGGTTGACCTGCATCCTTCGCAACGGCCTGACCGCTCCACCATACGGGTGTCACGATGTCGTTGTCCGTCGTACCCATGCGCTCCAATGCGGCCGTGTAGTTAGCACGGTTGTTGGCTATGGCCACCTGAGGATAGCTGCAACGGGCGATGAACACCGACTTGCCCTCGGCGTTGATCGAGAAGCCCTGCTTTACGATACCCCTGTTGATCGTACACTCGGGATAACCCGTGCGGCGCATCTCCGAATACTGCTGGAAACCTACGACCCAGTAGAGAGCCAGCCACTTCTGCTCGGCCAGACGCTGCATCGTGCCGTTCCATTTGACCTCGGGACGGGCGATGAGGTTGGCTATCTGGGCATCGGTGATCGTAACGCCGGTGAACGATACGGTCGAGCCGTTCAAGACGGGATAGTGGCCGTTGGCACCCCAAGGCGCCCACTTCTGGCACGATGCGCGCAGAGCGTCGTTGTAGTACTGCTCGGCGCTGCCCGAGATCCAGCCGTTCATCGCAGCCTCGGCCTTGATGAACAGAAGCTCGTCGTAGCACATCAGCATGTTGGGGTTGGTATCGCGGCACAGCACTTCGTAGTGCATGTACGACTCAACCTGCGAGTTGTTGTATATGGTGCCCGAGCCGGGTTCGTTGTAACGCGAAGGCTCCGAAGGATACTCCGTGTCGCAGCCGGGCTTCGATCCCTGCCAGTTCCATACCTTGTTGTTCTGGTAGCGGGGGCAGCCCCAGATCGGCAGACGCGGGTCGCAATCCTCCTGATTGTTGTCGTTGTATACCGTCAGACCGATAACGATCTCCGAGAGCTTGTGGTCGCCCGAGAAGCCGTTGTCGGTAGTAAACTCATACTGGTTCAGGTTGTTGCGATAGTAGGTTGCCGTACCGTCGTAGTTGACCATGGCGTTGTCGGCATTCGACTCCATCAAAGGATAGGTTGCCGGATCGTTCACGATCTTGGCCATACGCTCGGCGATGGTCGGAGAGAACGAATCGTTGCGCAGCGATACGCGGTTCAACAGACGCATGTGCAGCGTATTGGTGAACTTCTTCCACTTGGTGACATCGCCGGCGAAGAGCTTGTCCTTTGACGACTCGTCGAGAACCACATTGGGTTGATAGAGCGAGTTGGCTGTCTCCAACTCGGCCATCATCTGCTCGTAGACATCCTTCTGCGAGTCGATCGCGGGACGGGTTATGCCCTCGTCGCCGCGCAGAGCCTCGCGGTAGGCTATATCGCCGTACATATCGGTGGCGATCGACAGGTAGTAGACTTTCAGAGTCAAGGCTATGGCCTGACAGTTGGGACTGTTCTGCGCCACGGCCAGCTCGTACATGTGCTTGGCATTGTTGGCACGCAGGAAGCAGAGGTTCCACAGGCTGTTATACTGGTTTTCGAGTTTGTAGCAGTGCTCCAAGCGCACGGTCGAACCCGAAGAGCAGGTAACCTGCGCGATGTCGTTCGACCACTCGCGCATATATGAGGCCAGCGAATTTGATGCACCTACGGTGATGTACTCTATCATCGACATAGGCTTGACCGACCCTTTCGATATCTTGTTGGGATTGGTATTGAAATCCTCGAAATCGCTCGTACAAGAACCGAGAAGGGCGAAAGAGACTAAAAATCCTAAGTATTTTTTCATAATCGTCATCTCCTTTCGTTAGAATTGAATTTTAACATTGAAACCGTAGCTGCGGGTCATCGGGAACGTACCGGTCTCTATACCGGGATAGATGTTCGTGCCGTTGACCAGACCGGCGGCCTCGGGATCGTACTGCGGCCAGTCGGTAATGCAGAATACGTTCGTTGCAAATACGCCGATCGACAGTCCCTGTATGAACTTGGTCTTCTCCATCAGCTTGGCCGGGAAACGGTAGTCGAGACGCAGCTCGCGCAGTTTGAAGAAGTCAGTAGAGAAGGTATTCTCGTAGGTGTTGTCGCGCACCCACTTGATAGTGTTGTAATATACGTGGGGATTCTCCGTAATGGTCGTGTTCTTGGCGTAGATCGTGTTGCCGTTGGCATCGGTCTCCGAAGTGGCGACAACGCCGTCGACTACCAAACCGTCGGTACGTCCCGGCAGAGAGTTCTTCAACTTACCCTGATAAGAGAGGGCGAAGTTGGTTACCGAGAAGGCGTTACCGCCGACCTGTGCGGTGAACTGAGCCGTCAGGGTGAGGTCTTTCCACGTCAGCGACGTATTCAAACCGGCCTTCCAGCGCGGCGTCACACGGGCGATATGGTGGTCGGGCTTCGAGGTGAGCGACGGGTAACCGGTCGTGGGATTGATCAGCACCGCACCCGAGCAATCGACCTGATTGCCGTTCTCGTCGAGATAGTACGATCCGGCGGGAGCACGGTTGTAATCCTTGCCGTAGAGCTGGTACATCTCCTGACCGAGGAAAGAGTAGATGTAGGTACGGCTGCCGATAGTGGTCGACGTAGAGGCTTGGAACGGAGTGGCGGGATCCCAGCCGTCGGTCAACTCGCACAGCGTGTTCTGGTTGTACGACCAGTTGGCGTTGATAGTCCATGTCCAGTTGCGCGTCTTGACGGGGGTTCCGCTAACGGTAACCTCGACACCGCGGTTGCGGATCTTACCGGCATTGATCTTCATCGACGTATTGCCGATCTCGGCCGACTGTGCGGCAGAGATGATCTGGTTGGTGGTGGTATTCTGGTAGAATGCCAAATCCAAGCCCAAACGGTTGCCGAAGAACTTGGTATCCAAACCAACCTCCCAGCTCTCGCAGTTCTCGGGCTGGATCATGGCGTTGGGAATGGTTGTCGGCAGGTAGAAGCCGCCGGGATAGTCCGAGGTGGTGTAGTCGGGATAGAGCGAGTAAACCGAGGTGTCGTTACCCACGTTGGCCCACGATGCACGCAGCTTGATCATGTTGATGCGGTTGCTGTTGATCTTGAACAGGTTGTCGACGAGGATACTTGCACTCACCGAAGGATAGAAGTACGACCAGTTCTCGCTGTTCAGCGTACTCGACCAGTCGTTGCGCGCCGTAAGATCGAGGAAGAACGTATCGTCCCAGCTCAGGTTGACGAAGCCGTAGACCGACTGAATCTCCTTGCGGCTGCGGTAGGGCGAGACGTCCAGCGCCACTGCCGCATTGGCCATGGTGTACATACCCGGACCCGAGATAAGAAGCTCGTTGGCCGTGATCGTGGTCGAAGCGTATTTGTTCGACAGACGGTTGGCGCCGACCGCTGCGGTCAGACCCAAACGGTCGTCGAGGAACAACTTGTTGTATTTCAAAAGGAAGTCCAAAGAGTATTCGTACTGACGCACGGTCTTCTCCTGATAGCGGCCTGAAGCGTAGTCGGCCGACATGAAGGGTTGACCCTGAGTGCGGAAGTCGACACTCATATCCATACCGCCGCGAAGATCGAGCGTAAGGCCGTCGATGATGTCGATGCCCACCACGACATTGCCGTAGACGCGGTCGCGGTCGATCGTATTCTTCGCATCCTCAACAACTCGGTAGGGGTTGTGACCCGACTTCGAGTTGTAGACCAACGACGACTGTATGTTATAGGGGTCTTTGCTGTTACCCAAATCGTACATAGCCTCGGTGTAACGACCCTGATAGTACTCGTCGTAGTAGTTCTGCATCGGGTATGCGGTGTAGCCCCAGATCAGACCGTACATCGGAGAGGCGTTAGAGTAACCCGACATGGGCATGTTGTCCGACTTCTTGTGGGTGTAGTTGATCTTGGCCTGTATGCGGATATGCTTCGACAGCTTCTGAGTGACGTTCAACGAGTAGTTCTGCTGCTCGTAACCCGTGTTGGGCATGATCCACTCGTTGCGGTTGTCGGTGAACGAGAAACGTGCCGAGGTGCCCTTGCCCGTAGAACCGTCGATCGATACCGAGTTGGTCCACGTCACACCGGTCTTGAAGAAGCCGGTGTACCAGTCGTCGGCGTATACCCATGGAACGGGGGTGAACTCGCCCGTCTCCCAGTTCTTCGAATGATAGAGGTAGCGCATCTTCGAGGCGTCGTACTTCTCACCGTAAGAGTAACGCGAGATGTTCTTCTGAACGGCGATGCCGTCCTCGGTCATCGAGGCCGGGAGACCCCAAGAAGATACGTACTGATTGGTCGTACCCGTATTGTCGTTGGTGTTCGACGGACCGTACTCACCCTGAAAATCGGGATAGAAGCCGGCTTGCTCCAACGTGCAGGTCGACGAGAACGATACGCCGAAGCCCTTGTTCTCGCGGCCGCTCTTGGTCGTGATAAGTATCACGCCGTTCTGAGCCAGCGAACCGTAGAGCGCCGAAGCGGCAGGGCCTTTCAGCACCGAAACCGACTCGATATCGTCGGGGTTGAGGTCGGCAACCGAGTTACCGAAATCGACCGGAGCGTTGTTGTTGGCGTAGTTGGCGCCCGAACCCGAAGCCACCGTACCCGAGATGACGGGAATACCGTCGATCACGAACAGAGCCTCGTTCGATCCGTAGTTCAGCGACGAGTCGCCTCGCAGGGTGACACGCACCGTACCGCCGGGGCCTGTACCTGCCGACGACATCGACAGACCGGCCACCTTGCCGTTCATGTTGCTTATCCAGTTCGAAGCCACGCTCGATGTAAGAGCCTCGTTGTCGACCTGCGAAATGGCATAGCCGACCGACTTCTCCGAACGGGTAAGTCCGAGTGCCGTAACCACCACCGACTCGATGTTGGTGGCCGACTCCTTCATCACCACGTCGATCTTGGTGCGGGAACCTGCGACGATCTCCTGCGGTTCATAACCTATAAAGTTGAAAACCAGAACATCGTCCGCCGACTTGGTAGTTATAGTGTAGGTACCGTCGACATTGGTCGAAGTACCGTTCGTAGTACCCTTTACCACGACGGTCACACCGATAGCCGGTGTTTTGCCGTCCGAATCGTAAACCACACCCTTGATTGTGCCCTGTGCGAAAACCTCGACCGAAGAGAAGAGGATTGCCACGAGCATCACGGCGCGGAAAAAGTAATTCTTCAAATTCATATTTGTTTAGTTTTTTTCTTTTCTACGAGTCCCGCTGAGCGCGGGGACGCCCGAAGGCGACCCGCACCCGGCGAATATTCGGTTTTCGATTGTTACTCGACGATCTTTATACGCGGCGAGTCGGCATCACCGGCACCGGCGAAACGCATCGTACCGCCGTTGGGAGCATCCAAAGCGCCCTTGCCGTTAGTCTGCCAGTTGGCCGCGCAACGTACACGGAACTGCAAGTTGAAACCAGCCGGAACCGCTGCGGGAAGAGCCACCGTCTCGTCGATGGTGATGTTGTCCTTCTTGACCTCCAAGTTATACTCGACGGTCGCACCGCCTACCTCGACGGTCTTCAACTCGCTGGTGGGAACCCACGTCGCGCCGTTGAAGTACTCTATCGTCCAATAGTACTGACCCGTGTTCGACGTGCGGCTAAGAGCCTTGAAGTTGATCTTCGTGCCGGCAGACAGAGCTGTGGTCGGAACAGTGAACAACCAGTAGTCGCCCGGCCATGCACCGGTTACGTAAGGATGACCCGTACCGCCGATCACGCGCGCGAACTTGTTGTTGGGATCCTCTTTGCCTTCGCCCTCGATATACTGCATATAACCCGTACCGCTTGCGGCATTGAGCAGGTTGTCTACAACAAAGGCATCGTTGTAGGTATTTGCCGTGAAATCGGCCTCGCTATACGACCAGTATACGTCCGCACCGGCAGCCAGCGTAGGCGTCAGATCGGCGGCGGCCTGAGCCACGGCTATCTCGGCGCTGGCAGTTGCGCCCGTAAGCGTCAGTTTGCCCGAACGGGCGGCGAACTCGCCTGCACCGTGAATCTTCGGCGTAACCGTAAACTTGGTCGAAACATCGGCCTTGCCCTCGGTTGCGCTAACGGTGAACCAGTCGCCCTCAGCGGTCATCGTCCAGTCTTCGTTGGCATCGACCGTAACCTCGAAAGCGCCGTTCTGATAGGCGTTGAAGTTGACAGCCTTGACCGACGGAGTGATGAAAGGCTGGTCGGCCGAACCGTTCTGTTGAATGGTGAACGAGCCTGCGACCTTGCCCTCGACTTCGAGCGATATGGTGGCGGCACGCGGAGCGCCGTCGTTGGCGGCAACCTTGATGACGTTCTTGTTGAAAGGCAGAGCCGAACCGTTCGACGTAGCCTCGGTCTTGGTCTCGTTGTAAGCGATACCCGCCGACTTGTTGGCCGTGCCGTTCGAAGCGAACGAATCGAAGGTCACCCAATCCGAATCGGAAGTGAGTTTCCACTCGCGGTTGATGCGGATGCGCGTGGTGGTGATATCACCGCCGCCGATAGGCATCATCTCCTCGGGCATGCCCGTAACCTCGACTACCAAAGCATCGGCAACAGTCTTGGCATCAGCGGCCTTGGCCTCCGTATCGCTTGCGCGAACGGCCTTGATGTCGTCGATGAACAGACGGTTCTTCTTTTCCTCGGTCGATCCGAACTTCAACTGCGTAGCGGCAGTGGCATCGACAACGACGAACTCATGCTGCAACCACGTGAAGTAAGCCTTGGCATCGAACTCGCGAACGGTCTTGCCGTCGTCGAAGGTGCCGGCGCCGATGATCTCGACGGGAATGGTCGGATTCTCCTGATCGGGGTTGAAGTCGACATTTGCGGTACGATAGCCCTGTACGCGGAACGAGCAGAGGAGCGTTGCGGTGCAGCCTTCGTCGATAGTCGAGAAGGCGGGGGTGATGATATAACCCATGTTGGCGGTCTTGCCCACCTTGATGAAGCCCTCGTAGCGGCCGTAAGCCGTATTGACACCTGCCAACTTGGCGGCAACCACCGTCTCATCGGTCAGGTTGGCCACACCCACGTCGTTGCTGCCCTTGGTGCCGAGCTTGATACCGTCGGTGAACTCACCGGTATCGACCGTCGGATAGCCGTAGAGCGAACCTGTCGCGGGGAATACATCCTTGATCCAAGAGAAGTCCTCGCTGTAGAATACGAAGCCCGTCTCGTGCTGGTCGATAACGAAGTATGCCTCCTGCGAAAGTGCGATGACGTATTCCGCAGAGTTGGCCGGATTCTCGGGATCTTTTGCCGAGAATGTCAGCGTACCCTCGTTGACCTTGTCGGTGTCGTTGTCCTTGGGAGTGACGGTAACGGTAACCACCTCGCCTGCTTTTCCGGCCTTGGGAGTCGCGGTGTACCACGTCTCGTTCTCGGCCGTCATAGTCCAGTCGTAGGCGTTCTCCACGGTGAATGCGAAGGCTTCGGTCTCCTTGGCCGGGAATGCGACAGCATTGTCCGTCACGCCGTTAACAATAAATTCGGTGCTGTGATAAGCAGTCTGCGTCAGAGCGAACGAGTATTCGGTTGTCACAGGATGCTTGAAGGTTCCGGCGTTGGCCACCACGGTAACTTTGCCCGTGCGCGCCGCGCCATCATTCTCGACGACCGTAAGCGTTACGCGAGTATCCTCGCCGGCTTTTCCGCTCGAAGGTTCGCAAACGAACCAACCGCCGTCCTTCTGGATAGTCCATGGCGCGGTAGCGTAAACCGTAAACGTCTTGGCCTTGTCCTCACCGTCATAGTAGGAGAAAGCGAAACCGCTCTCCGCCCCAATGACTTCAAGCTCCGGCGCTTCTACCGGAACCACAGGGTCAACTTCATCCTCCTTACAGCCGGTCATTGCGATACCGGCGATAAGAGCGGCTGCCCACAGACATTGTCTTAGATGCTTCATAGAATTGTGGTTTTTGTTAGTAAATAAGTTAGCTTAGTTTATTCATATTTTGTAGTAAAGCTCTTGGGACGGGTCATCGTCTCCGAATAGGTCTCGCCGAACGAGTCGGTGACCGTAATGTCGAGTGTCGACGAAGCCGAAGAGGCCGTAACCTCGAACAGGTGGCACGTGTATTCGCTGGGGAACGATAGCGAGGTGCTCGCTCCGCGCGGTATGTCGTACGAGGCCGAATGCAGCGGGTCGTACTTGCGAATCTGCTTGACGGGCAGGTCTTTGCCATTCTCCTTGACTACGACTTTCCACGTCGGCTCCCAAGCCCACACGTTGATGTATACCGTATTCGACGTCGACGAGATGCCGGCATAGTCGTCGGCGCGGGCGGGCAGCTTCTTCTTGAAAGCGGCTACCGTCGAGTTGCTGTCCCACCACTTCATGAACTCGTTCATGTCGTAGGTCTGGAACTGCCTGTCGCTGTCGACGCCTATGCCCTTGTATTTATAGGTTATCTGGTCGCCGTTGACGGTGAACACTTTGTAACCGGCGGGCGAGCCGTCGGTGCAGACGTTGTTCTTGGCATATTTGTACGTCCACCACCATGTTCCGCACACGGCAGCCACATTATGCTCGATCATCTTCGAGGCATAGCCCTCGATAGGCACATTGCGGTTGACGTGCGAGTGACCCGACAGCAGCGTGACATTCTGATAACCGGCGAAGCACTCCAACAACTGTTTCTGGTAGCTCTGACCGATAGCGTCGCTGCTGTACCAGCCGTTGGAGGCGTTGTACGACATGCTCTTTATCGGGCAGTGGAAACCGACGAAGATCGGAGTCGACGGATCGACATATTTAAGGTCTTCCTTGACGAAGTTGATGTTGTCGGCAGTGAAATACTTGTCGTAACTGCGGTCGCCGGCGACGGTCGGGTCGCTCGGGGTGCCGGTGTTCTTGTATACCGTATCGTCGAGCATGATGTAGTGCACCTTGCCGATGTTCATCGAGTAGAATACCGGACCTATCTCGTCGCGGAAGGCCTGCTCAGGCTCCCAGTCGCCCTGATAGGCGGCATCGTTGTCGTGGTTGCCCATGGTCGACCAGAACTGGAAATCGAGATCCTTGACTGCATCCTTGGCTTCGGTCAGCGAGTAGTTGTTCTGGTACCAGTAGAGATCCCAAGCCCAGTCGCCGAGATTGAGGCAGTAGACCGGCGTAGCCGAATCGTTGTACAGAGAGGTCACCTCGCTCATCCAGCCCGTGGTGAACTGCTGCAAATCGTTGGTCGAGCGGTTGGCGAGGTGCATATCGGTGGCAACCAGCATGATATGGTTGTCGTTATCGCACTCGAACAGTTCGAAGTCGTGCTGCTCCACTTCGCTCTGACCCTTGGTCAGCTTATGCCAGAACTGCGGCATAGCCTCCTTGGTAGCCACCTCGTAGCCCGAAGGCGTGATGATGAACACCGAGCCGTGGCGCTTGCCCGAATTCATCCAGTAGTGACCGTCGGAATCGGTCTCCACGATCTGCACGCCGTCCGACACCAATGCCCCGGCAACAGGCTCCAAGCCGCAGAATACAAGTCCTTTGACGTTCATGCCCTCCTTGTCGGGGACATCCGTCAGGCTGCCGCTCACTTTGAGTTTGATGACAGCCGAGCCGAATATCTGGGCTTTGTTGCCCCTGCGAAGCACGAACCGGTAGCTCGTGCCCGAAGCGACCTGTTCGGGAACTGCAAAACTGAGAGACTTGTCATCTACCGCAACCGTCGTGCAGCGGATATCGCTGCCCGTGCGAAGCAATATGTAGTCGCCCGAGGCGAAGCCTTTGCCCGTCAGGGTAATCTGTCCGCCATCTTCCACCTCATACTCCGAGTCGAGCACGACACCCGTAACGATGCGGGTAATGATCTCCTTCTTGGGATCATCGGGTGTCTGCGGATCGTCGTCCGACTTGCAGCCGACAGCGAACAGCAGGCATGCCGACAGCAACAGCGCGTAGAGTTTAAACAGTGAATTTTTCATAAAAATTAGGTATAATTGTTTATTTATCATACTATTTCTCCGAAGCAAGATCGATCGTCTCCGTCCATTGGCGGCCGTTGCGGTCGGTAGCCACTATGCGCATCTCGCGCGCCCCCTTCGACGGGCGTGCGCGGAAGAAGAACTTGGCCGCACGCGCCGTGTTCAGCAGGTTGGCCTTGATCTTGGCAGTGACGTCGGCCGTCTCGGCATAGGCCATGTAGTCGGGGCAGTTCATCGGCACCTGCTCCATGGCTCCGCGATAGCGGCCGTCCTCATACCATACCACCGTCCAGTACGGGTCCCAGCCCCATATCTTGGCGACGACGAACTGCTTGTGCGCCTTCAATTCGCCCGGCAGCCAGATGCGCATCTGATATTCGTCGCCGTGACCCAGCGTGCGGTAGAGCCACCGCCATGCGCCGTTCTCGTCGGTGATGATGCACAACCCCTTGGGCGAGCCGTCGCTGTTGAGCGGCGCATGCCACAGGTTGCCGTTGATCTGGGCGACGTTGTGTTCGACAACGCCCGGAACCACGTCGTAATTGGAATTGATGTGGGTGTGACCCGTCAGAAGATGCAGTTCGCAGTCGGCAAACAGCTTGAACAGACGGCGATTCGACTGTTGATAGGAATGATCGCGCCAATACTTCATGGCCGGAGCGTGCATGGCCACGCACACGCGCGAGCACTCGGGGATATATTGCCTGTATTTTTCGAGCCACGCCAACTGACTGTCGTTGATGCGCTCGTCGTACTCCTTCTTGCCGTAATACTCGATGTCGTCGAGCACGATGAAATAGGTGTCGCCCAAATTGAAAGCATAATAGGTCGGACCGAAGTTGTCGCGATAGGCGTGTGAGGCATCGAAGTCGTTGTCGCACGCCAAATCGTGGTCGTGGTTGCCGATGACGGGATAGCAAGGTATGCCGAGGCGGGCGAACTCGCGCTTGACGCCGGGCATCAGGTGCATTCTGTCCCAAACTATATCACCCAGAATGATAGCCACTTCGGGCAGGGCGTTGCGCTCGCGGCACTCGTCGACGACACTCTGCAAGCCGGGAATAACCTCGCCGGCAAGGCGCGACATGTGCTCCTCGTTCTGGGGTTGCGGATCGCCCACGGCCAGCAGCTCGTAGCCCTCCGAGGCGAATGGCAGCAGATCGAAGTCATACGACTTGCGGCCGTCGATCGGCAGATAGAATTGCGGGATGCCCTGCTGCTGCGGAGCGATATATCCCGAGGGCGTAACCACAAATACGAAAGGCGCTTTTCCGCCTGTTTCAAGCGAAAAAGCACCTTTCGTATCGGTGACGGCGAAGTTCTCCCCGTCGCTCACGACAACGCCCTGCAAAGGTTCTCCATTGGCTGTAACACAACCTTTTAGCCCCTTTTTAAGGGGGGGGGTTGCGGCAAAGCACATCGTTACCGACAGCAACAGAACATATAGTATAACCTGTTTTTTCATTATTTTATCGATCTATTTGCAACTCAATTCATATTCTGCGCTTCACGCAAACGCAGGCGCAGCATCTCCAACTCCCTGCGCCACGTCACGGCACAGATGACTATCGCCAAGCACGATGCCCCGATGAAGAACCAGAACGTAGCGTTCCAGCCCAAGTCGCTCGCGGCGACATGTCCTATCAGTATCTTCGAGAGCAGCGCATCGCCCAACAGGTAGCCGAACAGGCCGACGAAGCCGGCAGCCGTACCGGCGGCGTTTTTCGGCACGAAGCTCAACGCCTGAATACCGATCAGGGCTATGGGACCGTATACGGCGAAGCCTATCAAGCCTAACGACACATACACTATAATCGACACGCTGATGCCCAATGCCGATGCAATCGGCGCCGCCTGCCAGTAGCACAGCACGCCCGCCAGCACCAACAGCATGTAGATCACGTTGACCGGAGCGCAGCGTCCCTGAAAGAAACGCGAAGATATCCAGCCGCATACGATCGTACCGGGGATACCCGCATACTCGAAAATGGAGAATGCCAACTTCTGAATATCCTGACCTAAGCCCAACTCCTTGGATATATAGGTAGGCGACCAGTCGCTGATGCCGTAGCGTACCATGTAAACGAAGACGTTGGCCATGGCGATGAACCACAGCAAACGGTTTTTCAATACATAATCGACAAACAGCCGGCGGAACGGAATCTTCATCTCCTCGCCCTTCTCGCCGCGACGGCCGGTGAAATCGTGCCGGTACTCGTCGATCGGAGGCAGGCCGCACGCCTCGGGGCGGTCGCGCAGCAGCCACCAGCAGACAATGGCGAACAGCAGAGCCACAAGCGACGGGAATATGAAGTTGGCGCGCCACGTGTCGGCTATGCCCAAAGAGGAGAATATGGCCACACCGCCAAGCGCCAGCACGGCCAGCGAACCGCCGCCCACGTTGTGCGACGTATTCCATATCGACATCTTGAAACTGCGCTCGCGCTGCGAGAACCAGTGAGCCATAACACGCCCGCACGGAGGCCATCCCATGCCGGATATCCAGCCGGCAACGAGCATGAAGCCGAACAGCAGCGCGCTGTTGGCTCCTATCGACCCGCCAAGCGGCAGGAAGCCGACCGACATCATCGTCAGCGAGGCTATGATGAGACCTACGACAAGGAATTTACGGGCATCGGAGCGATCCGACAGGCTGCCCATTATGAATTTCGAAAAGGCATACGCCACCGGAATACCGGTCATGGCGAAACTCACGCCCGATTCGTCGAGCAACCCCTCCTCGATCATAGAAGGCGCTGCCAACGACAGATTCTTGCGAACCAAATAATATGCCGCATAACCCAAGAATGCCCCTAAGAACACTTTAAGGCGCATACGCCGATACGCCTCGGGAATACGCTCCTTCGGCAATCTCGGTTTGGCAGCGGGCGGAGTGAAAAAGTTAGACATATTCGGTAGTAAAAGTTAGGTTCAATTTTATTCTTCGTTCCTTTTCCTCCAACTGCACCTATTTATTATATGTTCAGCGCAACGCTCCGACCGGCCATAAACCGTACGAGCGCGGTGTGCCGCAGAGCGATTCACTCGCCCTGCGTACACACGCGCTGTCGACCATTTCCGATAAGATCATTGCACAAAACTATAAATAAATTCGCACAGTGTTTTTACATCTGCATTAAATTATTCCCTACGCGAGGAAATAATTCGAAGATATCGCGGTGAAATCCTTCACCTGCGCTTCGATCCACTCTTTGTCGCGTCCCAACTCGGCAGCCATGACCTCGGCCACCTTGCGTGCCGACTTCTGAGCCTCGCGGGCATCGACGAAGAGCATGCGTACACGACGCGCCAGAACATCGTCGACGGTCAAGGCCATCTCCTCGCGCACAGCCCAAACCACCTCGGCCATGGTGTAGTCGTGCTTCTCCGATATCTTTTCGCCCAAAGCGGGATTCTCCTTTATCAGAGCGAGTATCTTCTCGGCATCGGAACCGTAGACATACATGTGGTCGGAGAGATCGGGCGCGGGTTTCCAGCCGTGAATCTTGAACTTCTTGGTAACGCACTTGCGCTTCTCCAAGCCGCATACCGATATGGCCTTGTCGATCGTATCCTCGGCCATTCTGCGGTATGAAGTCCACTTGCCGCCGGTAATCGTAACCAAATTGTTGTCCGATGTTATGATTTTGTGACTGCGCGACACCTCTTTCGAACTCTTGCCCTCCTTCTTGGGCGCAGCCAACGGACGCTGGCCGGCGAATACCGATACTATATCGGCGCGGGTCGGGGCGGGATCCATATAGAGCGATGCGGTTTTGAGTATGAAGTCGATCTCCTCCTCCAACGGACGCGGCTCGCTCTCGGCCTTCGGGCGCGGAATATCGGTCGTACCGACGACCACCTTGTCGTGCCAAGGCACAGCGAACAGCACGCGGCCGTCGGAGGTCTTGGGCACCATGATAGCATAGTCGCTCTGCAAGAACTTCATGTCGAGAACGATGTGGACACCCTGACTCGGAACCACCATCTTGGGCATGCCCGGCTCGTCCATCTGCATCACCTCGTCGACGAAGCAGCCTGCGGCGTTGATCAGAGCGCGGCACTTGACGGTGCGCTCCTCGCCGGTGAGCATGTCGCGGGTCTTCACTCCGCAAACCTTGCCCGCCTCGTTATGCAAAACGCCCACGACAGCCATGCGGTTGACGACGCAGCCGCCGTTATCGGCACAGGTCTGCGCGAGGTTGCATGCCATGCGGGCATCGTCGAACTGTCCGTCGTGATAGACGATACCGCCCTTCAAGCCCTTCTTGACCGAGGTCGGCAGATACTTCATCACGGTCTTCGAGCGGATGAAGCGCGAACGGCCGTAGCCGAAGCCGAACGACAGAATGTCGTAGAAAGTCAGACCGCAGAAATAAAGGAAGTTATCCCAATAGCGATAGTTCGAGATCACGAATGCCTGATCCTTTACCAAATGCGGAGCGTTGCGCTTCATGATACCTCTCTCGTGAAGAGCCTCGCGCACCAAATCGACCTCCATCTTCTGCAAATAGCGCACACCGCCGTGAACGAGCTTGGTCGAGCGGCTCGACGTACACTTGGCAAAATCCTCGCGTTCGAACAACGCCACACTGAAGCCGCGGGTAGCAGCATCGACGGCGCATCCCAAACCGGTCGCACCGCCGCCGACAACCACGACATCCCACACCTTGTCGGAATTGTCGAGTTGTTTGAGCATTAAACTTCTGTCCATCTCTTTTTGATATTTTAATTTACTCTATTTTGTAAAATCAATGTTATCAATATATTGCGCTATGATTTTTCAGATACGGCACCGCGTTTCGAGCCGCTTTTTACTTTCGTTATGATCAATATGAATTTCAATTCGAAACAAAAGTAGGGTTTTTCAACCGAATTTGCAAACTTTTACACCTTTTATTTTATAAAAGATTTCACGGGCGAAACAAAAATAAAGCCGGGAAATATGAAATTGGATTATTTTTTTTATATTTGCGAAACTTAAACAACGATAGGACATGCCTTTAAACGAAAGACACGCTGCCATACTCTCCATGGTCAACGGGACGGGGTCGATCGGCGTAAGCGAATTAGCCAAGGAGTTCGGCGTATCGGAGGTTACCATACGCAAAGATCTTACCCTATTGGAGAAACAGGGATCGATATACCGCGCCCACGGACGCGCCATACGCCTCAATCCCTATATCAACGATCGCGATGTCAACATCAAGGAGAAACAGCAGATAGCGCAGAAAAAGGCTATCGGCCAATATGCCGCCAAGATGATACAGCCCAAAGACTCGATCCTCATCGCATCGGGTACGACGGTGATGTTTTTCGCGCGCGAGATCGTACCGCAGGAACACCTGACGGTCATCACTTCGGCCATGAACGTTTCGACCTATCTGTCGCGCAACAAAGACATAGACGTCATACAGTTGGGCGGCGTAGCGCGCAACTCGTCGGAGTCGGTGGTGGGACACTACGCCGAGGAGATGCTGTCGAACTTCGCATGCAGCAAGCTCTTCATCGGAGTCGACGGCATCGACGTGGAGTACGGACTGTCGACGACCAACCTTTTGGAGGCCTCGCTCAACCGGCAGATGATCGACATTTCGCAGAAGACTATCGTGTTGACCGACTCCACGAAGTTCAATTTCCGGGGATTCAGCAAGATCTGCGACATCGATCTGATCGATCAGATAGTCACCGACCGCGGCATTCCGCAACATATTCTGCACCAGTTAGAAGAGCGCGGCATAGAGGTCACCGTCTTAGACGTCTGAAAACGGTTCACCTGCAAAACCCGGCAGGGGGCAATCTCATGTGTGAAAGAGATTCTCACGTCGCAACTGCGTTGCTCCTCAGAATGACAAACAGAGCGTGCAAAGCGCACATTTCGGGATACCCGCCAACCTTTCCACGCCCCACCCGGAGCGAAGCGACCCAAGTCCCCTCCGAGGAGGGGATTTAGGGGAGGGTCAGAATTATATAACGGCGTAAGCCGTCGCTTCGTGGTCGACGTTTGTTTTCTCCCACGTCGCGCTTCGCACTCCTCGGAGTGACAAGGCGGAAATGAGACTCTCACGTCGCAACTGCGTTGCTCCTCAGAGTGACAGGGTGGGGCGTTGTACTGTGTCATTGCGAGCCGAGTGCAGCGAGGCGTGGCAATCTCTTCATTGCCGTATCCGGCGCACGGAATGGAGAAGACAGCAGATATTTCGAAGCGCAACCGCCGATGTTTCGCCGCGATACTCCGGCGACAGGGCAGGTCGCGCCGCAAAGATCAAAAACACACACAGCGCATACGCGCATGTGAGTTTTTTTTTATATCTTTGTCCTGTTATGGAGAATTTCATCGTTTCAGCACGCAAATATCGTCCCGCGACGTTCGCTTCGGTTGTCGGTCAGCAACATATCACATCGACACTGAAAAATGCGATCGAACGCGGACAGCTGGCGCACGCCTATCTCTTCTGCGGACCGCGGGGCGTAGGCAAGACCACATGCGCCCGCATCTTCGCCAAGGCTATCAACTGTCTCCACCCCAATGGAGCGGAGGCGTGCAACGAGTGCGAGTCGTGCCGCAGCTTCAACGAAAACCGTTCGCTCAACATACACGAACTCGATGCCGCATCGAACAACTCCGTCGACGACATTCGCAACCTGATCGATCAGGTGCGCGTCATGCCGCAGCAGGGGCGCTACTCCGTGTTCATCATCGACGAGGTGCACATGCTCTCGACGCAGGCATTCAACGCCTTTTTGAAAACGTTGGAGGAGCCGCCCGCACACGCCATATTCATTTTAGCCACTACCGAGAAGCACAAGATACTGCCGACGATACTGTCGCGCTGCCAGATCTACGACTTCAACCGCATACGCGTCGAGGACGGCGTGGAGTATCTGCGCTACATAGCCTCGCAGGAGGGCGTCACGGCCGACGATCAGGCATTGAACCTCATAGCCCGCAAGGCCGACGGAGGTATGCGCGACGCGCTGTCGATGTTCGACAAGGCGGTGTCGTTCTGCGGTTCGACGCTCGACTACAAACAGGTGGCCGCCACGTTGAACGTACTCGACTACGACACCTATTTCGACATCACCGACATGCTGCTCGCAGGCCGGTATATCGACGCCTTGGTGCGCTTCGACGACGTGTTGGGCAGAGGATTCTCGTCTCAGACGTTCATCGCCGGACTCAACCAGCACATGCGCGATCTGCTGATGGCGCGCACGGCAGCCTTCTCACTGATAGAGTTCACGGGCACGCTGCTCGAACGCTACCGCTCGCAGGCCGCCTCGTGCAGCGAGGAGTTCCTCTTCGGAGCCATATCGCTGCTCACCGAGGCCGACGGGCGGATAAGACAGTCGGCAAATCAACGGTTGTTGGTTGAACTGGGACTCATGAAGATTGCGGGTCTCGGTCAAAAAAAAAAGTATGAACCCGCTGCGGTAACTTTCGTCTGCTCGGCGGCACTGCCCGAGTTGGACGCGGCACAGTCGCATACGGCCGCCACGACCACGCAGCAGACACAAACGCCCCGGCAGCAACCGGCGGCAGCAACCCGGCAGCAGACAGCGGCGCAACCCGCAGCGGCTCCGACCCCGCGGCCGACACCGACTGCGCAGCAACAGCCCGCCGGGCAGCCCGCAGCAACATCGCACAAGGCGCCCGAGCGGCAGCAGCCCGCAGCACAGGCGGCACCCCGGACGCAAAACAGCGCGCAGGGAGGCGCCGGTTCGCACAAACCGCTCGTTTCGGGCACCTCGTTAGCCGATCTTCTCGGCGGCGGCGACGATAAGACCGAGTTACAGACCGAAATGGCGGCCGTCAAGCCCGAAAGCGCGACGCAACTGCCCGCAGACCCCGAATCGGAGAACAAACTGAAAGCGGCTGCGCGCGACATACTCGACTACATCGGCAGATCGCGCCCGCGCTTCATGGTGGCTTTCGACTCCATGCGCATCGAAGGCGGCCTGATACGCATAGCCGCGCCGACTCACACGCTGGCCGACGACATCCTGCACGCGAAAACCGAGATGCTGAGCCACATAGCGGCGATAGCCGGTATCGACGGATTCATCGACATGCAGGTCGACATCAACGAGCAGATACGGGCGGCGAAGCCCATAAAGCTCGAAGACAGGCTGCAACACATGATACGCAAGAACCCGCTGATTGTGGAGATGCGCGAAGCGCTCGATTTGGAGGCGGAATAGACAGAAGTGCAAACAACAAAAAGACAATATATCAATGCAAAACAAAGATTTCGTAGAGGAGTTGGAATGGAGAGGCATGATCCACACGATCATGCCGGGAGCAAAAGAGCAGTTGCAGAAAGAGATGACCACGGCCTACTTAGGTATCGACCCGACAGCCGATTCGCTGCACATAGGGCACCTTGTAGGAGTCATGATACTCAAACACTTCCAGTTGTGCGGCCACCGTCCCATAGCCCTTATCGGCGGTGCGACGGGCATGATCGGCGACCCGAGCGGCAAGTCGCAGGAGCGCAACCTTTTGGACGAGGACACGCTGCGCCACAATCAGGAGGCCATAAAACGCCAGCTGTCGAAGCTGCTCGATTTCGACAGCGATGCCGACAACCGCGCGCTGTTGGTCAACAACTACGACTGGACAAAAGACATAACCTTCCTCGACTTCGCCCGTGAGATAGGCAAGTTGATAACGGTCAACTACATGATGGCCAAGGACTCGGTCAAGAAGCGTTTCAACGGCGAGGGCGACGGCATGTCGTTCACCGAGTTCACCTACCAGCTGCTGCAAGGCTACGACTTCCTGCACCTCTATCAGGAGTACGGCTGCAAGGTGCAGTTGGGCGGCGCCGATCAATGGGGCAACATCACTACCGGCACAGAGCTGATACGCCGCAAGTTAGGTTCCAACGAGGAGGCTTTCGCCATAACCTGCCCGCTGATAACCAAGGCCGACGGAACCAAGTTCGGCAAGACGGAGAGCGGCAACGTATGGCTCGATGCGCGCTACACGTCGCCCTACAAATTCTACCAGTTCTGGCTCAACGTAAGCGACGAGGATGCCAAGCGTTACATCAAGATATTCACGCTGCTCGACCGTCAGACGATCGAACAGCTGACAGCCGAGCACGAGGCCGCGCCACATCTGCGCATATTGCAGAAGCGTTTAGCCGAGGAGCTTACCTGCATGATCCACTCCAAGGAGGATTGGCAGCGTGCGGTGGAGGCGTCGTCGATACTCTTCGGCGGAGCCACGTCGGAGGCGCTGCGCCGTCTCGACGAACAGACCCTGCTGCAAGTATTCGAGGGCGTACCGCAGTTCTGCATCCCGGCCGGCAAGTTAGGCGCCTTCATCGACATAGCCGCCGAGCACACGTCGATATTCTCCTCAAAGGGCGAGTGCCGCAAGATGATACAGGGCGGCGGAGTGTCGCTCAACAAGGAGAAGGTGACCGATCCGATGCAGGCCGTGGGCAAAGACGACCTTATAGCCGGCAAATATCTGATAGTGCAGCGCGGCAAGAAGAACTACTATTTGGTAACGGTGGAATAGCGATGTCGGACAAGCTCTATACGATACGTCTCAACGGGATCTCGGTTCGCGCCTATCACGGCTGCTACGATCTGGAACAGAAGGTGGGCAATCACTTTCGCGTCGATCTGTCCATACGCACGCCGCTTGGCGACCTGCCCCGCACCGACGACGTAAATCAGGCGGTCAACTACCTGACTGTCTTCGGCATAGTCGAGCGGGCTATGCAGCGCACACAGCGCACCATTGAGGCTGCCGCGATGAATGTCATCGAGTCGGTTAAGGCCGAATTTCCGCAGATAGTCAGCGTGGAGTGTACGGTGGCCAAGATCGCACCGCCGTTAGGCGGAAAAATCGACAGCGTCGGCGTGACAATAGAGGCATAACATATCGCAATCGAAGAGATGAGTGCAACGGGAAACAGACGCGCCACATTCGGAGGCCGCATAGCGGCCGTGCTCGCCGCGGCAGGCAGTGCCATAGGCTTGGGCAACGTGTGGCGTTTCCCCGGCATAGCCGACGCCAACGGCGGCGGAGCCTTCATCATCATCTATATGGTCTGCGTGGCGTTGATGGGACTGCCGCTCATGGTGGCGGAATTTTCGATAGGCCGCCACACGCGGTCGAATCCCGTGGGGGCATATCGCGCTATCGACCGGCGCTGGGGCTGGCTCGGCGCATTGGCCGTGGCGACGGTGTTTCTGATCCTCGGCTACTACTTCGTGGTCTCGGGCTGGACGGCGGCCTACGTCGTCAACTCGGCCGCGGGGCGCGTCGACAACACGTTTTTCGCCGAGTTCGTCGCCGACCCGTGGCAGCCGCTCATCTACACGGCGGTGTTCATCGCAGCCAACCACTACATCGTCGAGCGGGGAGTCAAACGAGGCATCGAGCGGGCTTCGAAGATACTGATGCCCATATTCTTCGTCATACTGATAGCATTGGCCGTCTACTCGCTGTCGATGCCCGACAGCAACGCAGCCATACGCAAGGTTCTCACGCCCGACTTCGGCGCGGTCGATTCGAAGACTATACTTGCCGCCCTGTCGCAGGCCTTCTTCTCGCTGTCGATAGGCATGGGCATCATGATAACCTACGGATCGTATTTCGACTCCCGAACCCGGCTGCTGCCCACAGCCGTCAACGTCGCACTGCTCGACACGCTGGCCGCAGTCATAGCCAGCATCGTGATTCTCTCGGCAGGCGTGGGCGACCAGAGCGGTTCGACACTCGCATTCGTGGCATTGCCCGAGGTGTTCGAGGGGCTGCCGTGGGGAGGTTTCTGGTCGACGCTGTTCTTCATACTGCTCGCCTTGGCGGCCATACTGTCCACCGTGTCGATACACGAGGTGGTGACCGTCTACTTAGTCGAACAGCGCGGCATGACACGCCGCCGGGCAGCACGCTGCGTGTCGCTCGGAGCGGCTCTGTTGGCCGTCGCGGCATCGCTGTCGATGGGCGCATGGGATGACATACGGCTGTTCGGGCGCAACCTGTTCGACCTGCTCGATACGTTTACGGCTACGCTGCTGCTACCCTTCTCGGGGCTTATGACCTGCATATTCGCAGGCTGGATATGGGATCGCAAGCGGTTCCGCGACGAGGTCGCGCGCGGCGGCGGCATCGACCGGAAGATGTTTCCGACGGTCGGATTTTTGCTCCGCTGGGTGTGCCCGCCCTTGGTTGCGGCACTCTTCATCTTCGGGTTGATCGATTGAAAAATATGAATTATAAACTACAATAAAGACTGAAACTACAAACATTTATGGCAGAATTTATCTATCAGCAACCGTTCCCTATCCAGTGCGATAAGACGGAGTATCGTCTGTTGACGAAAGATTATGTAAAAGTCGTCGAGTGCGACGGTCGCAAGATTTTGAAGGTCGACCCCAAGGGTCTCGAACTGCTGGCGCGCGAGGCATATGCCGACGTATCGTTCTACCTGCGCGCATCGCACCTGCAAAAGCTCAGAAACATCCTCGACGATCCCGAGGCCACCGACAACGACAAGTTCGTAGCCTACACCATGCTTATGAACCAGTGCGTGGCTGCCGAGGGCGAGCTTCCCACGTGTCAGGATACGGGTACGGCCATCTGCATAGGCCACAAGGGCGAGGACGTATACACGGGCGTGGACGATGCCGAGTGCATCTCGCGCGGCGTGTACGAGACCTACAAGGAGCGCAACCTGCGCTACTCGCAGGTGGTTCCGTTCACCATGACCGACGAGAAGAACTCGGGCTGCAATCTGCCGGCGCAGATCGACATCTACGGCGGTCACCCGGGTATGGAGTACGAGTTCCTGTTCATCACCAAAGGCGGCGGCTCGGCCAACAAAACCTTCCTCTATCAGCAGACCAAGGCTCTGTTGAACGAGGAGTCGCTCACGAAGTTCATCAAAGAGCACATAACCGATCTGGGCACCTCGGCCTGCCCGCCCTACCACCTCGCTATATGCGTCGGCGGCACCTCGGCCGAGATGTGTCTGTCGACCGTCAAGAAGGCCTCGGCCGGCTACCTCGACGAGCTGCCCACCTCGGGCAACGAGGGCGGCCGCTGCTTCCGCGATATGGAGTGGGAGGCCAAAGTGCAGAAGATATGTCAGGAGATAGGCTTGGGAGCGCAGTTCGGCGGCAAATACTACGTACACGACGTGCGCGTGATACGTGCTCCGCGTCATGCTGCATCGTGCCCCGTGGCCATAGGCGTAAGCTGCTCGGCCGACC
>CAZEXJ010000235.1:0-3851 GCA_964516585.1 uncultured Alistipes sp.
ATTCTCTTTCGAATCACACGCATTTCATTTCCTTTTGCGAAAAATCATACAAATATACGAATAAGTGAGTGCAAAAGCAAACTTGTTTGCATTTTGCCGAACGGGAGTATATTCGGCGAAGCCAAATTACGAATAAGTGAGTGCAAAAGCAAACTTGTTTGCATTTTGCCCAGCGAGAGTATATTTTTCTGTGTCATTGCGAGCCGAGCAGAGCGAGGCGTGGCAATCTGTGTGTGTGAATGAGATTCTCACGTCGGCCTGCGGCCTCCTCAGAATGACAAGCCTGCCCCCTCGCCCTGTCACTCCGAGGGAGAAGCGCAGCTTCGACCGTGGGAGTCTCGACGCTCGACATGACAGTGGACATAGTCATCCAAAACAGAGATTCTCACGTCGCATTCACAGAACGCTCCTCAGAATGACGGGGCACAATGCCCCACTATGTCACTCCGAGGGAGAAGCACAGCTTCGACCGTGGGAGTCTCGACGCTCGACATGACAATGGGAATAGTCGCACACAACAAAGATTCTCACGTCGCGCTTCGCGCTCCTCAGAATGACAGAACAGAGGAAATAGATTCCCACAGCACCACTACCAAAATTTTTCGTCAAAAGCGGTATTATACCACGCGACGACAGAGTGAGGCGATAGGCTGTACTGGCGTACTGCCCATTGCCGAACGACGAGGAGCGGCAGTAGAGTGCCGCTTTTCACGGAAAACCTCCCAAGCACCACAACCGAAATTTTTCGTCAAAAGGCATTAGTTGCAACGCGCAACGAACATTGGACGGACGGGCTGTACTTGACGTACTGCCCGTTCGGGCAATGGAGCGAGCGGAAGCAAATGATGCCTTTTCACGGAAAATTAGCGGAAAATTAGCGATTGAAGTATATATCCAACAACTCCTTAGCTGCAATGAACGACGACTGCTTGGCCTCCAAGATGCGACGCTCTACATCGGCTATGCGGGATTCGATCTGCGGATTGCGATAGAAGCTGCTTTTAAGAGCCTCGTTTATGGTCTCGTACATCCAGTATTTGTTCTGGCGGTTGCGGTTGTCGATGAAGTAGCCGTTGGCCTCGGTGAAATCGAGAAACTCCTCGACGCCCTTCCATACCTCCTCCAAACCGGTGCCGTCGAGCGACGAGCAGGTGTATACCTTGGCGCGCCAGCCCGATTCGGGCAGCGGGAAGAGATGCAACGCACCCTGAAACTGAGCCTTGGCAAGTTCGGCCTTATGTATGTTTTCGCCGTCGGCCTTGGTGATGACCATCATGTCGGCCATCTCCATGATACCGCGCTTGATGCCCTGCAACTCGTCGCCGGCTCCCGATATCTGCAACAGCATGAACATGTCGACCATGGAGTGGACGGCCGTCTCCGACTGCCCCACGCCGACGGTCTCGATGAATATCACGTCGAAGCCCGCAGCCTCGCACAGCACGATCGTCTCGCGCGTCTTGCGCGCTACGCCGCCGAGCGATCCCGCCGAGGGCGAAGGGCGAATAAATACGTCGGGATTGTTGCATATGCTCTCCATGCGGGTCTTGTCGCCGAGAATCGAGCCGCCGCTGCGCTCCGAGCTGGGGTCGATAGCCAAAACGGCCAGTCGGTGTTTCAGCGAGGTCACCATGTTGCCCACAGCCTCGATGAAGGTCGATTTACCGGCACCCGGCACACCCGTTATGCCGATGCGGACAGAGCGGCCGGCATGGGGCAGGCACCGTTCGATGATCTGCTGCGCCTGCTCGTAGTGATCGGGATTGTTGCTCTCGATGAGGGTTATGGCCTGAGCCAGAATCGTTATGTCGCCTGCAAGAATTCCGTCGACATACTCGTCGATAGACATCGTGCGACGCTTGCGCCTGACAAAATGGGGATTGACCACAGGTTTGTCCTCAACGCCCTGAGTAACGTTGAGCGCGCTGTCGTGGTGAGCGTCGATGTACTCCTTTTCGTAGTGTTCTATCTTTGTAAAAGACATCTTGTTTATCTCGGTTTTTGAGTTATGACACTTTTTAATTTGGTTTGATCGAGCTGCGGTATCGAACCTATCCACTGAGCCTTGCGACGTTTTGTGTCGAAGATGACGCAGAAAGGCACGTAGCGTATGCCGAAATTCTCGAACGTGCGGCCGTCACGGTCGAATGCCACCGATACGCCGCCCTTGGCATAGCCTTTCAGCGCAGCCTCCTTTTGTTCGCGCGGCTCGCCCGTTATAAGCACTACACTCATGACGTCGGCATACCGGCCGGCCTGTCCGATAAACGAATCGACCGCCTCGATGCACGGTGCGCTCTCGGAGTGGAAGAATACCAAACACACGTAGTCGGTGGAGATGTCGTCGACCGAGCGGCCAATCGACGAGGCCAACTGTATATCGGGGATGCGCTCGCCCAAACATATGTTCTGCGCAGCTGCTGCGAGCGAAAATGCGAGCGCGATTGTCGTTAACCACAATTTCCGTTTCATAGTCAGAACAGGTTTTATACGATTGCGAAGTTAACGATTATTTATCGAAAAACAATCACTTCACCGGGAAAAATCAATTTCGGTGCCACAGCAGCCAGCGTCGGCGGCAGCGGCACATCGGACAGCGGGATGCAGACCGCGCTGTCATGTGGACAAAACAGAGAAAAAAGCCGCGAAAATATTTCATAGTTTCAAATTTATAAACTACCTTTGACTGATTTTTTAAAAATCGTAAGCAAATGTATGTTCACTTATAAAAAACTAAAACTATGAAAGTATCACACATCGAGCATTTGGGCATTGCCGTAAGAAGTCTCGAAGAAGCTATTCCCTACTGGGAGAACGTATTGGGTCTGAAATGTTACGCTATCGAGGAGGTAGCCGATCAGAAGGTCAAGACAGCATTCTTCATGTTAGGCCAGACCAAGATCGAGTTGTTGGAGCCGACCTCACCCGAGTCGACCATTGCCAAGTACATCGAGAATCGCGGCGTAGGCATTCACCACATGGCGCTTGCCGTCGAGAACATCGAGGAGCAGCTGGCCGATGCCGAGGCAAAGGGCATACGTCTGATCGACAAGACGCCGCGCAAGGGAGCCGAGGGCATGACTATCGCATTCCTGCACCCGAAATCGACTCAGGGCATACTGACCGAGTTGTGCGAGAACAAGAACAAATAATTCAAATCAAATAATTCAAGCTATTTTATGAGCGAGATTCAGAATCAGATCGAGAAGCTTATCGCCAACCGCGAGACGGCACGTATGGGCGGAGGACAGAAAGCTATCGACAAACAACATGACAAGGGCAAGTACACGGCGCGCGAGCGTCTGGCCATGTTGCTCGACGACGGCAGCTTCGAGGAGTTCGACATGTTCGTAACGCATCGCTGCTACGACTTCGGCATGGAGGCCAAACACACATTCGGCGACGGTGTGGTAACGGGTTATGGCACCATTGCAGGTCGTTTGGTATATGTCTTCGCACAGGATTTCACCGTAACGGCCGGTTCGCTGTCGATCTCGATGTCGGACAAGATATGCAAGGTCATGGACATGGCTATGCACAACGGCGCTCCCTGCATCGGTCTCAACGACTCGGGCGGCGCACGTATACAGGAGGGCGTCAACGCCCTTGCCGGTTATGCCAACATCTTCCAGCGCAATGTGATGGCCTCGGGTGTGATTCCGCAGATTTCGGCCATATTCGGTCCCTGCGCCGGCGGTGCTGTGTACTCTCCGGCATTAACCGACTTCATCATCATGCGTCGCGAGACATCGAACATGTTCCTCACCGGTCCCAAGGTCGTTAAGACCGTCACGGGCGAGAACGTGACGCAGGAGCAGTTGGGCGGCGCCAACATGCACACCACCAAGTCG
>CAZEXJ010000236.1:0-18113 GCA_964516585.1 uncultured Alistipes sp.
ACCATATCGCCATTGGCGAAGTTCAGGCAGATGAAGTCGTACTTCTGTTCATCGAGTGCCGCGGCCAACTTGTCAGCAACCTCGTAGGCGCTCATCTCGGGCTGCAAATCGTAGGTAGCCACCTTGGGCGATGCCACCAAAATGCGATCCTCACCCTCGAACGTAGCCTCGCGTCCGCCGTTCAGGAAGAAGGTCACGTGGGCGTACTTCTCGGTCTCGGCTATGCGCAACTGCTTGAGCCCCAGCGAAGAAATATACTCGCCGATCGTGTTGGGCACGTTCTCCTTGTCGAAGAGGATGTGCAGCCCCTCGAACGTGGCGTCGTAGGGGGTCATGCAGCAGTAGTAGAGCGGCAGCGTGTGCATCCCCGCCTCGGGCATATCCTTCTGCGTCAGGGCGATGGTCAGCTCCTTGGCGCGGTCGTTGCGATAGTTGAAGAACATGACCACATCGCCCGGTTTGATCGTGCCTACGGGTTTGCCCTCGCCGTCGACATGCACGATAGGCTTGACAAACTCGTCGGTCACGCCCTCGTCATAAGAGCGCTGCATGGCGGCGGCCATGTCGGTCGAAGCCTCGCCCTTACCGTCGATCAACAGATCGTAGGCGATCTTCACGCGCTCCCAGCGCTTGTCGCGGTCCATGGCATAGTAGCGGCCGATGATCGAGGCTATGCGGCCAGTCGAAGCGTCCATATGCCTCTCCAACGCCTCGATGAAACCCTTTCCGCTGTGAGGATCGGTATCGCGGCCGTCCATGAAACAGTGTACGAAAGTGTTGCCGATGCCGTAGTGTGCCGAGATGTCGCACAACTTGAACAGGTGGTCGAGCGACGAGTGTACGCCGCCGTCCGATACCAAACCCATAAAGTGGACATTGGCGCCGTTGGCCTTGGCATACTCGAATGCGCCGACGATCTCCTTGTTCTCGAAGATAGAATTATCGCGGCATGCACGGTTGATCTTAACTAAATCCTGATATACCACACGGCCGGCGCCAATATTAAGGTGTCCCACCTCCGAATTGCCCATCTGACCTGCGGGCAGGCCGACATTCTCGCCGTCGGTCAACAGCTCGGCATGCGGATAAGCGCCCGTCATATTCTCGATATAACGGGGATGCGTCGTATAGATCGCATCGGAACGGGTGTGGTTACCATTGCCCCAGCCGTCCAGAATCATCAATAAAACTTTCTGACTCATAACTATTTCTATTTAACATTTTCAATCAATTCAACTTGCCCATGATAAGCTCCACGGCCTTGTCGATGGCAGCCTGCAATCCCTCGGGATTCTTGCCGCCCGCCGTAGCGTAGAACTTCTGTCCGCCACCGCCGCCGCCGATCAACTTGGCAGCCTCGCGAACGACGGCGCCGGCATCGACACCGCGCTCGACGATAACATCACTCAACATTACGCTGAGCGTGGCCTTGCCGTCGATGATATTGCCCAACACCAGCACTAACCTGTCGGAACGCTGACGCACCGCGAAAGCCAAATCCTTCAAAAATTCCATTTTGTAGTTGCTCTGGCGGGCTATAAGCAGCACATCGTGAGTATATTTGGTCTCGGCAACTATCTTGTCGGCCAGCTCTGCGATCTTCTCCTTGCGCATCTGATCCAATTCGCGGGTCAACGACTCGTTGCCTTCGAGTATCTTCTCGATAGACTGCACTAATTTGGGACTGTGCAGCATCTGCTCGATCGAGGCTAACGTATCCTGCAAGGCATACAGGGCGCGCTCCGCTCCTTCGCCCGTAACGGCCTCGATACGTCGCACGCCGGCGGAAATGGCACTCTCCGACATGATCTTGAAGAATCCGATCGTACCCGTAGCCGACGTATGCGTACCGCCGCACAACTCGGTAGAGGGACCAAAGGTCACCATGCGCACGCGGTCGCCGTACTTCTCGCCGAAGAGCATTATGGCTCCGGCCTTGCGAGCCTCCTCGATCGTGGCGTCGCGCTTCTCGACCAACGGATAGTTGGCGCGGATCATGCGATTGACACGCTTCTCGACCTCGCGCAGCTCCTCGGATGTAACCTTCTGGAAGTGCGAGAAGTCGAAACGCAGATAGTCGGGCGTAACCATCGAACCCTTCTGTTCGACGTGCGCACCCAGCACCTCGCGCAAAGCGCGATCAAGCAGGTGGGTGGCGGTGTGGTTGTTGGCCGCGGCCTGCCGGCGCCCGGCATCGACCACGGCTGTGAACTCGGCCGCAGGATTCTCGGGAAGTTGCTCGACAATGTGGATTATTAGTCCGTTCTCCTTCTCTGTGGCCACGACCGGCACCCGCTCGTTGGCGCTCTCTATGTAACCCGTGTCGCCGATCTGACCACCCGAATTGCCATAGAACGGAGTGCGATCGAACACGAGCTGGAATGAAGTCTTGCCCTTGCTCGTAACACGGCGATAGCGCGCTATACGCACCTGCGAAACAAGGGTATCGTAACCGACGAACTCGCTCTGTGCCACGGGCACCAACTCCTGCCAGTCGTCGATATCCTGCGATGCGGCGTTGCGCGAACGCTCTTTCTGTATCTGCAACTCCTTTTCGAATGCCTCGATGTCGACCTCGACACCCTGCTCGCGAGCTATAAGCTCGGTAAGATCGATCGGGAATCCGTAGGTATCGTAGAGAACGAACGCATCCTTGCCCGAGATCTTGCCGCCTTGTGCCTTGCGGATGACGCCGTCGAGCAGATTGATGCCCGTCGACAGCGTGCGCAGGAACGAAGCCTCCTCCTCCTCGATCACACGCTCGATGAGGGTCTGCTGGGCGGCTAACTCGGGGAACTGATGTCCCATCTGTTTGACAAGGCCGTCGACCAATTTGCAGATGAACGGCTCGGTGAAGCCCAAATAGGTGTAACCGTAACGCACCGCACGGCGCAATATGCGTCTGATGACATAGCCGGCTTTGGCATTGGCCGGAAGCTGGCCGTCGGCGATCGAGAAGGCTATGGCGCGCAGGTGGTCGGCGATGACGCGCATGGCGATGTCGCACTTCTCGTCGCAGCCGTACTCCTTGCCGGCCATTTCGCCTATGCGGCGGATCGTGGGCTGGAATACGTCGGTATCGTAGTTCGACTTCTTGCCCTGCAATATCATGCAGAGACGTTCGAAGCCCATACCGGTGTCGACATTCTTCGCAGGCAGCGGTTCGAGCGAGCCGTTGGCCTTGCGATTGAACTGCATGAAGACGAGGTTCCAGATCTCGATAACAAGGCAGTGCCCGGTGTTGACCATGTCGCGTCCGGGGACGGCGGCAATGTCGGCCTCGTCGCGCAGATCGAAGTGTATCTCGCTGCACGGGCCGCACGGGCCTGTTTCGCCCATCTCCCAGAAGTTATCGTGCTTGTTGCCCCTGATGATGTGATCCTCGGGCAGATAGCGCCGCCAATAGTCGTATGCCTCCTGATCGAACGGCACGCCGTCGGACTCGCAGCCCTCGAATACGGTGGCATACATGCGCTCCTTGGGCAGGTGATACACCTCCGTAAGCAGCTCCCATGCCCACTCTATGGCCTCCTTTTTGAAATAGTCGCCGTAAGACCAGTTGCCCAGCATCTCGAACATGGTGTGGTGGTAGGTGTCGTGACCGACCTCTTCCAGATCGTTGTGCTTGCCCGACACGCGCAGACACTTCTGCGTATCGGCCACTCGCGGATACTTGCGCGGGGCATTGCCCAGAAAGATATCCTTGAACTGGTTCATACCGGCATTGGTAAACATAAGCGTAGGGTCGTTTTTGACGACCATCGGCGCAGAAGGAACTATGACATGCCCCTTGCTTTTGAAGAAATCGAGAAAAGCCTGTCTCGCTTGATTAGAATCCATATCTTAAAATTAAATATCACCTTATATGTATGCGGTTGCAAAATTACACATTTTACATTAATTTTGTAGCATTGAATTACGATTTTTAATATTTTTAAATAGTTAGATGGAGTTTCATTTGCGCAAATACTTTCCGTCGTCGGATTCTGAGACGAAGTCGAAGCGGCTGAGGATATATCGCACATTGCGCAGGTTTCTCATCGGGTTCATTCTCGTGTCGCTGCTCAACGGCATATTCTCGATCTTCTTCGACACGCCGAAGATGTCGCGCATACGCCGCCGCAACGAGCAGATCGAGAGGCAGTACCGCATACTCAACGACAAGATACTCGCTGCCGAGCGCATATTGGACGACATAAAACATCGCGACAACTATGTCTACCGTCCGCTGCTCGGCATCGACACGCTCGACATACCGGGCGTCTACCGCGAGTACCCCGAATCGAAATACGCTTCGCTCGACGGCGACCGCTACTCGCCGCTGATGACCGACACGTGGCGGCGGCTCGACCATCTGACGCGCCGCATGTATTTAGCCTCGGTGTCGCTCGACGCCACGCAGGATCTGGCCGAGAACAAAGAGCTGTTCTCGGCGGTCATACCCGCCATTTGGCCTATCGACCGAACGAAACTCAAATATGTGAGCGACCTCTACGGTTGGCGCATGCACCCCAAATACCATGTATGGAAGTTCCACGAGGGCATCGACTTGGCCGCGCCGACCGGCACCCCCGTCTACGCCACAGGCAACGGCATTGTCAGCGAATCGAAGACGGCCAACGGCTACGGCAAGATCATATCGATCAATCACGGATTCGGCTATACGAGCCGCTATGCCCACCTGTCGAAACAGTTCGTCGTGCAGGGCGACAGCGTAACCCGCGGACAGGTCATAGGCGAGGTGGGCGCAACGGGCGTCGGCACGGGTTCGCACCTGCACTACGAGGTGCGATACATGGGTTCGACCGTAAACCCGATCAACTACTTCAACAAAGACATGTCGGCCGAGGCCTACATCGATCTGGTACAGCAACTCAATGAAAAGACCGTCGAACAACTCTGATATGGCACAACAGCAAAACATAAATTCCCGCGCCCGGAGGCACAACAAGCGAGCCGTGCGGTTCTTCTTCGGGGCAATGGGCTGGATAGCGCTGGCGGTAGTATATTACGTCATCATATCGTTCGTATCGGACACTCCGAGCGAGCACGCATTACGTCATGCGACGGATAAGTTGGAGGCAGAATATAAAACATTGTCCGCACGTTACGACTCGTTAACCATGATAATGGGGAACATCGTCGACCGCGACCGCAACGTATTCCGCAAACTGTTCGAATCGAACCCGTACGATCTCAATGCCGACGATCAGCGCCGGCGGTTAGCATTGCACGGGCGGCTGCTAAATGCCGACAACAAGGAGTTGGCCGACGAATTAGCATCGACAATATCGAAATGCGAAAGCCGTCTCGACATACTGACACAGGCGCACGACGACTTGGAGTATGCAATATCAAACCTCGGTGCGTCATGCGATTACATACCCTCAATTCAACCTGTGAATAACCGGCAGTTGACACTGCTTGCCGCAGGCAAGAAGCAGTTGATCGATCCGTTCCACCGCACCATGCGGGAGCACCACGGAGTCGACTACCTCATAGCCGAGGGCACAGCCGTATTCGCCACGGCCGACGGAGTGGTGGAATCGCTGTCGGAAAAGAACTCCACCCACGGTAAAGCCGTGACCATAAACCATGGCAACGGATACAAGACATCGTACAGTCATCTGCTTGATATTCGCGTGCGAAAAGGGCAGCATATAAAGCGCGGCGACATCATAGCTCTCTCGGGCAACACGGGTTTGTCGCTGGCGCCGCACCTGCACTACGAGGTTATATTCAACGACACTCGGGTCGATCCCATACACTACTTCTTCATGGAGCTGTCGCCCGAGGAGTATGCACGCATGATAAGAATCGCTCTGTCGAGCATGCAATCTTTCGACTGATATGGCAGAAATTAAGCTCATACTGCTCGATTTCGACGGCACGCTCGTCGACACCCGCCGCGCCAATACGCTCGCATACGTACAGACGCTGCACGAAGCCGGAATCGACATCACGGAGCAGGAATACATAGAAAAGTATTTCGGCGTAAGATGCCCGGAGTTCATGCGTTCGCTCGGCATCGACGATCCGCAGCAGGCAGAACGGCTCCGCCGCCGCAAAATAGAACTCTATCCGCAATACTTCCCGACCGTCAAACTCAACGAACCGTTGTGGAGCTTGTGTCAGTCGATGCGCCGCAGAGGAGTCAAGGTGTGGATTGTGTCTACGGGACATATCGACAACATCACCAATGTAATGCATTACCTGAGATTGGAGAATGGCGTCGACGGCATCTTGTCGAGCGACGATGTCGCCGATCCGAAACCGGCTCCCGACTGCTTCCTGCGCGCCATGCAGATCGTCGGCGTCACCCCCGAACAGACTCTTATTTTCGAGGATTCGGCAGTGGGTTTGGAGGCCGCACGGCGCAGCGGCGCACCCTTTTTCAAGGTGGAATTGTAGGCGGTTGCGGAGATATTGCCGCGCGACAGCACAATTTGCGGGACGGAATTGACCGTCTCGTTTTTTTTTACTATCTTAGACGGGCGAAAACGAATCTGCATAACCATGAAAAAACTCCTGTTGATAGCCATTACATCGGCACTGTCGATATGCACACATGCACAGAGCGCCGGCACAGAGGATAAAAGCGGCGAACGGATCTGGACGACCGAGTTTAAATCGGTTGATATAAACGCACCCGTAAAATTGGTTTTCAAACAAATAGATAACGACGACGCGCCGTATGTAACATACGATAACCACGGCTGCGAGTCATCGGTTTTCACAGCCGGTACCGACAAAAACGGAGTGCTTAAAATACGCGAAAAGAGCAACGGCAAGCGCGCGAGCATCACCGAAGTCGAGGTGGGTTATCACCGCCTCGAAGATATACGCATAGCCCGTGCCGACGTACTTTTCCGCGACACGCTCAATCGGACAATAGCCGACATTGCAGTATCCGACGGCGCACATGTTCGCGCAACGGTCGATATAGCAGATTTAAAGATATGCATATCAAACAAATGCGTAGTCGAATTATCCGGCAATGTTCGATACCTGACAGCCGACGTATCGTCGTCGATTCTCGACGCCTCGGCTCTGCGGTGCATGTCGTGCCGCATCGAAGCGTCGCATAAATCCGAAGTCGATATCGATGTCGACGAAAGAGTGGAAGCCAAGGCGTCGTACGGTGCAGAAATAAGATACTCGAAATCGCCGTCGATAGTACGCAACGACTCGGCATTCGGCGGAAAAATCGTTGATAAAAACATAGATACCGGGAATATATCGACCGATGCCACACATGAGTAAAACCTTTCAGCATGAGATAGCCGAGCAGTTGTACGGCAAATACGGCGATGATATTTCATCGTTGTACATACTCTTTCCGTCGCGGCGCGCAAGGCTCTTTTTCAACGACGCTTTGGCTTCGGTTGCCACACATCCGCTGTGGCAGCCCAACTGGTTGACGATAGATGATCTCATCGAGGAGATAACAGGTTTACATAAAGCCGACAAGATACGTCTTATCACCGAGTTGTACAAAATATACGCCGAGTATCACCCATACGAAACCTTCGACAGGTTCTACTTCTGGGGAGAGATGTTGCTGGCCGATTTCGACATGATCGACAAATACATGATCGATGCCGACATGCTGCTGCGCAACATCGAACAGATCAAGGAGCTTGAAGCCGACGTATCGTATCTGACGCCCGAGCAGATGAAGATCATTGCGTTCTGGGGCAGTTTCGGAGATGAGACCAATCTGTCGGAGGAGAAGCGCAAGTTCCTGAATATATGGCGGACACTGCCTGCTATCTATCATCGTTTCCACGAGCGGTTGCAGACATTGGGCATGGCCTATTCGGGCATGGCCTACCGACAGGCCGCCGAGATGATCGCGCGCGGCGAGGCCGTCACCGACAATAACCGCCGCTATGTAGCGGCAGGCTTCAATGCCCTGTCGAAAAGCGAAAAGATGCTGTTCAAACACATCGAGAACAACAGTCTCAGTGCAGAGTTTCTATGGGATTACGACTCGTATTACGTCGATCGCAAAGAGCACGAGGCCGGCATGTTCCTGCGGGAGAATATCTCGATGTTCAAACCCGGATTGGAGATCTCGCACGATAATTTCGCCACCGTACCGAAAGAGTTCTCGGCCATTGCATGCGCCTCCGATGCCGTTCAGTGCAAGTATGTCGCCGACATACTCTCGAAACTACCGCGCGAGGAGCTTGACAAGCGCACGGCCGTAGTCCTAACCGACGAGAACCTGCTTGTTCCGCTTCTCTACTCTCTGCCGCAAGCTGTCGAGGAGGTCAATGTAACCATGGGTTACCCATTGAAACTCACTTTGGTATATTCGTTCATCGAGCGCATTGTCGAATTACAGTCGCACTGCCGGCACAAGGCCGGCGATACGGTGTTTTATCATGCCGATGCAACCGGCATCCTGTCGCATCCATACATCGCGGAGCGCTGCCCCCGAACGGCTTCCGATCTTTACGACCACATAACGCGCAACAAGATCATATCGGTGCGCGCATCGCTATTCAAGGACGACGCAATATTGGCCAAAATATTCTCGCCCGCAACAGGTTGGCAGGAGCTATCTCAATATATACTCGATACGCTCGACATGCTCGTGGCCACCACCGGCGCAACCAACGACAAAACAACAGTGGAATATACGGCATTGGCGCACGAGGAGATAGGCAAACTCGCCAACTCACTGCGGACATGCGACATAGAACTGTCGGAGGCCACATACGTCTCACTGCTGCGCCGTCACCTGCAAAACATACGCATTCCTTACGAGGGAGAACCGCTCAACGGCATTCAAGTGATGGGCATCTTGGAGACGCGAAACCTCGATTTCGACAACGTAATCATACTGTCGATGACCGATGCCACGTTCCCGGGCGACCGCACCTCGCAACCGTCGTTCATACCATATAATCTGCGCGCCGCCTACGGACTGCCGACTCCCGAGCACCACGAAGGCGTATATGCCTACTACTTCTATCGGCTAATCGAACGCGCACGCCGAGTCTGCATGATGTACTGTTCGCGAGCCGACGAAAAGAGCACCGGCGAGCAAAGCCGCTATATCTATCAGCTCGCCTACGAATCGCCGTTCGACATCAGGCGGCTGTCGGTGGGCGTCGATGTCAACATAGAAGACGAGAAGCCGATCGTTATTGACAAAACCGTTGACATATCGGAACATATCGAGCGTTACCTCGATCCCGGAAGCACATACAAACTGTCGCCGACAGCGTTGTTCCGCTACGTGCAATGCCCGTTGAAGTTCTACTTCGCATCGATCGCCAAACTCAAAGTCTCCGACGAGATTAGCGACGAGATCGATGCCCTCACATTCGGCAACATACTGCACGAGGCAATGTTCGACCTCTACAAGCCTCTCGTAAGCATGGAGCATCCGGCCGAAAGGATCGAAGCCCTCAGAAAGGGACGCGCCATAGAAGATGCCGTCGACGGCGCCGTCGGACGCGTATATCTGCAAACCGACAAGCCTCAGCGCGAGGATTACACCGGCAATACGCTGTTGGTAAAAGACATAGTTACAAAGTACATACGACAAGGAGTCATGCGCTACGATGCCCGCAACGGCAACTTCGCCATAATGGGGCTTGAAGAGGATGTCGAATACCGCTTCCCTATCGGCGGCGGACGCAGCGTGGCGCTGGCCGGTCGCGCCGACCGTATCGATTCGCTCGACGGGGGTGCGCTGCGCATCATCGACTACAAGAGCGGCAACACTCCGCACCTCGACTTCAACGGCATCGACTCGCTGTTTAACGGCAAGGCCGAGGAGCGAATATCCAACATATTCCAGACATTGCTCTATTCGATGATCCTCTATCGCACGCGGCATCGCGAATCGGTGCCCACGCTGTTCTACGCCGGCAAGATGCACCGCGACGACTACTCGCCTCTAATCGTCGACCGCAAAACAGGCCGCAGCATCGATCGCTACTCGGAATATGCCGAAGAGTTCGAGCAGACATTGGGCGATTCGCTGCGCACACTTTTCGACCGCGATACGCCATTCACACAGTGCGACGATGCGAACACGTGCCGTTACTGCGACTTTAAAACGATATGCAAGCGATGATACGGGCAAAAATACTCAATGCAAGCGCCGGGTCGGGCAAGACCTACCAGTTGGCATACAAATATGTCCGCGACGTGGTGGAACGCCCCGATCTCTACCGCAGCATCTTGGCCGTGACCTTCACCAACAAGGCCACCGAGGAGATGAAATCGCGCATATTGCGCGAAATAGATCTGCTCGCATCCGGAAACAAGAGCGCCTACCTCGCATCGCTTTGCGACGAACTTTCACTCCCCGAGCAGACAGTGCGCCGCCGGGCGTTGGAAGCGCGCACCCGGATACTGCACGACTACTCGCGATTCACGATATTGACGATCGACCGCTTCTTCCAGCGCATCATACGCGCATTCATCAAGGAGTTAGGCATCGATCTCAACTACAACATAGAACTCGAAACCGAAAACATACTCGCCAAGAGCGCCGACTCGCTCATCGAGGAGATACTCGACAACAAGGAGCTTGAACGCTGGCTGATGGATTATGTGCAGGAGCGTATCGAGAACGGCAGCCGGTGGGACATACGCGACGATATTCTCTCGTTAGGTGCGGAGCTGTTCAAGGAGCGAGGCAAAGAGATGATCCGCGAAGGGGAGAGCAAAGCATCGCTGCGCAAGATAGTCGACTCCATGTCGGCCAAGAGTATGGCCACGAAGCAGGCTTTGTCGGCGACGGCCAAAAAGATGCTCGGCATAATGTCGCAGGCAGGTGTGTCACCGGCCGATTTCAAGGGCAAGAGCCGCAGTTTCGCCTACTCGATAGCCCGTTATGCCGAAGGCGACCTGAGCGCGCCCACGGCAACGCTGCGCAAGGCATCGCTCGATGCCGACGAGTGGTGCGGCAAGGATTCGCCCGCAGCTGCCCGCGCCACGGCTCCCGAGCTGCGCACACATCTCGAAGAGTTGTGCCGCATATACGATGACAACATAGCGCAATGGAATTCGACCGATCTCATTCGCGAAAACTATCGCAGCTTCGCGCTTCTGACCGACCTCTATCGCAAGGTCAACGAGGTGTGTCACGAGGAGAACATCATGGTGCTCAACGAGACCAAATATGTGTTGTCGCGCTTCATCAACGGCGATAACACCCCCTTCATCTACGAAAAGATAGGCAACCGCTATGAACGCTTCATGATCGACGAGTTTCAGGATACGTCGGTCAAGGAGTGGGAAAATTTCCTGCCTCTGCTGCTTAACGCCATGGCGCAGAGCGAAGAGATCTCCGTACTGATCGTGGGCGACATCAAGCAGTCGATCTACCGCTGGCGAGGCGGCGACTGGCGATTGCTGCAAAACGGAGCCGCCGAGTCGCTCGGCAAAGACAACTGCGTCGTCGTTCCGCTAACCTCCAACTTCCGCAGTCTGCCGGCAATAGTCGATTTCAACAACGCAATAATGCGTCGCGTCGTAGATATGGACAATGCCTATCTCAATGGGCTTCTGACCGAGGCTCACGCCTCGCATGCAATAGGCGGCGACACTTTCACAGCTCTGCACGACACCCTTGCACAGGCATATACCGACCTTGTCCAGACTCCGAGGAAGTCGGACGGCCGCACGGGCTACGTCCGTGTGGAGATCTACGACAGGCAGTGCGACGCCCCCATAATCGAAGCCATAGAGAGTGCCGTGGCGCGCGGCTATCGTTACAGCGACATACTCATATTGGTGCGCAACGGCAACGACGGACTCAAAGCCGCGAAACTGCTTTTCGACTACAAACACGCGCGCTGCGGCGCACTGTCCCAAGCCGCGTTCAATGTCATGACACAGGACGCACTTGTTATCGGACGCTCGGAGATAACGAGTTTCATAGTCGCCGTACTCCGACTGACCGCCGATCAGCGGTTGAGCATCGAGCGCGCCATATACAACCGTTTTCTCGGGCGCGACGTCGCCGCTCCGCTCGACGACGACGAACGGGAGTTTTTGCGCCGCACGGCACAGCTCTCGCCCGAGGAGGCCTTCGAGAATATAGTCATGCGCTATGAGCTGCAACGACGAAGCGAGCAGATTGCCTATCTGCAAGCCATGCACGAGCAGATCATATCGTTCTGCACAAACCGCATAGCCGACATACAGCTCTATCTCAAATGGTGGGACGAGCGCGGGTCGCAGGAGAAACTGCGCGTTGAAAAGGGCGACAATACGATAGAAATAACCACTATCCACAAGTCGAAAGGTCTCGAAAAGCCGGTCATCATCATACCCTACTGCAACTGGAAAACCATACCCGAAGCGAGCAAGCGCCCGGTGGTGTGGGCGCGTGCCGAAGGCGATTGCGGGATCGACGGAATCGACAGCTTTCCCGTCATATACAAGAGCGCCATGCAGCAGTCGGCCTTCTCCAACGACTACTACAAGGAGTTGACATATAACCATGTCGATGCAATCAACCTGCTATACGTAGCCCTCACGCGAGCCTCGGAGGAGCTGTATGTGTTCATCCCCGACAAGCGCGGCTCGTCGTCGCGCACCGCAGGCAGCATAGCGCCTTTGCTCACCGCAGCGATCAACGATATGCAATCGATGCAGCGCAGCGACGACGGATTGGTATTCACCGCCGGAGAGCAGGCGGCGGCAGGGAGGAGCGTCGGCGGAGACGACAAGCACACCGAGGAGATACTGCTCGCCGACTACCCCACCGCCACGCCCCGTCTGAGGGTCAAACGCCGTCTTGAACGCTATTTCGACAACGCCGGCAGCGCCGAGCTTGCGCCGCGCAACTACGGCATACTGATGCACCGCGTATTCGAGCAGGCCTCAAACCGCGATGACATCATGTCGGCAGTAGATAACATGCGCAACGACGGCATAGTGTCGTCTGAACAGTGCTCCGAGCTGCGCAGCCGCATCGAGCAGGCATTCGGCGAGGAGCGTGTGCGCGACTGGTTCAGCGGGCGCTGGACGGAGGTGCGCAACGAGAGCGAGATCATAGTGCCTGCCAAGGGCACGATACGCCGACCCGACCGAGTAATGATCGCCGACGGGCATGCCGTCGTCGTCGACTACAAATTCGGAGCGGAACAGCTCGAACGACATCTGCGGCAGGTTCGCGACTATGTAGAACTCCTGCGCTCGATGCAGCGCTACAAGTCGGTCGAAGGATATGTGTGGTACATAGCAGAATCGAAAATCGTCGAGGTATGACAGCAACAAAAACACAGCATAAAATTAATATGCTTATTGTGTCGTCCAAGTCGCGTTTAATTCGTATATTTGGCTACGCCGAACATACTCCCGCTCGGCAAAATGCAAACAAGTTTGCTTTTGCCCTCACTTATTCGTATATTTGATCCATGATTTCAAACGTATCGGATATCATACCGCGGAGGTTCCGCAAACGCACCGTTTGCGTGATCCTGACGATCTTTGTGCGCGCATTGCTAAATTTCGTCGGGCTGGCGCTGCTTATTCCGATACTCGTATTGATTCTCGACAGCGGCAATATCACGCCGCAGAGCTGTGCGGGGCGCATATACGACGCTCTCGGATTCGAATCCTACGCCTCGTTCACCATAGCGGTGTGCATATCGATAACGATCGTAACGATCGTAAAGTGTATGGCTAACCTGTGGCTATACCGTGTCGAACGCGACTACATATACGCATTATACAAATATCTGTCCGAGCGGCTTTTCGTCAAGTATCACAACCGCGGCATGAACTTCATCAAGAATTCCAATTCGGCTATTCTGACGCGCAATGTAAACGTCGTGTGCCTGTCGTTCGTTACGGGTATTCTCAAACCCATAGCCTCGATAGCCAGCGAACTGCTGCTGCTGCTGCTGCTGTTCATCGCCGTTGCCATATACTCGCCATGGGCGGCGCTGCTCACCGCGGCCATATTCATACCGACGATATGGCTCTACTATTATGCCGTCCGCAACCGTCTCAACCACTACGGCACCGAAGAGAACGAGGCGCAGCGCCGCAAGGCACGCACCGTTGCGGAGACATTCCGCGGATATGCCGACATAGAGATCGGCAACGCCTTCCCGCAGATGATGCGCCGCTTCGAAGATGCCATGCAGCGCGTCATACGCGTGCGCGCCAAGAACGCTATCGTCGCCATGCTGCCGCAGATATTCACCGAAGTGGGACTCGTCGCAGGCATGTCGATACTCGTAGTAATAAACCTCGAAGTCGACAGCGACGACCTGCGGTTGCTGTTCGGCATACTTGCCGTGGCAGCCATACGGCTCGTGCCGTCGGTGCGGAACATGATGTACGGCTGGACATCGATACGATACAATCTCTACACGATAGACGTACTGCGCGAAGCAGGCATCGACGATAATGACATACGCTACGACACCTCCGACGACCGGTTCCGCTTCACCCGCTGCATCGAAGTAAGCGGCGTATCGTTCCGGTTCGACGACGCCGACAAGGATACGCTGCACGATCTGTCGCTCACCATAACCAAAGGCGAGAAGATCGGCATTCGCGGAGAGTCGGGCGTAGGCAAAACTACGCTGTTCAATCTGCTGTTGGGATTCTACCGGCCGACCCGCGGCACGATCTCGATCGACGGAGAGCCGCTAACCGACAGCAACCGCCGCAAATGGCAGAACTCCATAGGATACGTCTCGCAGAACGTCTTCATCATCGACTCGACTATCGCCGCCAACATAGCCCTTGCCGACGACCCGGCATCGATCGACCGGCAACGGCTCGAACGGGTGCTGGTTGCCGCCGACCTGAAACATTTCGTCGACTCGCTGCCAAAGGGTGTCGACACCCCCATAGGCGAGGCCGGCAGCCGTCTTTCGGGCGGACAACGCCAGCGCATAGGCATAGCGCGGGCATTGTACAAGGATTGCGACGTGTTGTTCTTCGACGAGGCCACATCGTCGCTCGACCACCGCACCGAGGCCAATATCAACGATGCCATACGCCGTCTGTCGGAGCACGATGATCAACTGACTATCGTCGTAATCGCCCACCGGGAAAGCTCATTGGAGTATTGCGACCGCATAATAACCCTCACCGATAAAAAACAGCCAAAGCTATGAACGATTACGCAATAGCCGATATGTGCATACGCATCGAAGCCGCCAACAGCGACCTCGTCGCTTCGGGACTCAAAGGCTTCAAACCTTTCGAACGCAACTGCGGCACGATCGGGACACCCGACTGCATCATGCGATTGGATGCGGATTGCGATGCCGGCAGCTACCGGATCAACAAGATTCTGAGTATAATCGATTTGGCCGAGGCCGACTGCACGCTGGCAGCCACCGACACCGGGTACCTGCTCTCCATTGTAAGACGTTCACAGCACGATCGCCCAATAATATTCCACAAGGAGTTCGGGTCGGACATCATCACCGGCAACGCGCTTCGTGTCGAACCGATCGATGTGTCGCTGCTCCGATCCGGGATGTGGACCATGGCAGGCATCGTATTCGTCGAACACGATGCCATAGCCATACACTCCTCGACGATCGTCTATCGCGACAGTGCGGTGCTGTTTTTAGGTGAATCGGGGACGGGCAAGAGTACGCATACGCGTCTGTGGAGGGAGAACATCGAAGGAGTGCGCCTGCTGAACGACGACTCGCCCATAATACGCCATATTGCCGGCCAAAAGCCTATCGCATACGGCTCGCCGTGGAGCGGCAAGACACCGTGCTACAAAGACGAGCGCTACCCCATACGCGCAATATGCCGGCTGAGTCAGGCGCCATACAACCGCATACGCCGATTGAGCGCAATGGAGGCAATCGGCGCGCTGCTGCCGTCGTGTCCGCCCGCATTCGCCTACGACTCCGCCCTGCAAGACGCCATTTGCACCATACTCTCGCGCATCATATCGTCGGTTGCGGTCTACCACTTGGAGTGCCTGCCCGATGCCGAGGCGGCACGGCTCTCATGTCGAACGATATTCTCGGAATAGATGAACGATACACGGCTAAATAAACTGCTCGACAACCTCGAATCGTTGGCCGGCAACGACACCTTCGAAATAACCGTCACGGGATACAGCATGCTGCCCCTGCTCGGGCGCGGACTCGACACGGTCGTCGTCAGGCCATGCCGCAGCGACGAGTTGACCGAGGGGCGCATAGCGCTGTTTCGCGACGATAACCGGCGGTTGATCGTTCACCGCATACAGCGACGCGACGGCGACGACTTCATCATGGCCGGGGACGGCAACTATCTCAAAACCGAGCACTGCACATTGGACAATGTCGTAGGGGTCGTCGACAAGGTCATACGCCGCAACGGCAGGATCGTCGACTGCACCTCGCGCCGGTGGCGGCTGAAGGAGAGGTGTTGGCTCGCTTTGCCGCCGCTTTGCCGCCGCTGCATAACGGCTGTCATGCGCCGAATGTTGAACTGGAAAAAACGCAACAAACGATAATATGGATATAAGAGTAGGACACGGATACGATGTACACGCGCTCGCCGACGGCCTGCGGTTAGTACTCGGAGGCATTGAGATCGAGCACACAAAGGGCTGCATAGCCCATTCCGACGGCGATGTCGCCATACACGCTATATGCGATGCCATGTTGGGGGCATTGGCATTGGGCGACATAGGCAAGCTGTTCCCCGATTCGTCGGATGAGTTCAAGGATATCGATTCGAAAATATTGCTGCGCCGCGTGGTCGGCATAATCGCGGAGAGGGGCTACGCCGTCGGCAACGTCGATTGCACCATAGCCATGCAGCGGCCGCGTCTGCGGCCGCATATCGACTCGATGCGTGCGGCACTCGCCTCAGTGATAGGTATCGGCATCGACCGCATATCGGTCAAAGCCACCACCACCGAGCACCTCGGATTCGAAGGCCGCGAGCAGGGCGTATCCGCCACAGCGGTCGTATTGCTGACAAAATAACCGGAAACGGCGGCCTAATCGGCCGGACGAGATAGCTGCGAGATCGCCGCTATGTCACTCTGTCCGACTGAGCCGATCACCGGCGGCGGCTGTTGCGCCACTCGATAATCTCCGGCGTAAGCTGATCGAGACGATCCACCCAACGACGCCGGTCGATAAGACTCTGACGGTAACGGTCGATGCGCTCGGTTATGGGGAAAGCGGGACGGCGGCGCGACTCGGCATCGGCACGGCGCGACGGACGTATAGTGCGGTCGAACACTGCGTTGCGCGTGGGACGACGCGAATCGAACCAGTCGAAATCGGGCAGTTTCAATATTTGCGTCTCGGGGATCTTGTCCATCGGATAGACTATATACTCGGGATGGTCGCGATAGGTGATCTTATCGATCTTGCCGCTGTCGAGATAGAATGTTACATCGGCGCTCTCGATATACATCAGTCCCTGCACCTCGTCGGAATTTTCGTCCTCCTGCAAATAGTATATGGTCTGCGCATTGCCGTTGACATCGTTGCGATACACCTTGCCACCTGAGAAATAGGCCGTCATTGTCTTGCCCTTGACCTGATTGTAGCGTGCAGTGTCGATCTGTGCCGCCATAATGGGTCGATCGATAAATTCGGCGCGTGTAATAGCCTGATTTGCGGTATAAATATCCATAAAATCGGACGTCACCTGATTGGTCTCGTTCCACAATATGGGTTCGATGAAAAGGTGTATTACCGAGTCGGTATTCATCGTTACCAAAGAGTCGCACACCATTTGCGAATCGGTGCGATACATCTTAACGTTGCGATAGGCCTTTATCATGCGGTAGACGCTGTCGGCGGGGATCGAGTCGGCCGCAGCGAGTGTATCGGCCGCCAACGAATCGACGGCAAGCGTATCGCGTCCCAGCGAGTCGGGCATGATGTCGCCGCGCATGAGCGAATCGGCGGCAAGCGAATCGACCGCCGACAGACTGTCGGCCGGCAGCGTGTCGAGGGCATAATCCTCGCCCGTGTACTCCACGCCCTTGCGTGCAGCCTTCGCCTTGGCCTTGTCGATGCGTTTGCGGCGGCGCATCTCCTCTTTCTGCCGCAACTGCTCGGCACGCTGCGTATCGCGTTCGAGCCGCTCGGCGTTCTTGGCCTTGCGACGGGCTATGATCGTATCGAGTTTGACTTTGG
>CAZEXJ010000237.1:0-3794 GCA_964516585.1 uncultured Alistipes sp.
ACTAATCATTCAGGCCGGCATCAAACGTGTCGTCTACTGCGACTCCTACCGCTCGGAAGAGGGGTTGGAACTGTTGCAGCGCGTCGGCATCGAGTGCGTACAGCTCTCGCTCGACGAATAATACGCCGGCATCAAGCCCGAAACTTGCCTCGCCATACCTACTGCGGGGGACTTGTCATTCTGAGGAGGCCGCAAGCGGCCGACGTGAGAATCTCTCGTTCTTGTCTCGTCATTCTGAGGAGCAACACAGTTGCGACGTGAGAATCTCAGCACACGACAGTGGAAATAGTCGTCCCCAACCGAGATTGCCACGCCTCGCTTCGCTCGGCTCGCAATGACATGTCGCAACGCCCCGCCATGTCACTCCGAGGGAGGGCATAGCCCGACCGTGGGAGTCTCTGCACTGTCTGTCACTCCGAGGAGCGTTTGAAAAACGCGACGTGGGAGTCTCTATCCACACTGAACAATGGGAATAATCGTCCACAACCAGATTCTCACGTCGGCCGCCTGCGGCCTCCTCAGAATGACAGAGCACACGAGCATATCGACCACGCACATCGTCCACAACCAGATTCTCACGTCGCGCTACGCGCTCCTCAGAATGACACCTCCTATGTCACTCCGACGAACAGCGCAGATACGACAAAGTCTTATATGCCGGCAGCATATAAGACTTTGTCGTTTAAAAACCGGTTCTTTGCGGAGAGATCCGCCTATGAAAACCGTTCGGGGATATTAATAGCGAACATTCTGAGGATCGAACTCCGTCCAACCCGTCAACCATGAATCGCTCTCAGAGAAGGCTCCAATATAATTTACACGGTCGAATCCCGAAGCTACCTTTGCATCGTCGAATGATGCCGCACCGAGCAGCGGACTGCCTGCCTTAGGACGCGGATCGAATCCGCTCTGCGACGCATTGGGCTGGTTAAGTTTCAGATCGGCAATGGCGTCGTAGTAACTGTTGCCGAGTGCCGGCGTGTTGAAGTAGGCGGCAGAGAACTCACCGAGGTTATCGCCGAATTTCTTGTTGGCATCGCTGGCAAGCTGAGTCATGGCAGCGAAGACGATTCTTGAAACTTTCAGATCGCCGTTAGTGGCGGCACCCTGCGTGTCGGAACCTTTGTCGTTCTCGACTATCAAACCTACCGGGTAACCCATTGCCACAGAGTTGAAGCATGAGAGGTTCGAATTGCGGCGAATCTGCATAGCCGACTGGAACTGACCGAGTCTCGATCCGTTGTTGGGGTTCCACTCGCCGCCGTTGATATAGGCGGTCGTATTAGAGAATGCATCGTCCTGACCGATCGGGCCGATGAACGTAACATTTGAGAAAACGCACGAGGTAACGGGCGCCTCGGTCGAACCGTCAGAATTGTTATCGCTCTCGAATCCGTTTGAAACCGACTGGTCGGCTATACGGGGATTGCGGACGCTGAGGCAGAACTGCACCTTGCCCGAGAAGCCGTTGTCGGTATCGAAGTCATCGTCCCAACCGTGGAAAGCGACGAGATGACTGCAATCGACCGCACCGCCGAACCACTCGTAACTGTCATCGTTTGAATATGATACCTGCACATGGTCGATCTTGGTGCCGCTTCCTACCGAACCGAGGGTGATGCCGTTGATCTCCTGATCGGGAGCGAACGGGTAACCGGCGAACTCGCAACGCACGTAGCTCAATACGCCCGAGTTATCCTGATCGTCATTGCCGCCGTGCTTCGAGCGCGGACCGCCCTCGATAGTCATCTCCTTTTTATTGTTTTTCGCACGGCCGCAGACGATGATGCCGCCCCAGTCACCCGGTTTGCGCTGGCCTGCCGGCTGTGACGAGGTGAAGACGATAGGACGCGTGGCGGTTCCCTGTGCGATTAACTGGCCGCCGCGCTCAACGATCAATGCCGCTTTGGTCTCTTTGTCGCCTTTGATGACCGTACCCGGAGAAAGAGTCAACTTGGCTCCTTCGCAGATATAGCACCAGCCTTTGAGCGTATAGGTGCCTTCGGGCAATGTATATTCGCCTTTGATCTCGAACTCCTGATTGCCGTCGCCGATCTGGGTGCCGTCGCCGAAGAGGATCTCCGCCGGGTCGTCGCCGGGTATGGGAGTATCGGGTTCATTGTCATCGTTGCACGCCGCTAATGCGAGTGCCGTTGTGGCCATAGCCGCAAAAATAAATTTTTTCATATTGATTGTATTAAATAAGGTTTCGTTAAAATTTAGCCGATACGCCGATCGAGAAGCTGCGTCCCGGAGCGAACAGTTTCGTTATCTCCTTTCGCCGCTGTATTTTTCCATTTTCGTCGGTAAACTCGGGGAACTGACACAGCTCCACTTTGTCCTCGATCAAGTCTTTGATGCTCAGCCGCAGCTCCCACTGCTTGCCGAGACGTTTGGTGGCCACGAAATCGAGCATATCGCGCGGCATCTCATACATATCGGGGATGTCGTTGTCGACACTGCCGCCCGACGAGAGATCGGAACGTCCGATACCGACGATGCGTTTGCCGATACGGTTGTAGAGCAGTCCGACTGTCAGACCGATCTGCTCTGACTGATAAAAAATTCCGCCGTTGATAATATAGGGCGACTGTCCCTGCATCGGACGGTCATGTTCGAGCGATGTGTCGTCGAAGAATACCCGGCTTTCGATCCATGCGACGTTGAGCGAGAGCGAGAAGTTTCGAAGTCCCATGAATTCCAAATTCTTGCGCACGTCCAACTCCACGCCGTAGGCTCGGGCGCGGTCGGCATTTTCGTAAGTATATGTATAGCTGCCGCCTGCATCGCGTATCGTGGTTTCGATCGGATTGCGGAAATGTTTGTAGAAGAACGAAAGCGAGATCTGTTCGGCGTTTGTCGGATACCATTCGTAACGCAGGTCGGCGTTATGAATGTAGGCCGCTTTGAGTTCGGGATTACCCATGATCGTCGAGAAAAGGTCGAAATCGTAGAATGAAGAGGCCGACACTTCGCGAAACTCCGGGCGATTGGTCGATCGGCCGTAGGCGAGGCGCAACTGGTGCCGATCGTTTATGCGGAACGTGGCGTTGACCGAGGGGAAGAAGTCGTCGTACACATATCTGCGCTTTTTGGAAACCCACTCTTTCGAGCGGGTGTAGCTCGTAAGGGTCATATCGCTGTGCTCGAAGCGGACGCCGGCATAGATGTTCAGCCACCCGAACGGCAGGTTGACGCCTGCGTATGCTGCGGCAGTCAGGTTGTCGCCTTTGTAGCTGTTGCGGTTGTCGCTATCGTCGTAGAGATAGAGTTTGTCTGCCCCGAAATTTTCCGATGTGAGAATATCCTCCACGGGATCGCCATAGACGAAGTCCGCCGGCAGATTCGTCTGATCGAACCGGTAGTAGAATGCCCGGGCGAGGTAGTCGCGAGTGCGGTATTCGCCGTAGAAACCCGTTTTGAGCTTCGGGGCGAAGCGGCTGCCTTCGCGGAAAGTGAGTTCATAATTGACGCCTGCCGAGGTGAGATGCTCCACCAATCGGGTGAAATCGCGCTGTATGTCGTTCTGGTCGATCTGCATCTCGCCGTAATGGGTGTCGCCGTAGATGTCGTTTTCCTGCCGGTTGATGATACGGCGATCGGGCAGATGTCTGTTGGCATAGGAGTAGCCGGCCGTCCAGTCCAAGCGTCCGCGGCCGAGATCGTGTACGCCCGTGAACTGCCCGTTGTAGGTGCCGCGCGACGAATAGCGGTATTCGGCCTTCTCCTGGGTGTAGAGCGACGAGATGTTCTGCCAGCCGCTGCGATAGGTGTAGCGGTCCTGGCCGAGCTGG
>CAZEXJ010000238.1:0-10980 GCA_964516585.1 uncultured Alistipes sp.
GACGCTGCATTTCATCAAGGAGTTCGGATTGATCCTGTTTGTATTCTCCATAGGCTTGCAGGTCGGTCCCGGCTTCTTCTCTTCGCTCAAACGCGGCGGCATGACGCTTATGGGGTTAGCTGTCGCCGTAATATGTCTGGGTGCGGTCACTACGTATATCATACATCTGTGTACGGGAGAGCCGCTGCCGACAATGGTCGGCATCATGTCGGGCGCCGTAACCAACACTCCCGGACTTGGCGCGGCACAGCAGGCCTATGCCGACAGTGCGGCCGCCGACGAACAACTGTTATCGTCGATCTCGTTGGGATATGCAGTGGCGTATCCGTTAGGCGTAGTCGGCATCATATTCACTATGATGTTGATGCGGCATCTGCTTAAAGTCGATTTTAAGCAGGAGAACGAAGCCTTGGCCGCCATAAGCAAAGAGTCGTCGCTCGCACAGCGCTATTCGGTGGAGTTTACCAACAACATGTTGGCCGGAAAGGAGATATCATACTTGCGCGAGCTGATAAACCGCCAATTCGTAATATCCCGCATCATGCACAGCGACGGAGAGATTACCATAGCCAACGGCAACAGCCGGCTGACACTCGGCGACAAGCTGCGCGTGATATGTTCGGCCGAGGACAGCGAGGCCGTGCTGGCGTTCTTAGGCCGTCCGATAGAGATGACGGCCGATGACTGGGGTGCCACGGCAATGCAGTCGACGCCTTTGGTTTCGCGCCGAATACTTATCACCCGTCACGAGATCAACGGCAAGAAGTTCTCCGACTTGCGCCTGCGCACGCGCTACGGCATCAACATCACGCGCGTAAACCGCGCCGGTGTCGATCTTATCCCCTATCAGGGCATGGAGTTGCAGGTGGGCGACAAAGTGATGGTCGTCGGACCCGAGGCCGCAGTGGCCGCCACGGCCAACGTATTGGGCAATTCGCTGAAAAAACTGCGCGAGCCTAATCTGATGACCATATTCGTCGGCATAGCATTGGGCGTGTTGTTGGGATCGATTCCGCTGATGAATATTCCGCAGCCGGTCAAATTGGGACTCGCCGGCGGTCCGTTGATAGTGGCGATCATGCTCGGCCGCTTCGGTCCTCACTTCCACATGGTGACCTATACGACGATGAGCGCCAACCTGATGTTGCGTGAAACGGGGCTTGCCCTCTTCCTTGCTGCCGTAGGCATAGGCGCGGGAGACGGATTCATCGAGGCGATAGTCGGCGGAGGTTATCGCTGGATAGGCTACGGCGTCATCATCACGGTATTGCCGTTGATATTGGTGGCGACATTCGCCCGTCTGAAATTGAAGATGAACTACTACACGCTTATGGGATTAATGGCCGGATCGATGACCGATCCCCCGGCATTGGGCTATGCCAACCAAACCGCAGGCAACGACATGCCGGCCGTAAGTTATGCGACGGTATATCCGGTATCGATGTTCATGCGGGTATTGGCGGCGCAGATGATGATACTGTTTGCAGCGGGGTAGTACAGGCATTTATACGAATTGAAAGAGCCGGGGTCAAACTCCGGCTCTGTTGTTTTTATCTCGGTCGCGGCACCTGTCGCGACCCTCGACCGTATCGCGCAACGGACACTCCGCAGTGCAGGAGTCGCACCTGCCGCCTCCGCGCCGCGACCGGCGAACAACTCTTCGAAGGGCGACCAAAACGGCCATGGCGACGATCACCGCCACACACCAGCTCTGCCAATCCATTATCAGACGAATAATCCGGTTATAAGATATGCCGCAAACGACAATACCCATGCCACGCCCGTGTTATAGACGGCCGAGGCCGCAGCCCATTTCCAACCGGCTTCCGAGCCTATTGCCGACACGGTTGCGATACAGGGCATATAAAGCAGGACGAATACGAGAAATGCCACTGCCGACGGAAGCGACATTCCGTGTGCGATACGCTCGCGTATGGAGGCCTCCGTATCGGCAGGCGTCTCTGTCGCGGTTGCTGCGACAGAGGCGTCGTCACCGCTCTGGCCGTCATCCGTATAAAGCACGGTCATCGTACTTACCACGATCTCCTTGGCCGGAATGCCCGACAAAACGGCAACCGAGGCCTTCCAGTTGAAGTCCATAGGCTCGAATACCGGCTGGCAGAACTTGCCGATACGCCCTATATACGACGATTCATAGTTGACCGTCGCGGTATCTTGTTCGTCGCCATGGCTGCGCGGATAGTAGCTCAAAGCCCAAACGATGACCGAAGCCACCAAAATAAGGCCTCCCATTTTGCGAAGATATTGCGAACATTTGCTCCACATGTGTTTGAGTGTCGTCTGCAACGACGGCAGCCGGTAGGGCGACAACTCCATGACGAACGGAGCCTCCTGCTCGCGGAACATGAAGCGCCGCATAAGCCGGGCTGTGACCACGGCCACGATCATTCCGCCGACGTAGATCAGAAACAGCAGCGTACCGGCATGCGCGGCGAAAAATGTGCCCACTATCATCATGTATATGGGCAGTCGCGCGCTGCACGACATGAACGGGACTATGAATATGGTGATCAGTCGCGAAGTGCGGCACTCGATCGTCCGGCAGGCCATGACGGCCGGCACATTGCACCCGAAACCCATAACCAACGGGATGAACGACTTGCCGTGTACGCCCACATGGTGCATGACCTTATCCATGATAAACGCCGCACGCGCCAAATAGCCCGAATCCTCCATTATCGATATGAACAGATAGAGTATCATGATGTTGGGCAGGAATACCAATACGCTGCCCACGCCGCTTATGACGCCGTCGGCCAGCAGATCGCGCAACGCCCCTTCGGGCATGCCGCCATGCACGACGCCGTAGAGCCAGTCGACGCCGCACTCGATCCAGTGCTGCGGATACTCGCCCAGAGTAAACGTACAATAGAACATGAACCACATCAGCAGGAAGAATATGGGGAATCCCCACACTCTGTGCGTGACGATGGCATCGATGTTTTTGGTCTTGCTGTGAGACTGATTGCGGCCCGCCGTGAAGGTCTCTTTCAATGCGCCCGATATGAATCCGTACTTCTGATTGGCCAGCGCCGTCTCCACATCTTCGCCCAAAGCCTGTTCGATATTTCGAGCGGCATTGCGCGCCATGCGTGACCACTCTTCGTAATGCGGCGCCGGTTCGAGCATCGAGCGTATTTCCCGATCGTTCTCGATCAGCTTCAAAGCGAAGTATCGCGGCGGGAAATGCGCCGTCAGCGACTCGCGGTGCAGACGCATGTCGTTGTTCAACGCTTCGAGATTCTCCTCTATGACAGCGCCATAGTTGATGTGTATATGACGCACGCGCTTGTCTTCGTTTTCATATACGGCAATCACCGTATCGAGCAGTTCGGTTATGCCCTTGCCCGCAGTGGCCATTGTCGGCACCATCGGGACGCCGATCATGCAGCCGAGCGACTCGTAATCGAACCGCGCACCGCTCTGCTCCAACTCATCGTACATGTTCAGCGCAATAACCATCTTGGGATTGATGTCGATAAGCTCGGTGGTGAGATAGAGGTTGCGTTCGAGATTGGAGGCTACGACGGCATTTACTATGACATCGGGGGTGCGTTCGATCAAAAAGCGTCTTACATAAACCTCCTCGGGGGTGTAGGCCGACAGGGCGTATGTGCCCGGCAGATCGGTTATGTCGATCGTGTAGCCGCGGTATTTCAGTTGATTCGACTTGGCATCGACCGTTACTCCGCTGTAATTGCCTACATGTTCGTGACTTCCCGACAATATGTTGAACAACGTCGTCTTGCCGGAGTTGGGATTGCCGACCAATGCTATTGAGAAACGCTTGCGGCTGTTGGATACGGCCTGTTCAATGGTTTCGGAGGCATCGATATCTTTCATCAGCGGACATACCGCGCTGCGGGCAGATGCCGCATCGAGGCGCATGCTGCCATAATCGGGGCGGACGGAGTCGCGGCGATCGCGAAACAGAAAGTGTTCGCGATAACACTCCCGGCTGTCAGTCACCATTTGCCGCGCCTGTTCATTGGTTATGACGACGATCATTTCGGCCTCTTTTCGGCGCAACGATACATCGTATCCCATGATCCGATACTCGATAGGGTCTTTCAGCGGGGCATCGAGAATGACCTCGACTCTTTGCCCGCGGACGAAGCCCATCTCCATTATGCGACGACGGAAGCCCCCGTAACCCAACACTTTGACTACGGTAGCCGATTCACCTGTTTTAAGTTCCGATAAACGCATATATCCGATTTTGCGCTGCAAAGATACACATAAGCCGAGAGCAAAAAAAGGAATTTATTCATTTTTTTTGCTCTCGGCGGAGTATCTTCGACGCAGTCAAAGATATGCGATTCCCTGAAAAAGAGTGATCCCCATTATGCGTTATTTGCCGATTCGCCAGCCGACGCCGAGGGATTTGAACAGATCGACATAATTGACATACTGCCCGACAACGAGTTCCACATATTCCAACTGCGAGTCGTAAAGTTCTCTTTCCGCGTCGATCACGTCGAGATAGGCCGACATGCCGGCTTTGTACGACTCATTGGTCAACAATGCGGCCGTGCGATTCGACTCGACCATACGGCCGTAGCACTCGATCTGCTCGGCCGACTGCTCTATGGCATCGAGCGCAGTCTCGACATCGCACAATGCCTGAAATATTGTATTCTCGTATGTATATGCCGCCTGCATATACTGCTCCTTGGCTATGCGCTCGCTGCGGCGCAGCTTGCCGAATGCGAACAGGGGCGCCGTCAAACGTCCGGCGGCCGACCACGTCCAGTTGTTGAGATCGGAGAATGTCTTTACCGACGACCCGAAAAGGCCTCCCGCACCGGTCAAGGCCAATGACGGGAAACGGGCGCTTCGGGCGATACCGACCTTTGCCTCGGCCGCACGCATGTCGTACTGCGCCTTTCGTATATCGGGACGGTATTGCAGCAGATCCGACGGCAGGCCGACGGGCACCGCGGCAGGCAAACGATCCGCATCCAACGAATCGCACGCCACGATGCAATCTACTTCATCGGGCGTAAGGCCGAGCAATACCGCCAACGAATAGCGCGATCCGGCTACGGACTCACGGTATTTGGGTATATCCGACTCCGCCTGAGCCACAAGGCTGCGGGCACGCTGCAAATCGATCATCGACGAGAAGCCGTAACGGTACATCGAGTCGATCAGCGCCGCCGACTCCTTTCTAAGAGCGTATGTCTGCTCGGCGACAGCGAGCTGCCGGCAATATCCGCTCAGCGTGAAGTATGCGGCAGCCACCTCGGCCGTCAATGACAGCTCCACGCCGTAGGCCTCCCAGTCGCTCGACAGGAATGCAGCCTCGCCGGCACGCCGTGCATTGCGCCACGAACCGAACAGCGAGACCTGCCACGATGCCGACGATTGCAGCGTGTACTCCTGAGCAGCGCCCTCGGGCGTATTATACGATCCGTCAGCATCGGCCTGTATGCCCACCTGCGGCAGAAAACTGCTCTTCACATTGCGCAGAGCCAGATAGGCCTCCACCACACGCGATGCGGCGACTCTCAAATCGCGATTATTGGCCAATGCCATCTCTTCGAGCGCATCGAGCCGCTCGTCGTCGAACAGCCGCCACCAGCACGAATCGGCCATGATCGAATCGGAGACGAACGACGGCTGCCCGCAATAGCTGCCGGGCACATCGACATGCGCCTCATATAGCTTGGGAGCGCATGAGGTGACGATATATATCGCACAAACAATAAACACTATACGTTTCATACTATTCATCATTATCGGTTCTCTTTGCTCTGCGTCGTTCGAACCTCGCCATACGTCCTACGAGATAGTAGGCGGCAGGGTAGAGGAATATGCCGGAAAGCGTTGCCAACAGCATGCCGCCGACAAGGGCTACGCCCATGATATGGCGTGCCGTGGCATAAACGCCCGATGCGAATATCAGCGGCATGACACCGAGTATGAATGCGAAGGCCGTCATGATGATCGGCCGCACACGCATGCGCGCCGCTCCGACAGCCGACTCCCACAGCGATTTGCCCCCTTCGGTAAGAAGCTTATCGGCATATTCGACCACGAGTATGGCGTTTTTGGCGGCAAGGCCTATCAACATGACAAGCGAGATTTGCATATATATGTTGTTGATATAAGAGGCATCTGCCCAATGCGAAATTAAGGTCGCGACCAATGCGCCCGCCACGGCCGGCGGCACGCTCATCATAATGGCCAAAGGCAATGCCCAACTGTTGTAGAGCGCCGACAACGCCAAAAATACGAACAGCAGAGCCAAAAGATAGACCGCCGCACCGCTCTTGGAGGCCGCGCTCTCCTGATACGACATGCCGCTCCATGCTATGTCGATGTCGTCGGGCAGGGTCTTGCCGGCCACCTCGGCGATCTGTTTCATGACTTCGCCCGACGAGGCTTTGGCCATTGGCGTTACCGTCACTTCGATAGCGTTGCAGAGGTTGTACTGCGACAGATACTCCACGCCGACAGTATCGCGCAGCTCGACGAACGAGGAGACGGGCACGCTCTGGCCTGATGCCGTCGAGATATAATAATTTTCCAACGCGCGTTCATCCTGACGATAGTCGGGCGCAGCCTGAACGTAAGTTTGATATACGCGCCCGAAACGGTTGAAATTGCTGATATAACTGCCGCCGAGATATGTGGTGAGTTCGCCGTAGAGGCTGTTCAAGTCCACTCCCTGCAACATGGCTTTGCGCTTGTCGATCAACAGATGCCGCTGCGGAACGCCGGAGTTGAACTGAGTGGTGACACCCGACACCGACCCTAAGCCGCGAAGCGTATCTATGAGTTTATCTGTCTCGGCTTCGAGATATGCCCAGCCGCGGCCTTCCAAATCCTGCACCTCGAAGGTGATGCCCGAGGCCACACCCAAGCCCGGAATAGCAGGCGGCACCATGGCGTAGCTCTCCGCGCCCGGCACATCGACATACAACATGGCGGAGAGCCTGTCGGCGATCTCCGATGCCGAGGCCTTGCGTTCGTTATAGGGTTTGAGCAGAGTGAATATAATTCCGCAATTGGTTGAGTTGATGCCGGCCAACATATTGAAACCCGCTGACAAAGCCGTAGCCTCGACCTCAGGCAGCGTGCGTATGATGTCGTCGACACGCTCCATCTCGGCAAGAGTCATTTGCAGCGACGAAGCCTCGGGCGTCGAGACGAATACCATAAGATAACCCTGATCCTCCACCGGCAGGAAGCCCGAAGGCAGACGTTTCCAGCACAGGGCTATCACGCCGAACAGCACCGCCACGAATATGCCTGTGCGTGCCGTATGTTTTATCATCGTCGCAACCATCGAACCGTAATGTTCCATACGGCGGTCGAACCAGCCGTCGAACCGCGCGAACAAGCCCTTGCGCTGCTGTTGTCGAGGTTTGAGCAGCATGGCGCACAATGCCGGCGACAGCGTTAGCGCATTGACGGCCGAAAAGACGACGGCCACGGCTATCGTAATGGAGAATTGACGGAATATGAGCGCCGATATGCCGCCGGTAAACGATATGGGAATAAACACGGCCAACAGTACGAGCGTAGTCGCTATGATGGGCGACGACACCTTGCCGAGTGCTTCGACGGTGGCTTTGCGCACGGGCATTCCCTGTTCCATATTCACCTGTACGGCCTCGACAACGACAATGGCATCGTCGACGACCAAGCCTATGGCAAGCACCAAGCCGAGCAGAGATATGATATTCAACGAAAATCCCAACAGCGGGAACATAATGAAGGCTCCGATGAGCGACACGGGTATCGCGACAAGGGGTATGATCGTAGCCCGCCAGTCTTGCAGGAATATGAATATGATAGTAATGACAAGCGCTAATGCGATAAGCAGCGTCACGAAAATATCGTCGATGCCCTCGCCGATGCTGGCCGTCGTATCGACAATGGCCGTTATACTCAGGCCGTCGAGCAGGCGGCTTTCGAGGCGCGCCACCTGTTCCTTTACGTTTTTGCCCACCTCGACGGCATTGCTGCCCGGCTGCTGATATACGACGATCAATGCCGACGGAGACTCTCCGAAGCGCGACTGCATGCCGTAGCTTTGACTGCCCAATACGACATCGGCCACATCGCCCAATCTCACTTGCGCACCCGTTTCGGTCGTGGCGATGATGATATCCGAAAACTCCTCCGCCGTGGTGAGTTGCGCAGGCATGGTCACCGTATAGGTATAGACCGTGCCTTCGGGTGATGGCTCCGCCCCGAGTTTGCCGGCCGGATAGAGTCCGCCCTGCACATTTATCGCCTCGGTCACCTCGTCGAGCGATATGCCGTAATAGTGCAGCACATCGGGGCGGATCCAGATACGCATAGCATACTCGCCCGCACCCATAATCTGCACTTTGCCCACGCCGTCGATCTTCAACAGTTCGTTGCGCAGATTGATATAGGCATAGTTCGACAGGAACTCGTCGTCGTAGCGGCCATCGCTCGACAGGGCGTAAACCATTAGGAATCCGGTGTTGACCTTTCGTGTCTCCACCCCCTGCCGTTGTACCGACGAGGGCAGCTGCGGAGTGGCCGCAGCGACATTGTTTTGCGTGAATATGGCATCCATATCGGGCGACGAACCGACGTCGAATACCACTTGCAGCGACATGGATCCGTCGTTGGCGCTCGTCGACTTCATGTACAGCATGTCGTCGACGCCCATAACGCTTTGCGCCACAGGTGTGGCCACAGCATCGTTGACAGCCTGAGCGTCGGCGCCTTCGTAGCTCGCAGTCACCTCCACTACGGGAGGCGTTATGTCGGGATACTGCTCTATCGAGAGTCGTGTGAGCGATATAAGTCCCAACATCACCATTACAATGGCTATCGATATTGCGAATATCGGCCTTGATACGAAAAACTTGCCCATAGCGATTATTCGGTTTTGATCTTGACCCGCTCTGCATTGTGCAATTTGCCGCGCCCGCTAACGACCACCATTTCACCGGCTCTGACGCCATCGGCAATAGCCCAGCGATCGCCATACTTGTCGCCCGGAACGACGCGGCGGTATTCCACCGTAGAATTGTCGTTGACGACCCATATCGAATTGATACCCTGCGTCTGATCGACAGCCTGCTGCGGTACGGTCACCACTGGCCGGCGCGCCCCGACGGAGAGTGTGACACGGGCGAACTCTCCGGGTTTCAGTTCGGCATCGGGATTAGGAAAGTCGACCACCAGATCGATCGTTCCGGCCGATGTCGATATGCTCTGCGCCGTGTAGTCATAGACACCGGCAATAGGGTAGCGGCGACCGTCGGCAAGCTCCAAACGTATGTTGGACAGAAGTTCGTTATTGTCGAAGGCGGCCTGCTCGGGCTGTTGATATTGCAGATACAGCGATGTAGGAAGACTTATTCGGACGGACAACGTGTCGACGTCGGCTATCGTAGTCAGCTGCTCGAATGCCGTGCCCGGCCCCACATAGTCGCCGACGCTCGCCTTGTCGGTTGCGATAATACCGGAGATAGGCGCGCGTATGACCGTATAACCCACATTGATGCGATTGTTCTTGACGCTCTGCTCGGCACTGCGCACGGCGGCCTCCGCAGCGGCATAATCGGAGCGATACTGATCGAGCTGCGTTTGACTGATCGCCTCGATGCGCGCCAGAGGCACGGCGCGCTCGTAGTTGCTCTTTGCCGCCGACAGACGTGCCCGGGCAGACGATAGCTGCGCCTCGGAGGAGGCGAGCGAGGTCGATATCTGCTGCGGATCGATTTCGAAGATTTTGTCGCCGCGACGCACCGGCATGCCGGCCGAATAGGGAGCGGCGATAAGATAGCCGTTGACACGCGGTTGAATAGCCACCGTGGCAGCGGCATACAGATGCCCGATAAACGTGTGCGAATTATACAGCGTGTCGGATTGCGCTCTCACGACCTCGACTTCGAGCATCGGCGCCTCTGCCGGTTTCGACGTGCGATGACACGATGCGAGCGTTGCGATAATCGCGGTCAAAGATAAAATTTTTAATATGCGGCACATTACGATTGAAATTATAATTTAACCGCAATAACAGGCAAAAAATATACCTGTTTGCGGGAAATTACCGCCGCCAAGACATGATTTATCGGTAAATCATGTGTTTATCCTCGATTTTTATATAAAAAATATTTGCTGTAAAAATATTTTTATATCTTTGCATAAAGAAAAACCCTATTAACAAATAGTATTATGAAAACATTAGTAGAGAAGATCAATGCCCAGTATGAGGTATTCGCTGCAAATGCAGCTTTGCAGGTCGAGAAGAACAATAAGGCTGCCGGCACCCGTGCCCGCAAGGCCGCATTGGAATTGACCAAACTGCTGAAAGATTTCCGCAAGGTATCTGTCGAGGAGGCAAAAAAATAGTTTTCTCGTGTGTATTATAAACGAGGGCTGTCTGCAACTTGTCAGACAGCCCTCGTTTTGCGTCATTACACTTTCTGTTCAGACGCTTTATTTGGAGTCACTCACAAAACCCGGTAGAGACGGGAATAAAGAGATTGCCACGCCTCGCTGCGCTCGGCTCGCAATGACATTATGTTGTCACTCCGAGGGACATACTTTGAGCACTCTGTATGTCACTCCGAGGAGCGTGCTTGCACGCGACGTGGGAGTCTCTATCCACACCGAACAACGGAAATGGTCGTCCCAAACCGGATTCTCACGTCGGCCGCAGGCGGCCTCCTCAGAATGACATCTCTCAATGTCACTCCGAGGGAGGGCATAGCCCGACCGTGGGAGTCTCCGCACTCGGCATGACAGTGGAAATATTTTTGCATAGTTTTTCCTCTCCCCGCCGGTTTTTGCAGGTAATCCTTTATTTGCGATTTTAAAAGGGGATCGTGCCCCCGCCGTTTTAGCTGCGGCAGAGGTTATTTTAAAGATTTGGGTTTAAGGAGGTGGCTGTAAGTCTGTATCAGGAAGGTGTGGATGAGACCTTCGCGATAGACGATACGGTGTTTCCAGCGGTTCGCC
>CAZEXJ010000239.1:0-2556 GCA_964516585.1 uncultured Alistipes sp.
GCCGAGGTTGCGACCCTGAACGTAAACTTTCAGCGAGCTGAAACCGATCTTGTTGCAGAGGCTCTTCGGGAAGTTGTAACCCAACGAGATGTTGCGCAATTTCAAGAACGAAGCTTTCTTGAAGCCTAACAGACTCGAATATCCATCGCCACCCGAAGTGCTGTAAATCGGCTTTTGCCATTCGGCATTCGGATTGTCGGGCGTCCAATAATCGATTTCACGCTGATTGTACATACCGAACTGACCTTCGCCGCCCGTCGAAATCATGTAACCGAAGCGGCCGAACAACTCGATACCCAATTCGATACCTTTCCACGTGAACGTGTTGGTCCAACCCAATGTCCAATTCGGGTTCTTGTTACCCAAAATCACACGGTCTTTGTCGTCGATGACATAGTCGCCGTTTTGGTCGATTGGACGTACTTTGCCGGGTTCGAAGCCGATTTTTTTGTTTTTGGCTTTGAATTTCGCTATTTCCTCGAGGTCTTCCTCGGTATCCTGCCACAGACCGGCATTGTCGATACCGTAGAATACATTCAAGGATTCACCAATGAACCATGAGTTCCCGATGTCGTCTTGTTTACCGGTTGCCAGTTCGACGATTTCATCTTTCTGATAAGCCGTGTTGATCGACGATACCCATTCGAAGTCTTTCGCGCGGACGGGTACGAGGTCCAAACCGAGCTCGATACCGAAGTTCTTCGTCTTGCCGATGTTCGCCATCATCGTCGGATAACCCGACAATGTGGGAATATTCATCCGCATCAGCAGGTCTTTCGTGTTCGAGTGGTAGATATCGATCGTACCCATGATGCGGTTGTCGAAGAAGCCGAAGTCGATACCGTAGTTCCACTGCGTGGTCTTCTCCCATCCCAGTTTTTTGTTCGGCAGATTATTTGATCCGCTTGAATAGTAAGGCTCGTTCGTTACGAAGATCTCGGTGTTATCACCATTGTTGCCTGGCATCCAATAGCTTGAAATAACACCCAGTGTGCCGTATGCACCGACGGCGGAGTTACCCGTCGTACCGACGCCGACACGCAGTTTCAAGTTGTTGATCCATTCGACGTCGCGCAACCACGACTCCTGGTTGATGCGCCAACCGAGGGCAGCCGACGGGAAGAAGGCCCACTTGCAACCCGCAGCCAGTACGGACGAACCGTCGTAACGGCCCGATACGGTCAGCAGGAAGCGTTCGTCGAAGTTGTAGTTGATACGGGCCATGTACGAAGCCAGCTGATTCTCGCTGAGACCCGTGCCAAAGCCAGCACTAAAATCCTTGTCGGTTACGTCGATGATACCCATATTGTTCCACAGCATCGGCGGATAAGGATGTCCATTCGCTGACATGCTGCCGTTTTCATGGTTGAATTTTGAAGCCGTCTGCAACAGCGTTACGCCGATGGTGTGTTTCCCGAACTGGCGGTTGTAGAGGATCATGTTGTCTAACGTCCACGAGAAATAGCGGTCGGAACCCCATTTCACGTAGTTTTTCGAACCCAGTTTCGCAGCAGACGAAGAGTCGATGAAGATGCCTTGACGGCGATAACGGAAATCGGGGCCGAAGGCGAATTTGTAACTCAAGCCCTTGAGCGGCTTCCATATTTCACCGAAGTCGACCTGTGCGTAGAAGCTGCCCAATGCGCGGAAACCCTCGCGGTTATCGGTGGATTTATTCCATTCGTCGATGACCGTGTAGACGTTCGTCGTGGAACCGCACGGATTGGTGATAATTTCACCGTTGTCATCGTAAGGTACACCGTAACGAGGAATAGCCTTGGCGGCACCGTAGATATCGGTCGGGCCACTACTTGAACTCTGACCTGTACGCGAGAAGCCGTAGTCTTGCTCGGTATAGGAAAGATTGACCGAAGCACCCATCTTGAACCACGATTTCGGAGTTACGTCGACCGTCGAAGCGAAGTTGTAACGCTGGTATTCCTGTCCCTTCTGCGTTCCTTCGTTGCTCAAATAACCGAACGAGAAAGAACCCTGGAGATTCTCCGTACCGCCCGAACCGCTCAAGGTGTGTTCGTGTGTTAAGCCTGTTTGTGTTACGATTCCGGCCCAGTCGGTATCGGTTACTTTCGAACCGTCCCAAACACCGTCGACCCAACCTTTGTTGACATTGGCCAATGCCCACTCATCGCCGCTGAAGAATACCTGATCGTTTGCTTGGTTGGGTTCATTGCCGGGAGTATATTTGCTGGTATTCGAGTTGTAGTAGGCCCAACGCCGCCACGTGATGTAATCGCTGGCGCTCATGGCAGGCGAGAGATCTTTTAATTTTTCGATCGTTACCGTACCCGAGTAGTTCAGCGAGAACTGGCCTACCTTACCGCGCTTGGTCGTTACGAGAACGACACCGTTGGCACCGCGCGAACCGTAGATGGCCGTCGAAGAAGCATCCTTCAAAATGTCGATGGATTCGATGTCGCGCGGGTTCAGCGTTTCGATACCGCCGGCGCTCAAGGGCACTCCGTCGACAACGTACAACGGCGAGTTGCCGGCGCTCAGCGAACGGTTACCGCGGATGCGGATCGAACCGATTTCACC
>CAZEXJ010000240.1:0-2941 GCA_964516585.1 uncultured Alistipes sp.
CGCAGAATCGTTCAACGCTAAGATCAAAGAGCTGCGACGCCAGTTCCGCGGCATAAAAGACACAGCCTTCTTCATCTTCCGCCTAAACGCATTATATGGTTAGCAAGTCACCTTTCATCAACCGGAAATAGCTACTGATCCCTCTTTTGCAGACGATTATTTCCTCTGTCGTCTGTTGAGACTCCCACGTCGCGTGCAAGCACGCTCCTCGGAGTGACATGGTTGGGCGTTGCGACTTGTCATTGCGAGCCAAGCGAAGCGAGGCGGTGGCAATCTCTGTCTGCGGACGAGATTCGGCAGGGGCAAGACGACAAAACGAAAACGGCCGAGTTAATCTCGGTCGTTCGCGCATGTAAACGGTGCGGATAAAGGGACTCGAACCCCCACGCCTCTCGGCATCAGATCCTAAGTCTGACGTGGCTACCAATTACACCATATCCGCATAATAGTCGATCGGCCTAAACCGACCGGAAAATCAACGGCAAAGGTAAATATTTTTTTATAAACAGCCCCGTTATATGACAATTTATTTTATTTTTCGTATTTTTGTAGATATAATTTTGTGTTATGCCAAAGATCATCACTCTGCAACTGTCACCGAAACAATCCGCCAACGATAAGTTCTACATACCGTTGGCAGCCCAGCGCATAGGTGTCAAGCAGAGCGACATCGCATTGGCACGCATAGTCAAGCGGTCGATCGATGCGCGTCAGCGCATGCCCAAGGTCAATCTTACGATAGAACTCTATATCGACAACGAGCCTCAACCGGCGCCCGTGCATTTCGACTATCCGCAGGTAGACAAGGCCACCGAGGTCATCGTCGTGGGATCGGGTCCTGCCGGGTTGTTCGCCGCACTGAGACTCATAGAGTTAGGTTACAAACCCATAATTCTCGAACGCGGCAAATCGGTATTGTCGCGCAAGCACGACATAGCCAAGATCAACCGCAATCAGGAGATCGACCCCGACTCCAATTATGCCTTCGGCGAGGGCGGTGCAGGCACATTCTCCGACGGCAAACTATTCACGCGCAGCAAGAAGCGCGGCGATTACAACAAGGCGTTGCAGGTGTTGGTATTTCACGGCGCCAATCCCGACATACTCTTCGAGGCGCATCCGCACATCGGAACCGACAAGCTGCCGCGCATCATATCGAACATCTGCCGCACTATCACCGAGGCGGGCGGACAGATACTGTTCAATCACAAGGTCACGGGATTTCGCGTCGCGGGCAAACGCATGACGGGCGTCTATGTAGGCGACACTCTCATCGAGGGCGCCGCCGTGGTGCTTGCCACAGGGCACTCGGCCAAGGATATTTACGAGACGCTGTACTCGTCGGGCATACGTGTCGAGGCGAAGCCCTTTGCAATGGGAGTACGCATCGAACATCCGCAGGCATTGATCGACTCGATACAGTATCATCGCGCCGAGCGCGGCGAATGGCTCCCGGCGGCATCGTATTCGCTCGTCAGTCAAGAGGGCGGGCGGGGCGTATATTCGTTCTGCATGTGTCCGGGGGGATTCATCGTTCCGGCCATGACCGATGCCGCACAGTCGGTGGTCAACGGCATGTCGCCCAGCGGACGCAACTCGGCATTTGCCAACTCGGGCATAGTGACGGAGGTGCGCGAAGAGGACTACGCTCATCTGCGTGCGCAGTGGGGCGAACTGGCAGGCCTGCGCTACCAGCAGTATTTCGAGGAGCTGGCGCGTGCCAACAGTAGCGAGCGACAGGTGGCACCCGCACAGCGCGTGGGCGACTTCGTCGCAGGACGCAAAAGCGACTCTCTGCCGCGAACATCATATATTCCCGGATTGGTATCTTCGCGACTCGACCAATGGATACCCGAGCCTCTGTCGAGCAGTCTGCGCAGCGGATTGGCTTCGTTCGGACGCCGCATGAAAGGCTTTGTCACCAACGAGGCGATAGTCGTGGGTGTGGAGTCGCGCACATCGACCCCCGTGCGCATCCCGCGCGACCCCGACACGCTGATGCACGTCGAGATCGATGGTCTGTTTCCCTCGGGCGAGGGGGCGGGTTATGCCGGCGGCATAGTCTCGGCGGCATTAGACGGCGAGAAGATCGCCGATGCCGCAGCCGCGTACATATCGAAACGATAGAGTTCGGCCGGCGTCAGAACACGCCGTAGATCAATATGCCCGCCACAGCCGACAATACGATCAACAATATGGGATTGACCTTGCGCATCGAGCCGTAGAGCGTCAGTGCAAACAGTATCCAACTCCATGCGTCGATGAAGCTGCGCGCGTCGTCCGACGTCGGAAATATCAACAGCAAGGCCGCCGCACCGATCATGCCTATGACCACGGGCTGCATGCCCCGTACAACCCCCTTAACATAGCGATTGTCGTGCAGACGCATGAAAAACCTCGTCGCGAGCATCATTATGGTGAGCGCCGGCAGACACACGGCCAGCGTCGCCACCATAGAGCCGTACACGCCGGCCACCTCGTAACCCACATACGTGGCCGAATTTATGGCTATCGGACCCGGTGTCATCTGCGACACGGCCACGATATCGGCAAACTGGTTGGCCGTCAGCCATGCGTGTTGTTCGACCACCTCGTTCTGTATGAGCGACAGCATGGCATAGCCGCCGCCGAAGCCGAAGAATCCGATTTTGAGATAACTGACGAACAGCTGCCACAACATGCAGATCATCGCTTCACCTCCTTTCCTGCATACGCCGCCCACAGCGCGCCCGCCGCAGCTCCGGCAAGCAGCAGCCACACGGGAGAAAAGCCCCAATACCATACGGCAGCGGCCACCGCCGCCGCCACGGCTATCAACACGGCCGGCATGCCGCGCACGAGTCCGACTATCGGAGCCACGATCAGAGCCACCACGGCCGGCCGCATACCGCGAAACGCAGCATCGACCCACACGTTATCGCGCACGTCGGCAAAGAACATG
>CAZEXJ010000241.1:0-6222 GCA_964516585.1 uncultured Alistipes sp.
AATACCTGAAAACCGCCGCTGTCGGTCAGCATGGGGGCATCCCACGCCGAAAAGCGGTGTACACCCCCGGCCTGCTCGATTATATCCATGCCCGGACGCAGGTAGAGGTGGTAGGTGTTGGCTAAAATAATCTGTGCATGCGCCTCCTCGCGCAGATCGCGGTGAAATATGCCCTTCATTGCGGCGGCCGTGCCCACGGGCATGAATATGGGGGTCTGCACATCGCCGTGATCGGTGTGCAGCAGACCGGCACGGGCGCGGCTGTCGCCGAGTGTATGTAGAAGTTCGAATTTCATCACAACATATATAACGTGCAAAGATAGCAATTTTTATGTTAACGCCGATCTTTCGGCGGCGAAATATCGCCACATCCTCCGCCAAACCCGTTCTGCCTATGCCGAGGCAAGAAAACGTGCAAGAAAATGAATTTTTTTTTGGATTTATGAAAAATCGTTGTACCTTTGCAGTCCGCATAGTGTGCTTTTGCGACTATCGATTAGACAATAAAACAATAAAAAACGATACAACTATGGCAATGAAAAGAACTTTCCAGCCTTCTCGCCGCAAGAGAATCAACAAGCACGGATTCCGTCAGAGAATGGCTACCGCCAACGGCCGCAAGGTTTTGGCAGCACGTCGCGCCAAGGGTCGCAAGAAGCTGACCGTTTCAGACGAGGCTACGTTCAAGTACGCTTAATCCCCGCCGCAACGCGCCCGACGTAAGTTGCACGAAGAGGCAGCCTGCGCTGCCGCACAGTCAATCGCCCGAACAGGCAGTACGCCGAGTACGACCTGTCCGGGTGATTTTTTTCTCTCTTTTCCGTGAAAAGCGGCATTCTACTGCCGCGCCTTGTCGCATCTGCGGCGTTTTGACGAAAAAGGGGTGGCGCTTAGGCGACTATTCCCACCGACATGTCATTCTGAGGAGCGTTTGAAAAACGCGACGTGAGAATCTCAACACATGGGAGTATTTTCGCAAGAGACTCCCACGTCGTGCTAACGCACTCCTCGGAGTGACATTGTGGGGTGTTGTACCATGTCATTCTGAGGAGGACGCTTGCGGCCGACGTGAGAATCTGGTGTGGGAAGACTATTCCCACCGTCCTGTCATTCCGAGGGAGGGCATAGCCCGACCGTGGGAATCTCATTTTATGAACGATAAGTCTTATCTCCCAAAATCAGATTCTTCACTTCGTTACACTCCGTTCAGAATGACATAGTGGGGACAATGCACGCTCCTCGGAGCGACCGGCGAAGCGGGATGCACGGACGGCGTGAGAAGACGAAAACTCCTGTCGCAGATTTCCAAAACGACACGGATTTTGCAGAGTTCGATGCACAATGAAATATCTGCAAACGACATACATCTGCATTGCTGTGGCGATATGCGTGTCGATGACGTGCGGGGCGGCGGCGCAGCAGCCTATAACCGACACACTGACTCAAAGACACACGCCGGCCGAGAGCGACATGCCGGCCGAGAGCGGCATGCCGACCGGAAGACACATGCCGGCCGAGAGCCTCTCGCCGGCGATGAGTGACCGGTATGCCGGGTGCATTGCATTGAGCGTCGGCGCGGGCAGCCGTTTCGTGGCGGGCAGGCTGACCTCCTCGCACGGCAAACTGATAGGCGGCATGTTGTTCGTCGGTGCGGGCACGGGGCTGACCGTGGGGGCTAAGCGCGTACACGATGCCCCGACGGCATATTCGCTCGAAGGTTATCACCGCGAACGGGTCGTCGTGCTGCCGCTGTATGCCGAATTGCGGTGGCACTTTCCCGAAATAGGCCGAGCCGACATATATATGCTGTCGCGCATAGGCGCCGACATCGGTCTGCGCAATGCCGACAGGATCGGAGTCGGCGGCATGCTCGGTGCCGGTGTCGGCACGGGACGCATAAGTATCGCCGTGGCCTACGAGCACATGCTGCGGCACGGCATGGTAACGATCGCTGTATTGTTCGATTTCTGAGCAGCCGGCATGCCGCAGACGGAAAACGCACCGGCCGGCCGATTTTAATCGCGAATAATTATGTAAACAAATATTTTTTAGTATTTTTGTCACGTGGGACTTCGGTTCCGCGTGACATATTTTTACGCGAAAGCGTAAATTCTATCTTCAGGAAACGAATCTGGTACATTTTTTTCATGGTGAAGATAGGCACATTTACTACGTCACATCACGTGGCGTGGAATTGTATCCTATTCAACCATGAAGGTTTTACCAGAACCTGTTTCCAAAAAATATAGGATTTCAGTTCCACGCTTTCTTTTGTTAATGCCCCGATAGGAACTGCGAGGCGCATAACTCAAACCAATTATGAAAAAGCTGTTATTTGTTGTGGCGACGCTGTTGTTGTGCAGCTCGCAATCTTTCGCCCAGAAAGAGGTTTCGAAACGCGATGTGAAAAAGGAGGCCAAAGTATCTTACAAGGCAGCGCGTAAGGAGGGTTGGCTATTGCTGGGCAGCGGAACGATGCAAAAGGCGTTCTTCGATCACGAGTACGACAAACAAACACGCAGCCTTATGGAGCTGACCAACATTGCGGAGGACAAGGTGTCGGTCAATCTGGCAAAAACGATCGTCGACAATGCCACGATAAACGAATATGCCAGAAGAGCGCGTGCCGCCGTCAGGGGCAAGGCAGTATCGGAGCTGCGGGATATAAACGGTTCGCAGGTGGACAATCTCTTGGAGGGCTACGAACGTCTGTTGGTGGCGGAAGTTGGCGGAGAGTTGCGCCCGACCATTACGCTCTATCGCAAAAACAAATCGGACAAATATGATGTTAAGCGTTTCTATCTAATCGATTTCGACGAGGTTTACAATGCCAATATCAGGGCTTTGAAACGAGCCGTGGAGGAGTCGGAGTGGGCGACAAAGTATGCCGATCAAATCACTCAGTGGATCAACGAGTCGTTTGTCAGGGATTTATGCCAATAACATCGATCATGCGATACGGCGACTCCGCATGCCCGGGGCGCCGTATCATAACAATTCGCAATCATGAGAACCTGTCTCGGAGCAATATTGACGACTATGGCGCTGCTGGCAGCCGTATGCGTCCGTGCGCAGCAGACCGCGCAACAGCTCATGGATGATATAAAGCGAAGCGATATATATGAATGGGCAGAGGCGGCGGGCAATCCCCAAGATCGGTCTTTCGACAAAGCAAAACTGCTGGATCAGGCTCTGTCGGAACTCGCACGCAAGATCAACGGAGCCGTAGTACGCACCGTATCGCACACCCGCTATACGGAGCAGACCGAAGATTTCGAGAGTCATTCGGAGATACGTACATCGGCCATATTCAAAAGCATAAAGACTCTCGAAGTATCCAAACGCAACCAAACGATCGTATTCGCATATGTCGACAAAAACGACATCATATCGTTGAAGGAGGAACTTTCGTCGAGCGTTAAGGATTATATAATCGCAGCCTATGCGGCCGAGCGGCGCGGCGACATGTCCGAGGCGCTGCATCTCTACTGCTGTGCCTACACCGTCGTCAAGCAGAATCCGTATATCGACTTCCCAAAAGAGATGTCCGCAGTCGAAATAGAGAACGACGATGCGGGGCTGTGGATCGAATCCAACATCAACCGCATATTGGGGCTATTCGATGTGAAAGTCCTCAAAATAGAGCAGCAGCAGAGCAACTATCCCTATCTGATAACGCTGCAATGCACCTATTGCGGAAGCCCGGCACAGAACATTACTCTCAATTGCGGCAACGGATATATGCCGCGCAGCGTGACCGACGACCGGGGTCAGGTGCTGTTGTATATGGAGGGTTTGCGCAACGACATCACGGTGGGCATCGAGTGTATGCGCGACGACGGCGAGGTGACCTACGATCCCCGATATGTAGACAATCTGCCCGCAAGCCGGCGCATAATATCGCTCAACCGCACGGGAGTGGCCTACAAGGACTACACCATAAAGTCGATACCGCGCGGCGCCGCTATCCGCATCGACGGCACCGCGGCGGGATATGCCCCGTTGGAGCGCCGTCTGACGGCCGAATATCATAACATAGAGGCCGAATACGGAGGCCGCACGCTGCATCGCGCGATCGATCTGGCGCGCGAAAAGGAGATCCCGACGTTCGATTTCCGCGAGAAGGCCGATATCAGCGTCTACATAAAGGGAGAAAGGTCGCAATCGGCCGATATAACGATCAACAACAAAGAGTTCGTCAGCGATCCCGATTTAGTGGTCGAACGTTCGCTGCAAAGCGGCATGTCGGAGCAGGTGCCCATTGGCCGTTACCGTTTGACGATCAACGGATACGACAAAAACCGCACCGAGCAAATCGATGTGGGTGCGGGGACGGACAACAGCTTCTCCTACCCCTATCCGCGAAAACGCGGACCGGCAGGCATCTCCGTTATTCCGCAGCTCACCTACTCGTCGTCGACACTGGGTTACGGCGGCATGGTAATATTCAGGAGAAACCGGGTCGCACCATACGTGAAATACACATCGACATTCAACGGAGGCTTCGTCAAAGACAACCCGCTGCCGGAGGAGCAATACGAAGCTCTGACCGGTATCGAGGAGCGGTATTCCGCCATGTCGGCAACGGCGGGCGTACAGATCCGCATCGGCCGCTTCGGAGGCCCCTATGCCGGCTTCGGATACGGACATCGTCAACATATCGCGCAGTTTGCCGATGCGGTATATTACAATGCCGACAGCAGATTCCGGAGCGCCGATTTCGAATTGGGATATGTCTTTAACTTGGGACGACGCGTTCGCCTTTCGGCGGGCATAACCATGCCCGCAATATGGTTGGGATCGGTTGGATATTACACCGGCGACATGCTGCTGCACATGATCAAGGGGGCATGGCGCTCTACGGTGTACGTACTTACATGGGGCTGTCTTTTCGACATGTTCCCCGACGATGTTATCGACTATCAATCGTTTATAAACAAGATTGCACCGCGTCCCAAACGACCGTTCCACGATTTTGTCGACCACGAAAGCGAATGGGGCACATTCAAACACCCCTACAACTTCATAGAGTTTAACATTGGATTAGGTTTTACCTTTTGACAATTAACTTTTTATGTGTAAAAATAAGTTTCTCGCCATACTATTCTTCGGCTTGGCTGCCGACTGTTTCGCGCAGAGCGTAACCGACAGCCGCACCTACGACGAATTTGTTTCGCAGGCATATCGCGACTGCGAATCGTTTATCGCCCGGAGCAGGGAGGATTACAAAAAGTTCATCGACAAGGCCAATGCCGACTATGCCGAATTCATGCGCCGCGCATGGAGCGAGTTCCGGTTGGAGAGGGGAGTCGAACCCGTTGCACTGCCCTCTCCGCCCGATCCTGTCGTGTACGACCCGACGCTCGGCGCCGATCCCGGGCAGCTGCCTCTCGGCGAGGTTCGCACAGAGGATCCCGATGATGAGCCTGTGCCTCCGACGCCGCCCTATTCCGAACCGGCAGGCCTTCGGTGCAGCGATTTGCGATTCGATTTTTACGGCCGTTCGTGCAGCGTCAGAGTGTGCGGCGACGACGACTTGTCGCTGCAATCGGCCGACGAGGAGTCGATTGCCGATCTGTGGACGGCGTTGTCCGACGGACGGAGCGAGCCGACCGTCGCCGACTGTCTCTCGGCAAGAGAAGATATGCGGTTGTGCGACTGGGCATACCTCCTCTTCGTCAAGGCCTTGTCCGAAGCGCGATACGACAATGCCGACATGCAGAGGCTCTACATGACCTATATCATGGTTCAGTCGGGCTATAAAATGAGGTTGGCACGCACTGCCGACGGACATCTGCTGCCTTTGGCAGCATCGAAGACGCAGATATATTCATGTGGATACTATACGATCGACGACGATAACTTCTATCTTGTCGACGGGGATTACAACGACCGCACGACATATCTCTGCCAAGCCTCCTTCCCCGGCGAGCGCGCCATGTCGATGTATATGCCCGAGCTGCCCGATCTGCCCGTCGAGGAGACCTCCTGCGGCAAGTTCGCCTCCAAAATCGATCCGCTGTTAGATGCCCCCGTATGTATGGATCAAAATTTGTGCGACTTTTTAAACGATTATCCGGCATGCCCCATCGAGGTGTATGCCCGAACCCCGTTGAGCACGCACGTCAAAGAGCAGCTCTATCCGGTTCTGCGAAGAGAGATCGAGGGTTTGAGCCAGCGCGATGCGGCCAATCTGCTGATAGGCTTCGTGCAAACCGCATT
>CAZEXJ010000242.1:0-4826 GCA_964516585.1 uncultured Alistipes sp.
GAAAAGCGGCATTCTACTGCCGCTCCTCGTCGTTCGGCAATGGGCAGTACGCCAGTACAGCCCATCGCCTCACTCTGTCGTCGCGTGGTATAATACCGCTTTTGACGAAAAAAATAGGTGCGCTTGGGACGCTATTTCCACCGACATGTCATTCTGAGGAGCAACGCAGTTGCGACGTGAGAATCTCAACGTATGGGAGCATTCCCGTTTGAGATTGCCACGCCTCGCTACGCTCGGCTCGCAATGACATTGCGGGGCGTTGCAAACTGTCATTCTGAGGAGTGTTCGAAGAACACGACGTGAGAATCTTAACACCCGACAACGGGAATAATCTTCCCCAACCAGATTCTCACGTCGGCCTGCGGTCTCCTCAGAATGACAGACAAAATGCTTCAAACGCACCTCGGAGTGACATCCCTTTTGTCATCGCTACCCGAAGGCCACGTCGAGAATCATCATCACGATGAAGCCGACGGCGAATGCTATGGTTCCCACATTGGAGTGGCGACCCTGCTGCGCTTCGGGTATCAGTTCCTCCACTACGACATACAGCATCGCGCCTGCGGCCAACGACAACAGGTATGGCATCAGCGGCAGCATCCGGTCGATCAGCAATATCGTCGCCACGGCGGCCACAGGCTCGACTGCGCCCGACAAGGCTCCGCAGAGGAACGAGCGCAGCCGCGTATTGCCCTCCGCCCGCAGCGGCAGCGAGATGATAGCCCCCTCGGGTATGTTCTGTATGGCCATGCCCATCGACAGAGCCATGGCGCCCGCCATTGTGATCGATACATCGCCGGCCATGGCTCCTGCCGCCACCACTCCGACGGCCATGCCTTCGGGTATGTTGTGCAGCGTCACGGCCAATACCAACATCGACGAACGTCCTAAACGAGTCTTCATACCTTCAGGCTCCGTCGAATTGATATGCAGGTGCGGAATCAAATTATCCAACAGCAACAGTAGCAGCATGCCCGCCGCGATGCCTACGGCCGCCGGTATCCATGCCGCCGACCCCATATCCGCCGACATCTCCAAAGCCGGCAGGAGCAGCGACCATATCGATGCCGCCACCATAACTCCCGAGGCGAAACCCAACAGGCTCTTTTGTAATATGCCCGACATCTTGCCCCGCGCAAACAGCACGAACGCCGCACCCGCCAATGTACCTAAAAACGGTGTTGCTATAATACCGATAATCTCCATATCTTTTTCCTATGAAAATACTATTCTACTTCCGCGCGCTCCCTCGGAGTGACAGGGAGGGGCGCTGCAAGCTGTCATTCTGAGGAGTGTTCGAAGAACGCGACGTGAGAATCTCGTCCCCGCTGTGTCATTCTGAGGAGGCCGCAGGCCGACGTGAGAATCTCGTCCACGGCAGAGATTGCCACGCCTCGCTGCGCTCGGCTCGCAATGACATCCCAAGCGTCCAAAGCGATATTCGGGATACCCGCCAACCGTTCCACGCCCCACCCGGAGCGAAGCGACCTAAGTCCCCGCCCGAGGCTGGGGCGCTGTACCCTGTCATTGCGAGCCGAGCGCAGCGAGGCGTGGCAATCTCAAACGAAAATGCTCCCATGCGTTGAGATTCTCACGTCGCGTTCTTCGAACGCTCCTCAGAATGACATCCCAAGCGTCCAAAGCGATATTCGGAATTCACGACAACCCTCCAACGCCCCACCCGGAGCAAAGCGATCCAAGTCCCCGCCCTCGGAGTGACAGGCTGTTGTCGAAAGCCATGTTTGCAACAAGCCCTCTCCGCCGAAGAGGAGCAGGGCTTGCAATAACTATACCTCGCCTTGTGGCGGTCGCGGTCAATAGTTCTCGGCTTTCAGTTCGAAGTAGGCCTGCGGGTGCGCGCATACGGGGCATACCTCGGGAGCCTGCCTGCCAACGTGGATATGTCCGCAGTTCGAGCATTGCCATATCATGTCGCCGTCGCGCGAGAATACCAATCCGCCCTCGACGTTGGCGAGCAGCTTGCGGTAACGCATCTCGTGCTCCTTCTCTATCTCGCCCACCTGCTCGAAGAGCAGGGCTATGTCGTCGAAGCCCTCTTCGCGTGCTGTCTTGGCGAACGAGTCGTACATGTCAGTCCACTCGTAGTTCTCGCCCTCGGCAGCCGCAGCGAGGTTCTCGGCCGTCGAGCCGATGCCGCCCAGCAGTTTGAACCATATCTCGGCATGCTCTTTCTCGTTGGCGGCCGTGGCTTCGAATATCTTGGCTATCTGCACATAACCCTCCTTCTTGGCCTTCGAGGCGAAGTAGGTGTATTTGTTGCGCGCCTGCGACTCTCCTGCGAATGCCTCGCGGAGGTTCTGCTCAGTCCGTGTTCCTTTTAGCTCTTTCATAAATTCAATTTTTAAGGGTTTATCCTGTTTTATTAGCTCTTGACAAATGTAAGACAATTTTACATCGCCGGCAACAATTTGCGATCATAAGTTTTTATCGCGGCATAAACGAATCCGATAGCGGCGCCATTATTCCCCGCCTGCCGTTGCGACGAAACGGATTTTTACCTACCTTTGTATGCGGAAAATGTAAAGCCGTTACTTAAATATCCGTTTATCATGAAGAGATTTTCAGTTGCCCTATGTTTATTGTTAGCGCTGTTCTTGTCGGGCGCGGCGCGTGCGCAAAGCGCGTCGGAGGGCACCGGCGACGAGCGTTATGTCATCGTTTTGTCGATGGATGCGTTCCGCTGGGATTTGGCCGACCGATGCAACACTCCGACACTCGATTCGCTGCGGCGTGCGGGCGTTTACGCCGAGACCTATCCCGTGTTTCCCGCCAATACATTCCCCAACCACTACTCCATGGCCACCGGCCTGCATCCCGATCATCACAACATCGTGAACAACGGGTTCTACGACCGTTCATTGGGGCGCGACATGTCGGTATTCCGCATGTCGGATACGCGGACGCCCGACTTCTGGGGAGGCGATCCCATTTGGAATACGCTCGAACGACAGGGCGGTGTGGCGCACATCTACATGTGGCCGGGCAGCGACGTGGAGATCGGCGGCAGGCAGGCCTCGATATGGACGCTCTATTCCAAGGAGCCGTCGTATTACGAGCGTGCCGACATGGTCGTAAGGAGTATGTGCGGCGAGGCTGAGGACAGCCGTATTCCCAATTTGGTGATGTGGTACTTCGAGGAGCCTGATGCCGTGCTGCACAAGTACGGTCCCGATTCCGACGAGGTGCTGCCGACGATCGAGTATATCGATACGGTGTTGGGCTACTTCTTCCGCGAGATACGACGCTCGCCCGTGTTCGATCGCATTAACTTCATCGTAACGGCCGACCACGGCATGGCGGCACTGTCGCCCGATCGTTATATCAACCTCAAGGGCAAACTCGACGACAGCCGCGTAGTGCGCGTGGTGAATGGCCGTCCGTTGGGCATAGAGGTTGACGAGGACTACATAGACGAGGCTGTCGCCGCATTATCGGCAGTCGATCACATCACGGTCTACAAGCGCGACTCCATGCCCGAGGAGTTCCACTACGGCAGCAACAAAAACCGCATAACCAATCTGCTGGTGCTGCCCGATACGGGCTGGACGGTCGACTGCACCGATCGCGAACGTTTGCCGAGCGGCGGCGCGCACGGCTTCAACCCGTTCGACCGCGACATGCACATGGTGTTTTACGCCTCGGGACCCATGTTCCGCAAGGGCTACGAACAGCGGCAGTTTCAGAACCTCAACATGTATATCATAATGTGTTATCTGCTCGGCATCGAGCCGTCGGAGAACGACTGCGCGTGGAACGACGTCAAGGATATGTTCGCAGAGGAGGCGGATTGAACCTCCGCGCCGCAATGACTAAGGGCTGCCTATCCACTAAGGCAGCCCTTTCGTCTGTTATTCCTTGCCGGAGTCTGCGGCTATGCGTCTGATGTGGCTTTTGAGTATGTGGAATGCCGGTGCGGCCATTTGGCCGTGGTCGAAGCCGTCGAGTTCATAGAGGTAGGTATGCTCGTGGCCGGTGAGCTTCATCATGCGCCAGAAGTAGGCCTGCTCCTCGTAACGCCCGTAAAGCTCCAACTCGCGGTCGCCCGATATTATGATCAGTGGCGGAGCGTCGGCGCGCACATGATAGAGCGGCGCCAGAGAGTCGATCGTGGGGCGCGTAGCCTCGATGCCCTGCAATTGGCGGTGCGCAAAGTGCGTTATGGCCTGACCGCTGAACGGTATGAGCGCCGCTATCGAGTCGGCATCGATGCCATACTTGGCTAACCACTTCTTGTCCAAGCCGATCATCGATGTAAGATACCCGCCCGCCGAGTGGCCTGCGACGAATATTTTGTGTGCGTCGCCGCCGTATTCCGCCGCATGGCGGAACGTCCACGCCACAGCCGCAGCGGCATCGTCGATGCACTCCTCGATAGAGACTCTCGGCATGAGGCGGTAGTTGACCGCAACCACCACAATGCCGCACTCGCGGAGTTGTTCGGGGATCGATTTATTGCCGCCGGTGAGTCCTCCGCCGTGAAACCACACCGCTACGGGACATCCCGAGGCATCTTGCGGATAGTAGACGTCGAGCTTGCAGCGCTCGGCGGCATAGGGATCTGCCGAATCGGTGTAGCCGATGTCGCTCTGCGTAAGGTAGACGGTTGTCTGTGCCGATAGCGCCGTGACGCATGCTGCCAAGCAGATCAAGAGAAGGATTCGTTTCATAGATTCAGGTTTTATACAGTCTGTCAAAGATAAGAATAAGTGAGCGTAATGCCAAATTTATTTGGTATTGCCAAGCGGGAGTATCTTTTTATATGTCACTCCGAGGGAGAAGCGCAGCTCCGACCGTGGGAGTCTCTA
>CAZEXJ010000243.1:0-2360 GCA_964516585.1 uncultured Alistipes sp.
GTGGCCATGATGGTCAACGGTATTCCGGTGAACGACATGGAATGGGGCGGTGTCTACTGGTCCAACTGGGGCCTTTCGGAGATCGTCCGCAGCACGCAGGTACAGCGAGGTTTGGGTGCCTCGAAGATCTCATCGCCTTCGGTCGGCGGTTCGATCAATATCGTAACCAAGGGCATCGAATCGAAACGCGGCGGTACGGCTTCGTTCGGGGTCGGCGCCTACGGCGAGTACTCGCTCTCGTTCAGCCTCTCGACGGGTTTGACCAAAAACGGCTGGTCGATGTCGGTGCTGGGAGCGAAACGTTGGGGCGACGGGTACGTCCAGGGCACCAACTTCGAATCCTACGCTTGGTTCGTCAACGTCTCGAAGCGCATCAACGCGCGGCACCAGTTGTCGCTGACCGCCTTCGGTTCGCCGCAGGAGCACTACCAGCGTAAAATGATCTATGCGGGTCTGACGATCGCCGAGTGGGAGAAAGCCAAAGGGTTCATGGGCGAAAAAGACATGTATCGTTACAATCCCGCCTACGGGTTCGATCGCTACGGGCACCAGCGCACGTCGATGTTCAACAAGTACCACAAACCGCAGATTTCGTTGACCCACCAGTGGCAGATCGACCACAAGTCGTCGCTCTCCACGGCGCTCTACATGTCGATTGGCCGCGGCGGCGGTTATTCGGGCCAGGGTCGCACTTCGGCCGATCGTTCGGCCTGGAATCCGACGACCAATGGCGAGCTGAACACCACGTTCCTCAATCCCGACGGTACGTTCGCCTACGACAAGGTGCAGGAATTGAACGCCGCCAGCACCGACGGTGCCAAAATGGTGATGTCCAACTCGATCAACGAGCACATGTGGTACGGTCTGCTCTCGACCTACACGAATCAGATCACCCCGTCGCTGGAATTCTCGGCCGGTGTGGACGTTCGCTACTACGTTGCCACGCACACCAACGAGATCATCGACCTCTACGACGGCGCCTACTTCATCGACGACAGCGACCGTAAAAACGTCAAGGTCGCCGACAACGCCGCAGCCGCTGATCCGAACTGGAAATATGAGAAATTGGGCGTCGGCGACGTCGTTTACCGCGACTACGACGGCCACATCCATTCGGAAGGCGTCTTCGCCCAACTCGAATGGTCGAAGAAAAAGATCAATGCGTTCGTTTCGGGTTCGGTTTCGAACACGGGCAACTGGCGTTACGACCGTTTCTACTACGACAAGGCACACGCCGAATCGCCCCATTACAACTACATCGGCTACACGGTCAAGGGCGGTGTCAACTACAACGTAACGCCCAAATCGAATATCTTCGCCAACATCGGTTACTTCAGCCGTGCACCGTTCTTCTCACGCGGTGTCTTCCTCAACAGCACTACGAGCCATGCCCACAACGACGATGCGAAGAACGAAGAGACTTTCTCGGTCGAATTGGGTTACGGTTTCCGTTCGGGCATCTTCTCGGCCAACCTCAACGGATACTACACGCTGTGGATGAACAAGATCGACAACACCACGGTGAAATCCGTGCTGTTGAGCAACGACGAATACGGCCGTCTGAACCTGATGGGCGTCGATGCCCGCCACATGGGTATCGAATTCGACTTCGCGCTGCGTCCCAACCGCTGGTTGGATGTCAACGGTATGGTTTCGCTCGGCGACTGGATTTGCGACAGCGACTCGCGCGGCTACCTTTATGACGCGCAAGGTCAACCGCTGGCCGATAAAAGGGGAACCGTCGCTTCGGGCATTTTGGCTGAAGACCACGCTTATATCGACCTCATTCAGAAAGGCACCAAGGTGGGCGGTTCGGCTCAAACGACCGCAGCGCTGGGCGTAACCGTCCGTCCGATCAAGGGGCTGCGCTTGAGCGCCGACTGGAACGTCTATGCCAACCACTACGCCGAAAGCTACTTCAGCATGAGTTCAATCGATCTCAACTCGAAAGTCGAGGTGCAGGATCCGTGGAAGATTCCGTGGGGCAACCAGTTCGATCTTTCGGCCAGCTACGGCTTCAACATCGGCAAGACCCGCGCAACGGTCTACTGCAACGTACACAACCTCTTCAACTACTACTACATCACGGAGGCACAGTACGCAGCCCAATCCCCGGGTATTTGGCAGAATGCCTATGCCGTGATGTATTCGCTGGGGCGTCGCATCTCCGTAAGACTGAAAATTAACTTCTAATCGCAGAAACCGTTATGAATAAGAATATCATCAAATCGCTTTTGACATTCGCGGCAGCTGCGCTGATGTGCACCGGCTGCGAGGTGGACCACTTCAACGAGACCTATCTCGAAGGGTGGGAACCCAGCAGCGGGATCACCGACGTGCAGAACATCTCGCTCGCGCTG
>CAZEXJ010000244.1:0-2538 GCA_964516585.1 uncultured Alistipes sp.
CCCGATCTTCGAGATTCCGTTCACCAAGACACAGAACGGTTCGGTCGGTTACACCTGGGGCCCGTCGGCCGCCGATCTCGACGGTGAGACGCCTCACGTGTGGGGCAAGTGCGGGGGTTCGTTCGGTCTGAATATCTTCTACCGCTGGGAGTTTGCTGACGGCGACCTTCGCCGCAACTACATGATACCCCTCTGGGGCTACGACAACACAGGTGCGGCCGTATTCCGTTCCAACGCCTTCACGTCGTTCTGCGGCAAGTGGTCGAAACTGTGGCAGGACGAGAGCGTGGCCATGGGCCCGATGAGCACCGGCAACGATGGTATCGGCTTCCCCTATATGCGCTATGCCGATGTGCTGCTGATGTATGCCGAGGCTGCCAACGAGGTTAAAAACGGCCCGACGGCCGAAGCACAGGAGGCCCTCAAGACGGTTCGCCGCCGTGCCTTCCTGCCCGAGACCCACGCCGAGAATGTGGATGCATACGTAGCCGCAGCCGGCGACAAGGAGTCCTTCTTCAAGCTGATCATGGACGAGCGCAAGTGCGAGTTCGGCGGCGAGGGTCTGCGCTGGCGCGACTTAGTTCGCTGGAACAAGTACGCCGAGGTGATCCGCGACGAGTTCTACAAGTACTACGGCGCCGCACTGGCTGTCGGCGGCGACGCGTTCTATTGGGAAGACTTCGACGGAATCTACCCGACCGAGATCTTCTACCGCAAAGTGGACGTGAACCCGGGCTACGACTACACGAAGTTCGGTTCGATGCCCGTTGCAAAGTCGATGCCCGCACTCGAAGTGCTCAACCCGCTGAACTGGATGAGCGCCTCGGACCAACCGAAGCTCAAGGATGAGAACGGCGAGTGGATTGAAGCTCCGGGTGACGACATCTGGAGTCAGGCCAACTTCTTTGCCGGTCTTGCCAATGACGAATCGATGCCCGACCCCAAGTGCTGCTACTCGCTGCGCGGCTACATCACCGGCGACGAGTTCGGTGGCGAACCCAAGCCCAATCTTTGGGAGGTGGCACCCGAGGCCCTTCCGGTAGTACGCTACATTCTGCCCATCCCCGAGAAAGTGGTGAACATGAGCAAGGGTTCGTACAAGAACTACTACGGCTATTGATAAACGTATAACAACTGAAAGCAACAAACTATGAAAAGAAATAAATTTTTAGCGCTGCTGCTGACTTTCTGCTGCGCTGCCGGTATGGTAGCCTGCTCGAACGACGAGGAAGCGGTGGAGGGAGGTGAAGACAGCCTGTATCGCGAGCCGATGACCATATTCCGTTCCTACAAGATGGGGTACGGCAGCGGTGGCGACGGCAACACCGAAGGCAACCCGGGCGGCACGGCCAATCACTATTGCGGCGTTGTCGAGGGTACAGTCAACGATATTCAGGTCGAGTGGTACGGCGTCGAAGGATGCGCCGGCTATCGCCTCAAGGCCATCATACAAGGTCGTAACTTCGAAAATCCGGTTGACTGCTTGGTCGACACGGTTCTGGGCCCCGAAGTGCTGAAATTCCGTTTCGACGATATGCAGTACAGTTGCGGTTTCCGTTTTGCCATCCAGACGCTCTCGAAGCGCGGTGAGGGTTTCCACTCGAGGTGGAACGGTTACGGCGACGGCGCTCACCCCAATGACTATTTGGAGATCAAGACCGGAAATCGTTACGCTATCCCCGACGTGTTCTGGGTGGAGAACGTGACCAAGGATAAGATGCGTATCCGCTGGTCGCTGACCAACCGCAAGATTTCGCCCGAGAAGTTCGAGTTGGACGAGAACGGCGAGTATGTGGTCAACAAGGTGGTCGTAGCCCCGACGGGCGACAACCCCGACGCTCCGGGGGCCGAGTTCAACTTCGCCGACTACAAAGACCAGGGCTACATCGAAGTCACCGGTCTGCAGCCGAACTGTTCCTATACGGTGAACGGCTTCAATACGAATGTCAAGCGTTACTACGACAGTATGTACAACACCGTGAACGTCCGTATGAAGGGTGATCCGATCGATCCCGTGGTGCTGAAGTGGGAGGATTGGTACGACGAGAACGACGTCAACTCGCGCGCCAAGGAGCTCAAGGCCGCCCGCATCGATACGATGCTGGCCAACTACATGACCAACAACGAATATCCCGAGGGTACTATCTTCGAGTTGGAACCCAAGAAGATCTACTACATCCAGAATACGATCAATATGTCGAAGGGCTTCACGCTGCGCTGTACGAATCCGGGCGTCGCTCCGGAGGATCGCCCGCTGCATATGCACATACATTAGTTCATGCGTCTATATAACATACAGGACCTACAAATGAGTGAAAACATCTGATGTTTCTAAGACTAACATAGTTTACATAATATAACTGCTGTACTTACTAAATATCTATATTTTCCCTCAGGAAATAAAGGCAAGAGTCTCAAAACCCAAAGACATTCTAGGCTACATGGTGAGGTGTATATGAGACCCTATTTTGAGAAGAAAAAAAGTCGATCCTATTCCTGTACCATGAGGAACCTTTAAGGGTGGAAGCTGTACCGGCT
>CAZEXJ010000245.1:0-4155 GCA_964516585.1 uncultured Alistipes sp.
CTGAGGAGCGTTTGAAAAACGCGACGTGAGAATCTGGTTGAGGACGATAATTTCCGCTGTCGAGTGCCGAGACTCCCACGTCGCGTGCAAGCACGCTCCTCGGAGTGACATTGCGGGGCTTTGCACCCTGTCATTCTGAGCGTAACAACGTGAAGCGAAGAATCTGGTTGGGGACGATTATTTTCACCGCTCTGTCATTCTGAGGAGCGCGTAGCGCGACGTGAGAATCTCATTTGGCAATCTCTTTTCCGCCCGGTCATTCCGGCACAGCCGCAGGCCATACCGCGCGCAGACGTCGGGAGGGCGTCGATTTCCGTATTTTACCAATTTATTATGTTGTTGATAATTAGATTGGTGAATATTCATGGTGTCGAAAAATTCGCATTTATTATATGTATTTCACCGAAAAATAGTATCTTTGGCAGGTCATAACCCTTTGTTGGGGTTACCGACTCAAAGCAGGAAACACAAAATATTTACATATTTGGAAATGGAAAAAATAACGAAAATCGTAGTCTTGGCCAAACAGGTGCCCGATACGCGTAATGTGGGCAAAGACGCCATGACTCCTGAGGGTACGGTCAACCGTGCCGCTCTTGCCGCTATCTTCAATCCCGAAGATTTGAACGCTCTCGAAATGGCGCTCCAAATGAAGGATCGCATCGGAGGAGCCACGGTACACATATTGACGATGGGTCCGCAGCGTGCGGCCGACATTATCCGCGAGGCCATGTTCCGCGGCGCCGACGGCGGTTACCTGCTCTCGGGTCGCGAGTTTGCAGGCTCGGATACGTTGGCCACGTCGTATGCTCTGTCGTGCGCACTGCGCAAGATTCAGCCCGACATCATCGTCGCAGGCCGTCAGGCTATCGATGGCGATACGGCGCAGGTGGGTCCTCAGGTGGCCGAGAAACTCGGTCTGCCGCAGATCACCTATGCCGAGCAGTTGGTGTCGATCGACGATAGGGAGATCACCGTTAAGCGTCGCTTGGAGCGCGGTACGGAGGTCGTTGTCTCGACGCTGCCCGCCGTCATAACGGTCAACTCTTCGGCCGGCGAGTGCCGTCCCCGCAACGCCAAGCGTATCATGAAGTTCAAGTACGCATTAGCCTCGTCGGAGCTGGCAGCCGCCACGCCCGAGGCTCAGAAGTTCGTGGCCGAGCGTCCCTATCTGCAAATCGTCGAGTTCGCCGCAGCGGATGTCGATCCCGATCCCTCGCAGTTGGGCTTGGCCGGCTCTCCCACCAAGGTGAAGAAGATCGAGAACGTCGTATTTCAGGCCAAGGAGGCCAAACGCTACACGGCAGCCGATGCCGATATCGAATCGTTGATGGTTGAACTCATTTCGAGCCACACGCTCGGATAAAATATTGGAGGAACAAGGATTATGAATAACGTATTTGTATATATCGAAGTCGAGGAGCAGACTGTCGCCGACGTGAGTCTGGAACTTCTCACCAAAGGTCGCGAGCTGGCTACGACGCTGGGCGTAAAGCTCGAAGCTGTGGTCGCCGGCAAGAATGTGAAACAGCTCGCCCCCCAGTTGGCCGCCTACGGTGCCGACACCGTATGGGTTGCCGATGACGAGATCTTCGCCCCGTTCCGCACGCTGCCCCACACGGCAGTCATGGTAGGCCTTATCGAGCAGCAGAAGCCGCAGATCGTTCTCTTCGGCGCTACGCCCGTGGGTCGCGACTTCGCTCCGCGCGTGTCGTCGGCTCTGCATAGCGGTCTTACGGCCGACTGCACCGAGTTGGTCATCGGCGAGCACAAGGATCCCAAGACGGGCAAGGAGTATTCCGATCTGCTCTATCAGATTCGCCCGGCCTTCGGCGGCAACATCATCGCCACGATCGTCAACCCCGATCACCGTCCCCAAATGGCTACCGTCCGCGAGGGCGTGATGCGCAAGGAGCCGCAGGCCACACCGGCCGCAGGCGAGGTGCGCGAGATCGACTGGCGTCCCATGATCAAGGATACCGACTTGGCTGTGCGCATCGTCGAGCGTCACATCGAGGAGCGCAAGATCGACATTAAAGGTGCAAGCATCATCGTGGCGGGTGGTTACGGCTTGGGATCGAAGGAGAACTTCCGCCTTGTACACGAGCTGGCCGATGTGCTCGGCGCCGAGGTGGGCGCCTCGCGTGCCGCCGTCGATGCCGGCTTCACCGAGCACGAGCGTCAGATCGGACAGACGGGTGTCACGGTTCGCCCCAAACTCTATATCGCATGCGGTATCTCGGGTCAGATACAGCACACCGCCGGCATGGACGGCTCGGCCATGATCGTCTCGATCAACACCGATCCGGCCGCCCCGATCAACAAAATCGCCGACTACGCCATAACGGGCGATGTCAACGAGGTGATTCCCAAGATGATTAAGTATTACAAGCAAAATTCGAAGTAATGGCAAACTTTTTTTCAGATAACAAGGATTTACAGTATCATCTTTCGCACCCGCTGATGCGTAAGATCATCGAGTTAAAAGAGCGCAATTTCGCCGATGCCGCCGTCTACGACTACGCACCGCAGAATACCGACGACGCAATAGACTCTTATCGCCGCGTGTTGGAGATCGTCGGCGACGTCTGCGGCGAGGTCATAGCGCCCAATGCCGAGGAGGTCGACCACGAGGGTCCCCGCGTCGAGAACGATCATGTGGTCTATGCCGCAGGCACAGTCCGCAATATCGAGGCTCTCAAAGCCGCCGGTCTGAGCGGCATGACACTGCCTCGCTGCTACGACGGCCTTAACATGCCCGTGACGTGCTTCGCCATGGCCAACGAGATGGTCGCCCGCGCCGATGCGAGCTTCGAGAACATCTGGGGCTTGCAGGATTGCGCCGAGACGCTCAACGAGTTCGCCAACGAGGAGATCAAGCAGAAGTTCCTGCCGTGGGTATCGGCCGGCGCCACCTGCGCCATGGATCTCACCGAGCCTGATGCAGGTTCCGATCTGGGTGCCGTGATGCTCAAAGCCACCTACGACGAGGCCGCCGGACTGTGGCGTCTGAACGGCGTAAAACGCTTCATCACCAACGGCGACGGCGAGGTGTCGCTCGTGCTCGCCCGCTCGGAGGAGGGTACGACCGATGCGCGCGGTCTGTCGATGTTCGTCTACGACAAGCGCGACGGCGGAGTGAAGGTTCGCCGCATAGAGAACAAGTTGGGTATCAAAGGCTCGCCAACTTGCGAGTTGGTATTCAACAACGCTCCTGCGCAGATCGTCGGCGATCGCAAAATGGGTCTTATCAAATATGTGATGTCGCTTATGAACGCCGCACGTTTAGGTATCGCAGCCCAGTCTACCGGCCTGTGCGAGGCCGCCTATCGCGAGGCATTGAAGTATGCCGGCGAGCGCGAGCAGTTCGGCAAGCCTATCATCAAGTTCGCCGCCGTTTCCGAGATGTTGTCGAACATGGAGGCCAAGACACTCGCTGCACGCGCACTGCTCTATGAGACAGCTCGTTTCGTCGACATCTACAAACAGTATAACCACATCTCTCACGAGCGTTCGTTGGAGAGCGACGAGCGTTCGGAGATGAAGTTCTACAACCGCCTTGCCGACGGCTTCACTCCGATAGCCAAGATGTTCGCCTCGGAGTATGCCAACCAAATGGCCTACGATGCGATACAGATACACGGCGGTTCGGGCTTCATGAAGGACTACCCCTGCGAGCGGCTCTACCGCGACGCCCGCATCATGAACATCTACGAGGGTACCACCCAGTTGCAGGTCGTGGCCGCTATCAACCACGTCACCAAAGGCACCTACCGCGAGCAGATCATGCGCTACGAGGAGGCTCTCACCGCCGAGTGCGTAGCCGACATCGCAGCCCGTCTGGCGGCTCTGCGCGGCACCTTCGACAAGGCTGTCGACAAGGTCGAGACCCTCGACAAGCAGGTTCCGGGCTTCAAGGAGCTGCATGCGCGCCGTTTAGTCGAGATCGCGGGTTACATCATCATGACCCACATTCTCGCCCGTCAGGCCGCCGAATGCGAGGAGTATCTGCGTCCTGCACGCATCTTCTGCAAGTATGCCTCGGCCAAGATCACCGAAGCCGCCACTTACATCGAGGAGTCGAATTCGGCTGATGTGGAGATGATGAAAGCTTAATTTTCGTGACTTTTCCGTGAAAAGGCGTCATTTACTTCG
>CAZEXJ010000246.1:0-3998 GCA_964516585.1 uncultured Alistipes sp.
GCTCGCACTTCGCGGTTTTCACCGAAAGCGTGCGACTGCTTTCAGCAGCAACAGCAGTACGGGTCTCGCGCACAAGCATCGACGTCTCCGAAGCGAAGTTGTTGCGGGCGGCAACACTCTTGCGGGAGAGTACCGGAACGCGCACGCTGCTGAACGGTACACCGACCGGACGAACGGCCATCGGTTTTACCGAAGCCTTGGCGGCAGCCGACTCCGCAACGTAGGGCGCGATGGTGGTGTTTGCAGGTTCAAAGTAATTGTGATACCCTGCAAGTGCATTAGTTTCCAGTACAAAGACCGGCACAGCAAAAGTAACATCGATAGCGGAGATTTCTTTCGTATTCGGATCTACCGAGAATACGCAGGGATCAGTCCCGTCACTCTCGTCGGACGCAAAAGAGAAGAACCCATAAGCCATTGTTTGCGCCGCATCGTAATAGCCATACAGTACACCAAACTGATTGCCATCATCTTCATAATCGACTTCAAGACCATTGAGCGTAAGTTTCGAGGTCGTGGCATCGTAAGTTGCATACCATGAAGCACCATTGTTAATACCCAGATTTTTAACGGTAAATTCCGTGTCGCTGCCTGCGGTAGGCTTCACCTCGAAAACATTTTCAAATATCTGGGGGTCACCTTCTTGCTGCGGCATCGTGCAACTCATGGAGTACGCGCCGATTTTCAACTCGCCGGTATAGGGCATAGCATCGGTCGTGAACGGCTCGGATTCGACGAGGAGCTTTTCGCCGTAGATGTTTTCAGCCTCGACCAACATCGTGTAAGCGGTTGCGGCATCCCTCTTGATTATGATATTCCAAGTTCCCCCCTCCTCGTTAATTTCGGTAATTTTGTCCGCATCGAGGGCAGTGCCGTACTGGTCCATCAAAGACTGCAAATCCGCAATACCGTCACCGGCCATCTCACCGCTCTTCACCATTTCAATCAGCGCCGTAGAGTTAAAGTACGTTTTCGCACTCTTGATATCGGTACCGGTAATTTTGTAGTAGACCGAAGAGTAGTCGGGGCATTGGTCTGCATAATCGGGTGCGTTTTCGCTCACCTTGCCCAACACGACAGCCACCTCGCAGGGATGCTCCTCCGCAGCGCCGATACCCGGGAAGTAGAACTGACAAACCGCTGCCAAGCTGGCCAGATAGGCCTCGTTCTTGTCTTGGGGAACAGCAACCAGCGTATAGATGCCCGGAGTCAGGTCGGCAGCGATGGAAACTTTTCCGGCACCTACCTCGAAGTCGGCGACTTTTGCTGCATTTTCATCCGTACCCTCGACAATCCCGGCGACATACTCATCGGGCGCAGTCGTCACGTCGCCGCTGACGAACGTGTAGCCGATACCCGTTACATCGGCACCGTAGGTGAAATCGATTACGGGTTTGACCGTCTGATTGTCGGCTCCCACCTGCATACCGGCATACACTGCCGCCAGCGAATAATCCACATCCTCGAAACCCGGCAGGATAATGCGGAACGCGCCGCTTCCATTAGCATTGTAGTTTCCGTCGTCGGTAACAAAAGCCAAACCATTTTTGGGGAAAGTAATGATACCGTTGACCAAGGTACCGGGAGTATTATTCCAGGTAGCAATCTTTAATGTGCCATATTGCCCCGAATGAACGATACCGGTCGGCTGGGCTCCAATCGTCACTGCTTCCGGATTGCTTGCATTGATGGTGATATTGGTTGTCGTATAGGAAGAGTCCCAATCTTTTTCCAACTCTTCTTTCGTGGCTTCGAATGCCGCCGTAAGGAAATCCCAACCATACATATCTTCAATCATGTAGACACCTTCGCGGCTCTTGTGCTTGTGAATCGTCACATCGACTTCCGTAGGATCTATATTATACATTGTAGTCAACCAGTCGTCACGGAACTTACCGGTGCCCTCCATCTTCTCCCAAGGCCACGGAACAACCTTAATGTCGATTTGCGACCGGCCGTAAGCCGTAACATTCTCGTCGTTGATCATCAGTGCGACGGGATATTCCGCACCGTCTTCGAGATTCGCGCGGTCGAACGAGACAACCAAATCCACCGAATTCTCACCGGCAGCGAACGACACCGATTCCGGAATATCGAACAAATCCTGCGCCTCGCCGACATCGCTCAAGATAGCGACCGTGAGAGCCTCGGCGCTTTCGATACGCTTCACGGGAATGATGACCGAACTTTCGTCATCGCCGACATTGAAAGTCTTCGAGGCCACCTCCGAAGCAAAGTACACCTGCGCACCTTCGTCTTTCGGCCCCGCCGTGTAGTCCGTATCGTCGCAAGCCACGAACAGTCCGGCAACCAATGCGACGACCGCCAACCAATATATTCTCAGATTTTTCATATATATATACGTTTTTTTATTTGTTGGACTCGACTGTCAAACTCGGGTCGGGGTTGTTGTGCCCCTGCAAAGCGACATTCTGCTGTACGGCGCTCAACGGCAGCATGATGTTCCACCACGGAGCACGGCCGTTCGTCGAGAAACGCATCTCGTCCGGAGCATTCGAGCCATTGTCGCCGTTGTGCATGCCGATATTCAGACGCTTCATGTCGTACAACGAGATTCCTTCGCCCCAGAACTCCATTCGTTTCTGGAAGATAATCTCGTCAATCAACGCCTCACCCGTCGAATTGGCCGGCGGACATTTGTACCCTTTGGCACGATGGCTCATGAACGTTTCCAGCAGCGCTTTGCCGGTGGCTTCGTCGTAGTGCGCCACAGCTTCGGCCTGAATCAGATACATCTCCTCGACACGCATCAACGGAATGGAGGTTACGTTTCCAACCGAGTAGTCGCGCTTTTCGCCGGCTCCGGTGTGGAACTTGAACCAGGTCATGGGGGCAATGCCGCCATCCTCAAACTCCTCTTCCGTCAGATTCGTATAAGGCTGCAAGGCTTTATAGCTGCGTTCGGGATTCACGATGTTCTTCTTGCGGAAGTCGGTAGAAACCATCCGGTCGTAGGAGAATACCGAGATGCCGGGCTGCGACATATAGCCGTAACCCCAAATCGCCTCGGGGCTCATGTGCGCCGTAAACGAGTGCAAGTTGCCCAATACCGTATCGGTCGACTGCACCATGCCCCAAATCCACGCACCGTTGATGACAGTGAAACCGCTCTTGGGATCGAGCCACTCCGCTTCGGTCATGATGGTGCACTTCGATTCGGCGATGGCTTTTTCGGCATACTCGGCAGCGAGCTTATAGGCATCATTGCCGGTCGGAACGTTTTGATAGGATTCGGTGAAGCCGCCCAACCAAAGATAGGTGCGGGCTTTCATGCCGTAAACCGCAGCCAGCGAGGGCAGGTTCTTGCCCGTAGGCACATAATCGGCCATCAATGTTTCGGCGTCGTTGAGGTCCTGCAGAATGAACTCGAACATCTTCTCGCGCGACACACGCGGATTGTTTTCCATCTCCTCCATCGTCGAGGTCTCGGTTACGATGGGGACAGTCAGACCCTCGACTGCCGCACGCTGCCCTTCGTAGGAGGCATCGTTGGGCGAATCGGCTTGCAACGCATCGTACAGACGAGCCATATCGAGGTAAGACATGGCACGATACACTTTAGCGATGCCTTGCGGGGCGCCTTCGACCGACGAAATCACGCTGTTGGCCGTCAGAATGAATTTGTAGTAGTTCTCGTAAATCATGGCCGGGCCCCACATATTGACCCCCAGGAGTCCAGCATTGATGTAATGATAGGACTGGAAACGGTCGGCGTACGGATTTCCGCCATCGACGCTTGCGCAGACGGGGAAAATCTCGCCGGCAAGACGATCGTACGCACCGAAAAGCGCCGGATAACCGAAATCGATGTGTTCGCTCCATCCGACCTGATTGGTAATCAACACCGTCGGCAATGCCATCACAGCACCTTCCGAAGCGAACTGCGAGCCGGCGATCTGCTCTTGGGTGGCCGAACCGCCTTCGGGAACGGTTTCCTCGATGCAACTCGATGCCAAAATCGAGAAGCCGAGCAATAC
>CAZEXJ010000247.1:0-15245 GCA_964516585.1 uncultured Alistipes sp.
AACTCCCACGTCGCGTGCAAGCACGCTCCTCGGAGTGACAACGCCAGAATGTCATTCCGAGCCGAGCGCAGCGAGGCGTGGCAATCTCGTGCGAGAATGAGATTCTCACGTCGGCCGCAAGCGGCCTCCTCAGAATGACAGGGCAGGAACAAGAGATTCTCACGTCGCGTTCTTCGAACGCTCCTCAGAATGACATGGCGGTGGGAATAATCGTCTCCAACCAGATTCTTCGCTTCACGTTGTTACGCTCAGAATGACATGTTGGTGGAAATAGCCTGCCAAGCACCACCACCCAATTTTTCGTCAAAAATGCTATTATACGACGCAACGCAGGAGCGATACGATGGGCTCTAATCGTATTAATCACAATTGACGATCGACAAGGCGCGGAAGTAGAATAGTATTTTACACGGAAAACGCTTAACTGTCGAGGCCGGAACAAAAATGCAGCCCCGTTGCCGGAGCGGCCGTTGCAGCACCCGAAATCGGATGTCGGCGTTATTCGTTTCCGCGGCAGCCGCAGCACTCGAACCACGGATTGTGCAGATCCCTCTTGTTGTAACACAGCTTGTCCGCTTCGGGATAGACGCGCGTCGAGCCTCCCGCCTCGGCAAGGATCAACTCTCCGGCCGCCGTATCCCACTCGTAGGTGTTAGTCGTACGCACATAGTAGTCCACCGCGCCCTCGGCCAACAGGCAGAATTTGTAGGAACTGCCCTGCTCGATCACCTCCAAGTCGGCATGCGACGCGCGCAGAGCATCGATACGGGCATGTGTCTCGGGGGTCTGGTGCGAGCGCGACACGGCCACGCGATAGGCCTCGTGCTCGGTTTCGGCCAACGGCAGACGCGTCATACGGTCGTGTATCTCGGTGTAGCCGTACTCGGCCTCGGCATCGGGAGCCACGCCGGTCATGACATACGACCCGCGGCCGCGCTCGGCGACATACATTTTTTTATGATAAGGGACATATATCACCGAACTTATGCACTCGTTGTTCTCCATAAGGGCGATATTGACCGTGAACTCGTTGTTGCCCTTGATGAACTCCACCGTACCGTCGAGCGGATCGACCAACCAGAACAGCTCCCAGTTGCACCGCTCGTCGTAGAGCATTTCGCGCCCCTCCTCGCTGAGGATGGGTATGCGCGTCTGACCCAACGACTTCTTAATAGTGTCGTGCGCCAATCTGTCGGCCACGGTTATGGGCGTTTTGTCGCTCTTTATGGCGATGTCGTAGTCGTCGCGATTTTTGTATATCTTCATTATCGCAGCACCTGCCTTCACGGCGGCGTTGAAAGCCTGCGGCAGCAGATACTCTCTAATCTCCTTACTTATCATCAAACAAGAAGTTTTAATGTTCATGTTACGTTTCTACTTGTAAAGTTAATAACTTATTTCGACACTGTAAAATTTTTAAAAGCTAATTTGCCGCCAACTCGCAACATATTGCGCAAACCGCCGCACAGGCGCCTTAGGGCAGGGATCGAATTACACGGTCACAACATTTCGCAACCGCCGTTGCGACATCGGCAGGCATAGTCGCGGCACACCGCGACGAACACGGCCGTCACGGCCGAGGCCGCGCCCAACTCCATGTCGCCTGAGACCATGCCCACTATGACAAACGCCGCCGCGACGGCCGTTATTATGACCGCAAAGTGCATAATAGAGTCCCTTACGCCCACAATCTTATACCTGTCGACCGCACAGCTCCGGCGGACGGTTATGCACGAACGCTTCATGTAGCGCATACCCGCATAACCGCCATACCCGACGGCCATGTCGCGCGAGACTACGCAGCCTCCCGGATACGGACATTGCAGCATGTCGATCTGCCCCGGCTCCCACTCGCCTATCTGCATGGCGAGCATGTCGACGGCATCGGCATAGAGGTACTCGTCGCGCCCGACGGCCATGACATAGTCGAACGCGGCTATGTTGACGCAGGCATCGAGAGCATCTTCGTGCGAGGTGAAACGCTTGTCGACAAGCGTAATGCGGCGCATGGCTCCGTGCGCCGAGCGATAAATGGCACGCACCCCCACCACCGGCAGATCGTTGTGCAGCGGCAGCGCCACCTTCAACAGGCGATAGCGCGACACTATATTGCGCATGCGGCCGCCTGTACGTGCCGAGTCGAGGCACAGCACCACTTCATAATTGTCGTACTCGGGCGCGACGAGATTTTCGATCTGCGCCATGTTGTCGACATCGCTGCACACGACGCTTATGCCGATATGTCCCACTCCGCCGCAGCGCATCATCGACGACAGCGACAGCAGACGGCGTTTGTCGGCGTCGCGCCGGCCGCGCCACACATCGAACAGCGCTGCGGCGGCCAATGCCGACAAGACGGAGATGATAGCTGTATGCAAAAAACTCATGTCATTATATATTTATATGATTCGATAAGCGATTCGGCATAGGCGCGCTCGCCGAACAGCGATGCGACAGCATCCAAACCGCGGCCGTTCACCACGGCACACCGGCAGAGCCGGCGCCGCTCGGCCGCCGACAGCGACTGCACACGGTCGGCCACGCCGTGAAAGGCCATGTCGCCCCCCGTCGCGCACAATGTCATCAAAGCCTCGCAGCATACCGCCGTATCGGGATCGGCCGCCGCCATGTCGAGCAGTTCGCCGCAGGCCGCATCTATCGAGAAGTGACGCACGACAGCTATGCCGACCATACGCAGATTGCGGTTGGCCGATCGCAGCAGCCGCCGGTAATCGAGCGCTATCGCACCGCGATGCAGCATGGCCACGATCTGCGCTATCTCCGCCGTCGACAGCGACAGCGGGCAACTCTCCACAAGATACTCCGACAAAGCGGGCGTGCGCGACATTTCGGCCATAAGCGTATGGAAACATACACTGCGCGATGCGGAGCATGCCGACCGCGCCGCACCGCGCCGGCAATGCGGTATGCGACGCCCGGTGGGCAGGCATGCCAGCACGAGCAGCCGTTCGGCACGGCGATAACCTCCCGCAAACGGCGACAACCGGCCTATGATATGCTCGGCTCCGTATGCCTCCGCCAGCAGCGACATGGCGCGGCGGTCGACATTGCAGGTGGTGATATATAGATACAGCAGAGTATCGGCCAACCCCTTGCGCGGCATGTCGGGTATGCGCACCCTGACATCCCGCATCGCACAGCCAGCAAGCGTGCGCATGATGATACGCAGAGCCACAGGCTCGCAGACGGCATGCCAGCGACGCCTGCGAACCGACGCCCGGCGTTCGCGCGCCGACAGCAGCCCGACCGACACCGCAAGCATCGATACCGCAATCGTGTATGCCCCGGCCGCGGATATCATGACTCCGACGGCATGCAGTTGACTATCCGTTCGTGCACCTTGCGGCGCAGACGGTGTATGTTGATCGGAAATGTCATGCACTGGTCGACACCGCTGCGGAACAGCCGCGTGGCACGCCGCTCCGACAACTGTCTCAATATTACGAACACGGGGGTGCCGCACCGGTGCAGACGCCTGACAACGGCATCGAGCCGCGAATCGGCGGCAAGGGTTCTGGTCGAGGCGATGATGACAAGCGCAAACGCGACGTTATCGATCAACTGCGCCATACCGCAGGCCGACGAGGTGCGCACCACCTCTCCCGTCAGGTCGGCCACAGCCGAGGCTATGATATTGCCTACCGCCACATCGGGAGTGAAGATCAGTATCTTTGACATAAAAATTCTCGCAGAGGGTTATCTCCGCTCCGCTATCCAAAAGCGTGCCAAATGACCGAACGTAAAAAAATTGTGGGCGAAGTATTGTTCATAACATAAATTTGCGTATATTTGCACGCTAAACATTCAATTTTATACGTAATGTACGTAATAGTAGAGATTGCAGGTCAGCAATTCAAAGCTGAGAAAGGTCGGAAACTCTATGTTCACCGTCTTCAAGGCGAAGTAGATTCGTCTTTGAGTTTCGATCGAGTCCTGCTCGTAGACAACGACGGTCAGGTCAAAGTGGGCGCACCTGTTGTAGAAGGCGCCTCGGTAAAGTGTAAGATCTTGAAGCATCTGAAAGACGACAAAGTCTTGGTGTTCAAGAAAAAACGTAGAACGGGCTATCAGAAGTGCAACGGTCACCGTCAGTATCTGTCGCAGGTTCTCGTTGAGGAAATTGTTGCGTAACCTTTAAAAAGTAGAGAAACATGGCACACAAAAAAGGTGTAGGTAGTTCGAAGAACGGCCGTGAGTCGGAGAGCAAACGACTCGGTGTAAAGCTTTTCGGTGGTCAGTTCGCTAAGGCCGGTAACATCATTGTTCGTCAGCGAGGCACGGTACACAACCCCGGTGAGAACGTCGGCATAGGTAAGGATCACACACTCTTCGCATTGGTCGACGGTACAGTCGAGTTCTGCAAGAAGTCTTCTGGCAAGTCTTACGTAAGCGTTACTCCGCTGGCAGAGTAAACGCATTTCGACACGAAAAATGGAGGGCTGCAACGCGTTGCAGCCCTCCATGTCTTTTATGCCGTCCGGGAATACCCGCTCAGGGCAAATGCAAGACGAATCTCATTTGAGGACGATTATTTCCATCGATATGTCATTCTGAGGAGGCCGCAGGCCGACGTGAGAATCTCTTTTGCAGACGATTATTTCCTCTGTCGTCTGTTGAGACTCCCACGTCGCGTGCAAGCACGCTCCTCGGAGTGACATGGTGGGGCGTTGCGACTTGTCATTGCGAGCCGAGCGCAGCGAGGCGTGGCAATCTCAGCACTCGACAACGGGAATAGTCTTCCCCAACCAGATTCTCACGTCGCGGTTTTCAACCGCTCCTCAGAATGACGAGACAAGAACGAGAGATTCTCACGTCGGCCTGCGGCCTCCTCAGAATGACAAAATAGTGGAAATAGTCTCCCAAAGCTTCCAAAGCACCACAGCCCCATTTTTCGTCAAAAGGCGTTAGTAGTGGTGCCGACATGAAATTGGCGCGGATAGGCTGTACTCGGCGTACTGCCTATTCGCGCCAATGATTGAGGTGCCGCTAATGACGCCTTTTTACGAAAAAGTCACGGAAAATAAATTACTCTTCGTCAGTATCGGTATAAGCTTTCAACAGCTTGTCCTGTACATCAGAGGGCACCTGCTCATACGATGCGAACTGCATTGTATAGGTCGCGGCACCGGAGGTGAGAGACGACAGAGACGTAGAGTAACGGTAAAGCTCGGCAAGAGGCACGCGTGCATTGAGGCGGTCGAAGCCCTTGTCGGACTCCATGCCCATAATCATCGCGCGGCGGTTTTGCAGATCGCTCATCACCGAACCCATATACTCGCTCGGGGTAAGCACCTCGACATTGTAGATAGGCTCCATGATCTTGGGTCCGGCATTGCGGAACGCCTCCTTGAAAGCGTTGCGGGCTGCCAATTTGAACGATATTTCGTTCGAGTCTACCGGGTGCATCTTACCGTCGTAAATTACGACGCGAATATCGCGGGCATACGATCCGGTAAGCGGACCTTCGTCCATCTTCTCCATAATACCCTTGAGGATAGCGGGCATGAACCGCGCATCGATAGCACCGCCGACGATAGAGTTGTAGTATTGCAACTTACCGCCCCACGGGAGGTCGTACTCCTCCTTGCCCTTGATGTTGACGGTGATATCCTTGCCGTTGACCTTGTATTTCACCGGTTCGGGAATGCCGTCGTAATAGGGTTCGATAACCATGTGAACCTCGCCGAACTGACCCGATCCGCCCGACTGTTTCTTATGGCGGTAATCGGCCTGAGCCACTTTGGTTATGGTCTCGCGATAGGGAATCTTCGGAGCGAAGAACTCCATTTCCATTTTGTTCTCGGTCGAAAGACGGTATTTAAGGATATTGAGGTGATGCTCGCCCTGACCCTGTATGATAGTCTGTTTCAACTCCTTGGAATACTCGACGAGGATCGTCGGATCTTCGTACTTGGCATCGTTGAGCAACTTGCCCAACTTCTCCTCGTCGTTCTGCTCCTTGGCCTTGACCGCAGCACGATAACGCGGCTCGGGGAATACGATCGGCTCGACACTGACAAGAGATGCCGGAGCGCAAAGCGTATCGTTGGTGCGCGAACCCTTCAGCTTGACGGTGCAGCCGATGTCGCCCGCCGACAACTCAGTGACTTTGACACGGTTCTTTCCTGCAACGGCAAAGAGCTGCGACAGCTTCTCCTTATTGCCCGTGCGGCTGTTGGCAAGCTCCATACCTTCGGTCACCTTGCCGCGAATAACGCGGAAATAGGTGATCTCGCCGATATGCTGTTCGAGCTGGCTCTTGAAGATGAAGAGTACGGTGGGCTGATCGGCATCGGGGAGGAGTTCCTCGCCCTCGGTCGAGAGGAATGCCGGCGCCTTCAACGGGCCCGGAGCAACGTTGATGATGAACTCCATAAGTCGTTTGGTGCCTATGTCGCGCTTGCCGCTGGCGCAGAATATCGGCATGATATCGCGCTTCGAGACGCCGAGCTTCAAGCCCGCACGAATATCGTCCTGCGTAAGCGAACCCTTCTCGAAATAGAGCTCCATAAGAGCGTCGTCGTAAACGGCGGCAGCCTCGGCCAGCTCCTGATTGAGGGCTGTGGCGTGCTCGGCCTCCTCGGCCGGAATATCAAGCTCCTCGCGCGTGCCGTTCTCGTCCTTGAAACGATACATCTTCATCATCAGCACGTCGATGAATGCATTGAAGCCTGCGCCCTGATTGACGGGATACTGCACGATAACGGGCTTGACCGACGAGTTGGCGGCGACGCCCTCGACCGTAGCCTCGAAATTGGCTTTGTCGCCGTCGAGCTGGTTCACCACGCCGATGAGCGGTTTGTTGAGCATACGCGCATAACGCGACTGCAACTCGCTGCCGACCTCCCAGCCGTTCTGTGCGTTGAGCACCATGATGCCCACGTCGCCCACCTTGAATGCCGAGAAGAGGTTGCCGCAGAAATCGTCGGAACCGGGGCAGTCTATTATATTGAGCTTGCGCTGCATGAATTCGGTAAAGAGGATAGTCGAATAGATCGAGCGTTTGTATTCGTGCTCGATATCGGTATTGTCCGAGAGCGTGTTGTTAGCCTCGATACTACCCCTGCGATCAATGACCTTACCCTCGAAAGCCATTGCCTCTGCAAGGGTAGTTTTCCCGGCGCCGGGAGCACCAATAAGAACTATGTTCTTAATCTCTTTTGCTGAATAACTTTTCATAATATCAGTAGTTTTAGGTTTATACTGCGTTATGCTTCGCGCACGAAGTATTCAAAAACGGCCTGAAAAAGACATGGCCGTTTATCGATATAAAATTAAGCATATTTTTCTGAATTGCCAAAATATTACGCCTCAAAATCCAAAATCATGCAAAATTTTGCCATGCGTCGGACATGTATTATATTTGTCGTATGGAACGACGCTACACGAGTCACATGCCGCACCTGCGCGCGGCGACGGGTTGCCGGCATATCAGAAAGATATCGGTCGATGCGGGTTTCACATGCCCCAACCGCGACGGGAAGCTGTCGCACGACGGCTGCACGTTCTGCCGCAACGACGCTTTTACGCCCGCCTACTGCACCGCCGCCAAGAGCGTCACCGAGCAGATCGACGAGGGCATGAGGTTCCACGCCAAGCGGCGAGGCGGGGCTGACGGCTGCATCGTATATTTCCAGTCGTTCTCCAACACCTACGCTCCTGTCGACCGGTTGGCGGCTCTCTACGAGGAGGCGCTGCGCCACCCGGGTGTCGTCGGGATAGCGATAGGCACGCGCCCCGACACGGTCGACGAAGAAAAACTCGACTGCATCGCCGAACTCGCCCGCCGCAGATACGTCGCCATGGAATACGGCATAGAGTCGACCGACGATAATACGCTGCAACTCGTCAACCGCCGCCACGACTTCGCTGCGGCACGGCGCGCCGTCGAGATGACCGCAGCCCGCGGCATCGACGTATGCGCCCACTTCATCCTCGGGCTGCCCGACCAAACAGCGACGGCACTTATCGGGCAGGCCGATGCCATAGCCCGGCTGCCGCTCACGAGCGTTAAGTTTCACCGGCTGCAAATATTTCGTTCGACGCCCATGGCCGATCTATGGCAGCGGCAGCCCGAACGTTTCGCTGCATGGAGCGCAGAGCAGTACATCGATCTGCTTGCGGAGATCATACGCCGTCTGCCGCCGGCTATGGCCATAGAGCGGCTTTCGGGTGAAGTGCCGCCGCGCTATCTGCTCACCCGTCCATGGAACGGCATACGCAGCGGCGAGCTGTGGGGCATGCTCGACCGCCGCATGGAGCAGCTCGACGCGCGACAAGGCGATCTCTTTTCCGTGAAAAGCGGCATTCTGCTGCCGCGCGCTTGCTCTGCCGAATAGTGGCACGCCAAGTACAACCTGTCCGGACAATTTTCGTTTGCGTTGCATAATAGCATTTTTGACGAAAAATTTGGTAGTGGTGCTTAGGACGCTATTCCCACCGACATGTCATTCTGAGGAGGCCGCAAGCGGCCGACGTGAGAATCTCTTTTGAGGACGATTATTCCCGTTATTCGGTGTGGATAGAGATTCCCACGCCTCGCTGCGCTCGGCTCGGAATGACATGGTAGGGTGTTGTGTCCTGTCATTCTGAGGAGCAACGTAGTTGCGACGTGAGAATCTCATTTACGTACATGAGATTCCCACGCCTCGCTTTGCTCGGCTCGCAATGACAGGGTGCAACGCCCTCCTTGTCATTCTGAGGAGGCCGCTTGCGGCCGACGTAAGAATCTGGTTGTGGACGATTATTTCCACTGCCTTGTCTTGGATAGAGACTCCCACGGTCGAAGCTGCGCTTCTCCCTCGGAGTGACATATAAAAAGATACTCCCGCTCGGCAAAATGCAAACAAGTTTGCTTTTACCCTCACTTATTTGTATCTTTGCCGAAAAATTTGAGAACTATGAATATTCTGCAAGAGATAAAGAGCGATCGCAGCATTGCGTTTTTCGTCCGTATATGGTGCAAGCTGGCCGCTCTGACACTCACCGTATGTACGCTGCTGCGCATAGTGCTGCTTTTCAATCCGCAGACAGTCGATACGGGTTTTACATTTGTCGAATGGATCGAGATATTCGGCGTGGGAGCAATAAACGACTTGTACATCATAACGATAGCCTATGTATTTATATGGCTTTACATGATGTTGTGTACGCAGGCCAAATATCGCCGGCCTCTTGGGTATGTCATATTCGCTCTGCTTGCGGCGCTGTTCTGCTACACGACTTTCGTCGATAACATACTCCACGAATACGGCAGCGTCGCGCCCCTTGTCGGCTCGATTCTGACGGCACTTTTAGCGGTAATATTCGGCGTGAAACTCTTCTTCGAGCGTCTGCGCCGTCCGATGACGGTATTCGGATTCGGGCTGTTGCTCTGCACATATGTGTGTGTGATAGTGTTCAACGTCATCAGCGAATATGTGTTCTGGGACGAGTTCGGCGTGCGCTACAACTTCATCGCCGTCGACTATCTGATCTACACCAACGAGGTGATAGGCAACATCATGGAGTCATACCCGATAGTGCCCATGGTGGGCGGCATGCTCGTAGTGACGGCAGTCATTGCATGGGGGCTGTTCCGCCGCGACTTCCGCCGCGTGGAGCTGTTCGAGGGCTGGCGCTGGAAAGCCATCGTCGCGCCGCTCTACATAGTGACGGCATTGGCGGCCTTTGCGTTAGCGACGTTCAACACGCGACTGCAACAAACTCCCAACGTCTACCTCAACGAGTTGCAGGCCAACGGCGTATATAAGTTCTTCGATGCCTTTTTCAAGAATCACATCGACTACAAGCAGTTCTATCCCACACTCGACGACGCGCAGGCCGAAGCCATGATCTTCGCAGAGTACGGCTCTACGGAGGGCAATCTGCGCCATATCGCATCGCAGGGCAACGAACAGCGCCCCAACATAGTTCTGATAACGATCGAGAGCATGTCGGCATCGTTCATGGAGCGATACGGCAACGGCGAGCGCCTGACCCCGGCGCTCGACTCGCTGTGCCGCAACGCCATAGTCTTCGACAACATGTTTGCCACGGGCAACCGCACCGTGCGAGGCTTGGAGGCCGTAACGCTCTCGCTGCCGCCATGTCCCGGACAGAGTATCATCAAGCGCGAGAATCACGCCGACATGAACTCGACGGGTCGCATGCTTAAACAGCAGAAGGGTTACTCGGTGACATACTTCTACGGCGGCATGAGCTACTTCGACAACATGAAGGCATTCTTCGGGTCGAACCACTACGACATCATCGACAAAGAGAACTACTCGCCCGACGAGATAACGTTCGCCAACATCTGGGGCGTCTGCGACGAGGACGCATACAATAAAGTGTTGAAAACGCTGCGCGAAAAGCACCTCACCGGGCAGCCGTTCTTCGCACACGTGATGAGCGTCAGCAACCACCGTCCATACACCTATCCCGACGGCCGCATATCGATTCCGCCGACGGAGAAGGTTCGCAACGGCGGCGTCATGTACAGCGACTACGCTCTGGGCGAATTCATCGAGAAAGCCAAGCGGGAGGAGTGGTTCGACAACACCGTTTTCGTCATCACGGCCGACCACTGCGCATCGAGCGCGGGCAAGATAGAGATCCCGCTCGAAAAGTACCGCATACCGGCATTGATCTACGCCCCGTCGCGCTTTGCGCCGCAGGTCGTGGAGAAGGTGACATCGCAGATCGATATAATGCCGACATTGTTCGCGCTGCTCGACATGGAGTACGACTCGCACTTCTACGGTCGCAACATACTCGCAGAGGATTATCCCGAGCGCGCGTTCATAGCCACATATCAGGATTTGGGATACTTGCAGAACGACACACTGACGATCATGTCGCCGCGCAACGCCAACTCGCGGCGCGGCCTAACCGACGGAGTCAAGCAGTACAGCGTGAGAAAGATCTCCGACCAAGAGTACGACATGCAACCCGTGGAGACGATCGACGAGGAGCTTGTGCGTCGTGCAGCGGCCTACTACCAGACGTCGTATCTCTGGAATTGACACTGCTGTCGCTGTCGGTCGCACGATTGTCTCCTGCGCGCGGCTCTTCAAACAACTTTGCCGTTAAACGTCCTAAGGGCGGGGGGGGTGAAGGCGAATATTGATCGTGTCCGCAAATTACATCTGTGCGATGCGTTCGATGTGAACGAACGTCCCTTCTGGCAGCTCGATCTGCGGCCGTTCGGCAAACAGGCCGAACAGAGCCGAGCCTGAGCCTGACATGGAGGCATAAGCGGCTCCGGCATCGATCAGCCGGCGTTTCATCTCCGCTATGCGCGGGTGCGCTGCAAAAACATGCGGCTCGAAATCGTTTACTATCACCCCCTGCCACTGCTCCACCGGGAGCTGCAAATCGCGGCAAAGGTCTCGCTCGGGCTGCTGCGGCACCACCCCGGCGTATGCTTCGCGCGTCGACACGCCTTCGTCGGGTTTGACCACCGCGAGCCACCAACCTGCCAAAGGCAGATCGATCGGCGACATCACTTCGCCCCGTCCGGTACAGTATTGCGGCGTATTGCGCACGAAAAATGCCGTATCGCTGCCCAACTCGGCCGCCGCCGCGATTAGCTCCTCCTCGCTCAGTCCCAGACCGAACAGACGGTCGATACCCGCAATCACAGCCGTGGCATCGGCCGAGCCTCCGCCTAAACCTGCGCCGAAAGGTATGCGTTTGTCGAGTGAGATGCGCACGCCGTCGATGCCGTAATGCCGCCGCATCATTTCAAATGCCCTGACGCACAGATTATCCTGCGCCGGGCAATCTATGACCATACCGCTGCCGTCGAACACCGCACCCGGGGCATCGGTGCGCTCTATGTCGATGCTGTCGCACAATCCTCCGACGGGAAACATCACGGTCTGCAACTCGTGATAGCCGTCGTCGCGACGGCGCACCACGCGCAGACCGATATTGATTTTGCAATTAGCCGAAATCTTCATAATACCTGTCATCCGCTGTTTCCGAATGACAAAAGTAGCGAAAAATTACGCTATTAACTTAAATTATCAAACAAATTATCCGGCTATCGCGCCAATAATTACCACAATACAAGCCAAGGCGATACAAGCCAACCAGATGTGAAATGACAACAACGTATATCGATGAGCTTTATCCGCAAATTCTATTGCATCATTATATCGTCCGGCACTCCATGCCGAGTCTGTTTTTGCCGCGTACACTATTGCGACCACACCCAGCGGCCAAAAACAAAAGCATGTAACTAAAATCGCCCAAACCAACCAACTGTCAGGCTTTTGTGGCATCAATACAGAGGAGTAAGGATCTATTTTTGCTCCGCAATGCGGACACTGTGCAGCGTTGGACGATACCTTTCCGCCGCAATCATGACATATTAACAGTGCCATACGAGTTTGAGTTGTATTTGCGCCGTATCCGCCCCGCCGCGGCAATCATAAATAAAAGAAGTGTGAGGCGATTAGTTTATCTTGCAGGAGGTTCTCGCAAAACCTGTACACAAATAAACAATACCCCACATCGAATAGAATATATCGTGACGATATATGCCTATGCACGGTGATGAGTGTTCGTATTGCCTACCCCTGTGTATGTTTGAATTTGCGAGATTCCCTACAAAGGATAAAGTCTAAACACTTCTATCAAAATATGTCGCGCCGCCTGAAAGCGACTATGCAAAGATAGAAAATGTTTGGTCAACATACAACACTCGTCGGGGTATTGTATTGCAAAATTGAGACGAATATTTATAAAAAACAATATTGAACGCAAAATATATTACTTCAATTTGCCGCATAGCATCAAAGTCGGCCGCTATTATCGATCCGAGCGTCTTTTTTCGAAACGAAAATTTCGAGTATCGGCGCTCGAAATCCCGATTGTTTTTCGTAACTTTGCGGCAGTTTACCGAGCATATATGACAATGTTTTCACATACAATAAATTAAAACTTTTACAAACTATGATTTACTCACACGAAGTGCAACAGATGTGTTGCGTGAAGAAGGGAGCCAACCACCAGTCGGCTCCGATTCCGGAGGAGGGCAAATGGGTACGCGCCAAGGAGATCAAAGACATCTCCGGTCTGACCCACGGTATCGGTTGGTGCGCACCGCAGCAGGGTGCATGCAAACTGACGCTCAACGTCAAGAACGGCATCATCGAGGAGGCCTTGGTCGAGACGATAGGCTGCTCGGGCATGACTCACTCGGCCGCCATGGCTTCGGAGATTCTTCCCGGCAAGACTATCTTGGAGGCATTGAACACCGACCTCGTTTGCGACGCTATCAACACGGCAATGCGCGAGCTGTTCAAGCAGATCGTCTACGGCCGCACCCAGTCGGCTTTCTCGGAGGGCGGTCTGGTGATCGGCGCTTCGCTCGAAGACCTCGGCAAGGGTCTGCGTTCGCAGGTAGGTACGATGTTCGGCACCAACGCCAAGGGTACGCGTTATCTGGAAATGGCCGAGGGCTACTGCACCCGCATGGCTCTCGACAAGGACAATCAGGTCATCGGCTACGAGTTCGTACACCTCGGCAAGATGATGGACTTCATCAAGAAGGGCATCGAGCCGGCAGAGGCTTTGGAGAAGGCAAAGGGCACATACGGTCGTTTCAAGGAGGCCGTGAAATATATCGATCCGCGTCAGGAGTAGTTATTAACCTTAAACACAACAAAGATTATGGCAAGTTTATTTGAAAGCTACGAGCGCAGAATCGATAATATCAACGCTGTGCTTGCACAATACGGCATAAAGAGCATCGAGGAGGCAAAGGCTATCTGCGATGAGAAGGGCATCGATCCCTACAAGATGTGCGAGGAGACTCAGCCCATCTGCTTCGAGAACGCCAAGTGGGCCTACGTGGTAGGTGCCGCAATCGCAATCAAGAAGGGTTGCAAGACGGCTGCCGACGCCGCCGAGGCTATCGGCGAGGGTTTGCAGGCATTCTGCATCGCAGGTTCGGTCGCCGACGACCGCAAGGTGGGTCTCGGCCACGGTAACCTCGCAGCCCGTCTGCTGCGCGAGGAGACACAGTGCTTCGCATTCCTCGCAGGTCACGAGTCGTTCGCTGCCGCCGAGGGCGCAATCAAGATCGCCGAAATGGCCAACCGCGTTCGCAAGAACCCGCTGCGCGTCATTTTGAACGGCTTGGGCAAGGACGCCGCTCAGATCATCTCGCGTATCAACGGCTTCACATACGTCCGCACCGAGTTCGACTACTATACTGGCGAGGTCAAGGAGATAGAGGCTATACCTTACTCTGAGGGTCTGCGTTCGAAGGTGCGCTGCTACGGTGCCGACGATGTTCGCGAGGGCGTTGCTATCATGTGGAAAGAGGATGTCGACGTATCGATCACCGGTAACTCGACCAACCCCACGCGTTTCCAGCACCCCGTTGCAGGCACCTATAAGAAAGAGCGCATATTGGCAGGCAAGAAATACTTCTCTGTGGCATCGGGCGGCGGTACCGGCCGTACACTCCACCCCGACAACATGGCTGCCGGCCCCGCATCTTACGGCATGACCGACACAATGGGTCGCATGCACTCCGACGCTCAGTTCGCCGGCTCGTCGTCGGTTCCGGCACACGTCGAGATGATGGGCTTCCTCGGCATGGGCAACAACCCGATGGTAGGCGCCACAGTGGCAGTTGCCGTCGCCGTAGAGCAGGCAATGAAATAGTCCTCCGCGGGACGTCTTCACTACGGGGTTCGCATAACGCGAACCCCGTTTTCGTTTTTGCATATTTCGTTTTGCATCGGCCGCCGCAGCCGAGAGACTCCCTTTGCGTCATTCTGAGGAGTAACGCAGTTGTGACGTGAGAATCCGGTTTTGATCTGTCATTCTGCGGAGCGTTTGAAAAACGCGACGTGAGAATCCGGTTTTGAGCTGTCATTCTGAGGAGCGTTTGAAAAACGCGACGTGAGAATCTCTGTTTTGGACGATTATTCCCGTTATTCGGTGTAGATAGAGACTCCCACGTCGCGTGCAAGCGCGCTCCTCGGAGTGACAGACAACACTGAGACTCCCACGGTCGAAGCTGCGCTTCTCCCTCGGAGTGACATGGCGGGTGCTGCACCCTGTCATTGCGAGCCGAGGGAACCGAGGCGTGGCAATCTCTTAATCTTGGTCTGTCATTGCGAGGCGTGGCAATCTCGGTTGTGCGTGAAAGTTGCGCCGGGGATTTGCATATATGCGACATAAATGTTAACTTTGCGCCATAAGATCAGGTTAGTTAAGTC
>CAZEXJ010000248.1:0-5707 GCA_964516585.1 uncultured Alistipes sp.
TTTCCGCCTTTTGACGAAAAATGGGGTCGTAGTGCTTGGCAGGCTATTTCCTCCGCCATGTCATTCTGAGGAGGCCGCAAGCGGCCGACGTGAGAATCTATCTTACACATTCATGCAAGAGATTGCCACGCCTCGTTACACTCGGCTCGCAATGACATAGTACAACGCCCCGCAATGTCACTCCGAGGAGTGCGAAGCACGACGCGGGAGTCTCGGTACACCACTATGTCACTTCGAGGGAGGGCATGCCCGACCGAGGGAGTCTCTGCACTCGGCATGACAGTGGAGATATTTTTGCATAGTTTTTCCTCTCCCTCCGGGTTTTGTAGGTGATACCACATCATCGCGGCAGGGGAAACGACAGTGTGCGGGCATCTAAATGCCCGATAGGGCTGTTTGGCCAAGGCATGTAGTTTCCGGCGCTGCCGTTGGATATCGTTATCGAGAACGAGGGTGAGGGCTTCCACACGAGCCGGTTCATGTCGACCGGCTTGGGCAGTGTGACGCGAACACCCGTCGTCGTCGTCGATATCGATCGATCGCCCTGCCCGCCTATGGGTCTCCACTTCACGGCCGCAATCGAGGGCTGCCATAGGTCGACGGCCTGCAACGATGACGACGCATAACGATCCAGCACAGCCATGGCTGTCGAGTCCGACTCCGGCAACTCCGCCGCTCTTTCGGGCTGCTGCGCCGATACGGCCGCCGAAACGCATATCAATGACAATATTATTGTAAATCCACGCATAACGAACTGTATTATACTTAACAACGTTGCCATAACGACGTTTATTGCTCCGAGGGCATTTGTCGCGACATATCGACCATGTTAAACGTATTTTGACCAATAAGCCCTGTCGTGGAGCTGTATACGGCAATCGTCGGCTCGACTCCTCAGAATAGTATCGTATTTTATAGATTGTTCAACGACTCGGTGGCGCCGAGAACGTTGTCATAATAGCGTTTGGAAATGGGTATGCGTCTGATCGAATCGTCGTTAAGAGTGACGTAGTGCGTTTTGCGCTCCTCGCCGATAAACTCTATCTTGCGCGCGTTTATTATATAGGAGCGGTGACAGCGTACCATGCCCGTGCCGGCGAGACTCTCCTCGATAGTCGATGTGCGGCAGCGAAGCATGTAAACCGAGAACTTGTCGTTGTGCTTGTAGTGTATCTTGACATAGTTGTCCTGCGATTCGAGGTAATAGAGCGAGTCGACGTTGATCGTCAGCCGCAGCGTGCCGTTGTTGTCGTAGAGGTTGACCATTTGCGGAAGTTGTGCGGAGCCTGCGGCGGCCGACTGCGCCGTGCCCGCGCTTATGCGCTCCAACTCCTCGCGCATGCGGTCGCGCTCGTAAATGGCGGCATCAAGCTCCTCGCGCTTTGATCGATAGGCGACGTAGAGCGTTATCAGCGAGTAGGGTATGGCCGTAATCATCGTGACGAAAAAGAGCACGCGCAGCGCGATTGCCGGTATCGACGACGAGGTTATGCCCGGCAGCAGCTCGAACGTAAGCACCGTATAGCCGATCGATATCACCATGTTTTCGCACATTAGCCAAGCTATATAGCGTGCGGCCGTGAATCTGATGCGGTTGCGCAGAAGGTAGATGATGACCTTGCTTATCGACAGTACGCTCGTGGCGGCAAAAACGAATACGACCGAGATGCCCAGCGTGCTCATATCTTTTACACTGAACCACATCGATACCGAGAACGGCGTGTATATCAACATGAACAGGGCAGAGAACGATATGACGAACAGTACGGACATGATCAGATACTTCCGTCCGGTCAGAAATTGCGGTATTTCGCTGCCTCGCATTGTTTTTACCATTTGGTTTTGCGGTGCGAATATACTAATATAATTTAAAAACGTCAAACTATTTACCATAAATATGGAATTTTCGTCCCTAAATATGGGTTTTCACCACATTTAGGCGGCCGTTATGAATATAAAAGATACATTTGCAAAAATTTGGATATCGCGCATTATTCAGGAGTTTAGTTTAATTGATAATACATTAATAATATTAGGAATGAAAATTTTAGGAACCGGATGTTCTAATGCGTCGTGTGTGGTGACAAACCGGATGCTCGAAGGTTTCCTTGATACGAGCGATCAGTGGATTACCGAGCGTACCGGTATCAAGGAGCGTCGAGTGATGTCGTCGGAGCGATTGATCGATCTGGCTGTTGCGGCAGCCGAGAGAGCTGTCGCCGATGCCGGTGTCGATGTGAGCGAGTTGGATTTCATAATATGCTCTAACGTGGTCAACGAGTATGCGACTCCCGCTTTGTCTTGTATGATTCAGGGAGCGATCGGTGCAACCTGCCCGTGCTTGGATATAAACGCCGCATGTGCAGGTTTTATTTTTGCACTCGATATGGCCGAAGATAAATTGCGCGCCGGCAAGGCCGACAAAATTTTGATCGTATGTGCCGAGGAGCCTACGCGCATGGTCGATTGGAACGACCGCAACACATGCGTGCTGTTCGGCGATGGCGCTGGCGCCGTTGTCGTCGGTCAGGGCGATGCTCTCAAAGCTGTGAAGCTGACGACGTCGAGTCGCACAGAGGTGCTTTATCAGTTGCGCCGTTTGGAGCCTACCCCCTATTTGGAGGGCGATCGCAGCTTCGCACCGTTGGTGATGAAGGGGCGCGACGTCTTCAAGACCGCCGTGTCGTCGTCGACGGAAGATATTCGGGATCTGCTCGCAAAGACGGGCACCGATTCGGCAGATGTCAAGTATTTTGTTCTGCATCAGGCCAATGAGCGTATCATCGACTCCATTCGCGGCCTTCTTGGCGAGCAGCCCGAGAAGTTCCCGCACAATGTGGAGCGTTATGGCAACACGTCATCGGCCAGCGTACCCATTCTTCTCGACGAGTTGAGTCGTGAGGGCAAGTTGCACAAGGGCGATATTCTTGTGCTTAGTGCCTTCGGCGCGGGATTTACCACGGCAGCCTGCATCATAGAGTGGACAAAAGAGTAAAACCTTAATTCGATAATAATATATACAATATGGAACACAGAGTAGTGATTACGGGCATAGGCGCCATTACACCGGTAGGTAACAATGTCGCCGACATGTGGCGCAATATGGTCGAGGGCAATTGCGGCATCGACTATATCAAAGGTTACGACGAATATAATCTTCCGGTAAAGGTTGCCGGACAGGTAAAGGATTTCGATGCTTCGCAGTACAATCTCAATCCGGGGCTTGTACGCCGCAGCGACAGCTATTGCCAATATGCTATGGCTGCCGCCTCGCAGGCTATGGAGGACAGCGGTTTGAAGAGCGGCGAGAATATCGCGCCCGAGCGTTTGGGCGTCTATATAGGCTCGGGCATAGGCGGCATACACACCTTTGTCAATCAAACACAGGTTATGTTGGAGGAGGGCGTAGGACGCATATCTCCGTTCTTCGTGCCTATGATGATCTCGAACATCGCAGCCGGAAATGTGGCTATCACATTCAATGCTCAGGGCGTATGCCTTCCCGTCGTGACGGCTTGCGCTACGGGCACCCATTCGGCAGGTGAGGCCTATCGCGCAATCAAGCACGGCTATGCCGATGCTATCATTACGGGAGGCGCCGAAGCTGCCGTACACCCGCTGGCCATCGGCGGTTTTGCCAACAGCAAGGCTCTGTCGCGCTCGGAGGATCCGTTGCAGGCGTCGCTGCCATTCAACATCAACCGCCACGGTTTCGTTATCGCCGAGGGCGCGGGCGCACTGATCTTCGAGTCGCTCGAAAGCGCACAGAAACGCGGCGCCAAGATCTACGCCGAGGTTGTCGGTTACGGCAACAGCTGCGACGCTCACCACTTCACGGCGCCTCACCCCGAGGGCATCCCTGCGTCGCGCGCTATCAAGCAGGCTCTCGACGAGGCGGGATTCGATGCCGACAAGGATCTGCTCTACATCAATGCTCACGGTACGGGTACGCCGCTTAACGACTCGTCGGAGACCAAGGCCATAAAGATCGCCATGGGCGAGGAGGCTGCCCGCAAGGCTATCATCACCTCCACCAAGTCGATCACGGGTCACATGTTGGGCGCCACGGGTGCCGTCGAACTTATCGCCTCGACGCTGTCGCTTACCAACGGCATCGTTACGCCGACCATCGGCCTTACCGATCCCGATCCAGAGTGCGACCTCGATTACACGCCGCTCAAAGCCCGCAAGGCCGATGTCAATGTGGCTATATCGAACTCGCTCGGCTTCGGCGGTCACAACGCCTGCGTGGCATTGAGGAAATTTGCCGAATAGTTGGAAATTTCGTATATTGCGACGACTAAAAACTGTTACGATGAATAGAGAAGAGATTAAAACCTATCTGCCGCACCGTGAACCGATGCTGCTTGTAGACGACATCACGCTCGACGGCGAGTGGGCTGATGCCCATTATCATGTGACGGGAGAGGAGTTTTTCCTTAAAGGACATTTTCCGGGCAATCCCGTCGTACCCGGTGTTATCACCTGCGAGATCATCGCGCAGTCGTGCGCATTGCTTTTGGGTGACTTGTTGAAAGGCCGCACGCCGTTCTATGCCGGCATCGACAACGTGAAGTTCAAGTCGGCCGTACACCCCGGCGATACGCTCCATGTGCGCGCCCGCATCACGCAGCAGCGCGGATTGTTGGTATTCACCGAAGCCAAGGCTTTCGTCGAGGAGCGTCTGGCCTGCTCGGGCAACTTCTCTTTCATGCTTGTTGACAACGACAAAATTAAAAAATAGCGAATTATGAAACTTCTTGAAGGCAAGGTCGCACTGATTACGGGTGCTGGCCGCGGCATCGGCAAGGCGATCGCATTGCGTTTCGCCGCCGAAGGCGCAAATGTGGCATTTACCGATTTGGAGATCAACGAGGTCGTCGAGGCTACCGTGAAAGAGATCGAGGCTTTGGGCGTGAAGGTCAAGGCGTATGCCTCTAACGCCGCTCTGTTCGATCAGACTCACGAGGTGGTCAAGCAGGTGGTCGAGGACTTCGGCCGCATCGACATTCTGGTCAACAATGCCGGCATCACCAAGGACGGCCTTATGATGCGTATGAGCGAGGCGCAGTGGGACGCAGTGCTTACCGTCAATCTCAAATCGGCGTTCAACTTCATTCATGCCGTAGTGCCCGTCATGGCGCGGCAGCGCGGAGGTTCTATCATCAACATGTCGTCGGTGGTGGGTGTGAGCGGCAATGCCGGTCAGTGCAACTACTCGGCTTCCAAGGCGGGTATGATAGGACTCGCCAAGTCTATCGCCAAGGAGATGGGTCCGCGCGGCATACGTGCCAACTGTATCGCCCCCGGCTTCATCATCACCGATATGACCAATAAACTTTCGCAGGAGATCAAGGATCAGTGGGCAGCGCAGATACCTCTGCGCCGCGGCGGTACTCCCGACGATGTCGCCAACGTGGCGCTGTTCCTCGCCAGCGATCTTTCATCGTATGTCAGCGGGCAGGTTATACACTGCTGCGGTGCGATGAACTGCTAATTTTTCGTGAAAAGGCGTCATTAGCGGCACCTCAATCATTGGCGCGAATAGGCAGTACGCTAAGTACAGCCTATCCGCGCCAATTTCATGTCGGCACCGCTACTAACGCCTTTTGACGAAAAATTTGGTAGTGGTTCTTTGGTTGTTTTCCGTGAAAAATACTATTCTACTTCCGCGCCTTGTCGCTCGACAATGGGCAGTACACTCGGT
>CAZEXJ010000249.1:0-7650 GCA_964516585.1 uncultured Alistipes sp.
AGCTGGTGCAGCTGCGACAGCCCGAAACGCTCGGCCGACTCGATGACCATGACCGTGGCATTGGGGACGTCGACGCCCACCTCGATGACCGAGGTGGCGATGAGTATGTCGGCCTCGCCGCGCTTGAACTGCGTCATGGCGGCCTCCTTGTCCTCGGCTTTCATCTTGCCGTGACAGACGGTGATGCGGTAGTCGGGCAGAGGAAAGTCGCGCGATATCGACTCGAAGCCGTCGTTGAGATCTTTGTAGTCCATCTTCTCCGACTCCTTGATGAGCGGGTAGACGATGTACACCTGACGGTGTTTGCGTATCTCCCCGCGCAGGAATCCGAACATCTTCAACCGCGAGGCGTCGGTGTAGCGGAACGTGCGTACGGGTCGCCGTCCGGGCGGAAGCTCGTCGATGACCGACACGTCGAGATCGCCGTACAGAGTCATGGCTAACGTGCGCGGTATGGGTGTGGCGGTCATTACGAGCACGTGCGGCGGCCGGCTGTTTTTAGTCCACAAACGTGCGCGCTGCTCCACGCCGAAGCGGTGCTGCTCGTCGATGACTACATAACCCAACTGTTTGAATACCACGCTATCTTCGATCAGTGCGTGCGTGCCGACGAGTATGTCGACCTCGCCCGAGGCCACCCCCTCCAATGCCGTGCGCCGTTCGCGCGCCTTGGACGAGCCGGTGAGTATGCCGATGCGCAGATTCATCCCCTCGGTCATGCGCACCATGCCGGCATAGTGCTGGCGGGCAAGTATCTCCGTAGGCGCCATGATGCAGGCTTGGTAGCCGTTGTCGACAGCCAAAAGCATCGACATGAGCGCCACCATAGTCTTGCCGCTGCCCACATCGCCCTGCAACAGACGGTTCATCTGCCGTCCGGAGATCATGTCGGCGCGAATCTCCTTTATGACACGCTGCTGCGCCCCGGTAAGCGGGAAGGGCAGTTTGTCGCGGTAGAAGCCGTTGAACAGGCTGCCCACGCGCGGCATCATGAAGCCGTCGCTGCGTGCCATGCGTGCCGAGCGGCGCGACTGTATGGTGAGCTGCACACCCAGCAGCTCGTCGAATTTCAGCCTGTACTGAGCCTGACGCAGCAATTCGGGCGACTGCGGGAAGTGTATGTTGTAGAGCGCGTCGCGCAACGGCATCAACGCATTGCGGCGGCGCAAGTCCTCGGGCAGGGTCTCCTCTATGCTCTCCCTGACCAATTGCCATGCGTTGACCATGATCGTCGACATGGCTTTGGCGCCTATGCCGTGCGACAGCTTCTCGGTCGAGGGATATATGCCCTGAAAGCCGCTCTCGACCTTGCGCGACAGAGCCTGTTCGACGGTCTCTATCTCGGGGTGCACCATGTTGAACGCGCCGCGATAGAACGACGGCCGGCCGAAGATGATGTATTCGCGCCCCACCTCTATGCGTTTCTCGATCCACTTTATACCCTGAAACCACAGCAGTTCGGTCGAACCCGTTTTGTCCGACACCGAGGCCATAAGCCGCTGCTTGCGCCCTGTGCCCGAATAGGCTGTGCCCGTGATGCGGCCGCGAATCTGTATGAGTGTCGATTCCAACGACTCGTCGACTTCGCCTATGGAGTAGATGCGGCGGCGGTCGATATAGCGGTAAGGCATGTGGTAGAGCAGGTCGCCGACGGTGCGTATGCCCAGCTCGCGCATCAACAGACGCGCACGGGCTTCACCAACGCCGCCGACAAACTTCACATCGTATGACAATGCGTTTTGCATAGAACAAAGATACATCTTTTCGGCCGTTTTACCAAACGGCGGATGTGCGGGATGCAATTCGCCGGGCGTCGGGCCGAGGGCATGCGCAGGGTGCGCTGCCCTGCGCGGCAGCCTATCGGCCACACGCTTTTGCACGATTCCTTAGCGCCAAGTATATTAATCTGTTGCATATCGCACGGCATGCTATTGAAAACTCTGTCTATTGCTATTATGCGAAAAAAAGTTATCTTTGTCCTCCGTAATCTCAAATATCGGACATTATGCAAACCCTATTCGCGACGCCTCGCCGTCTGCCGTCGCTCGACATATTGCGCGGCCTTACGGTGGCATTGATGATTCTTGTCAACAATCCCGGCAGTTGGTCGCACAAATTCGACTTCCTCGCACACAGCTCTTGGGACGGCTGCACGCCGACCGATTTAGTCTTCCCGTTCTTCCTGTTCATCGTCGGCGCGTCGATATGGTTCGCATTCCGCCGCTATGACCACCGGCTCTCGCGCGAGTCTCTGTACAAGATCGTAAAGCGCGGCCTGCTGATATGGGGCATAGGCATCGTCATATCGAAATTCCCATATTACGACTTCCTCGGCGGCGAGTGGATCGGGTGGAGCAACGTGCGCATAATGGGCGTGCTGCCGCGCATAGGACTCTGTTATATGATCGGCTCGGTGTTGGTGTTGGGGCTGCGCTCGACGCGACGCATCGTCACGGCCGCGCTGCTGCTGCTCGTCGTCTACGAGGTGTTGGTATATACGTTGGGTGACGCTTCGTTGGAGGGCTTCTTCGGCACGAGGGTCGATGCATCGCTGCTCGGCTCGGAGCATCTCTATCACGGCTACCGCAATGCCGCGGGCGAACGCATGGCCTTCGATCCCGAGGGGCTGATGAGCACAATGACGGCCGTGGTGAACGTATTATTGGGCTTCCTCGCCGCCCGCACGGCCGATACGAGCGGTGACCGCAGCGGCATGATACGCGTGGGTCTGTGGGGCGGCATAGGCGTGCTGACGGCATTGGCATTAAATACATTGGTGCCAATCAACAAACCCATCTGGTCGGCCACATACGTACTCTATACGTGCGGCATAGCCGCCATAGTGTGGAACGCCGTGTCGTATCTGATCGATCGCCGGGGCAGCGTCGGCGCTGCGGGGCGCGTGTTCGAGGTGTTCGGCACCAACGCACTCTTCGCCTACATACTGTCGACCCTGTTTGCCAAACTGTTTGCGCAGATAAGGGTGTGGAACGCGGCGCACGATGCACTCGTGTCGCCTTATGCGCGCTGGTACGAGATTTTAGCCTCGTATACCACGCCTGAGGCGGGGTCGATGCTGTGCGCGCTGTCGCTCGTGGCGCTGTGCTGGTTGGTGACATGGCCTTTGTATCGCAAACGTATATATATCAAACTTTAATGTGTCATGATTTGTTTTGACGGATTTCGTCGCCGACCCACGCACGAGGTGCGCATCGGCAGCTGTACGATAGGCGGAGACAACCCCATTGCCGTGCAGTCGATGACCAATACTCCCACGGCCGATGTCGCGGCTTCGGTGGCACAATCCGAACGCATAGCCGATGCCGGCGCACCCATAGTTCGCCTGACGGCGCAGGCTCGCGCACAGGCCGAGGCGTTGGCCGACATCGTTGCCGCATTGCGCCGCGACAACTACCCGACGGCCGTGGTCGCCGACATACACTTCACCCCCGAAGTGGCCTTCATAGCGGCCGAGTCGGTCGACAAGGTACGCATCAATCCGGGGAACTTCCGCACCGACTCGGGACAGTTGGAACGTTTGGTGGAGATATGCCGGCGCCGCGGCGTGGCACTTCGCATAGGCGTCAACCACGGTTCGCTCGCCCGTCGCGTGGTCGACGAGTGGGGCGACACGCCCGAGGGTATGGTGGCCTCGGCCATGGAGTTTCTGCGCCGCTGCCGCGAACTCGGATTCGATCAGGTGGTCGTGTCGATGAAGTCGAGCAACACGCGCGTCATGGTGCATGCCTATCGACTGTTGGTCGAGGCGATGGAGCGCGAGGCGATGACCTATCCCGTGCATCTCGGCGTCACTGAGGCCGGCGACGGCCGCGAGGGGCGCATCAAGAGTGCAGTGGGCATAGGCGCGCTGTTGGCCGACGGCATCGGCGATACGATACGCGTGTCGCTTACGGAGGACCCCGAGCGCGAAGTGCCCGTGGCACGCCGTATAGTCGACTACTTCGCCCGTCGCGAAGGCCGTTTCGAGGTGCATCATCCCGAACGTTACTCGCCGACGGCATATCGCCGGCGCAGCAATATCGACACGCCTGTCGTGCACGACGAGATCGACGACCGGTTTACGGTTGTCGATGCTGTGAGCGGCAATCCTACGGCCGAGTGGCGCGCTGCAATACTCGACATGGAGGGCAACAGTCCTGTGGTGATACGCCGCCGCTACGACGGCAGCGATGCCGACGACATCGCCCTGTGTGCCGCAGCCGACATGGGACTGCTGCTGCTCGACGGACTCGCCGACGGCGTGTGGGTCGATGCTCCCGGCATCGATCCGGCAGTCGTTCACGACATCGAGCTGATGATCCTGCAAGCCTCGCGAGTGCGCTTCTCTCGCACCGAATACATAGCCTGCCCCGGCTGCGGCCGCACGCTCTACGACATACAATCGACTCTGGCCGAGATCAAATCGCGCACCTCGCACTTGCCCAATCTGAAAATAGGTGTCATGGGTTGCATCGTCAACGGTCCGGGCGAGATGGCCGATGCCGATTACGGTTACGTCGGCGCCGCCCCGGGCTGCATAACGCTCTATCGCGGCCGCGAGATCGTCGAGCGCAATATCCCGCAGAGCGAGGCTCTCGACCGCCTCATAGCCTTGATAAAGGCCGACGGCCGCTGGTCGGAGCCGGATTGCAGCCATAACGCATAACACGCTGCGCAGATGAAGAGTTACAAGGCGCGCGGCATAGTGCTCAACACGCTCAAATACGGCGAAAAGGGTGTTGTCGTACACATGCTCACCGACCTCTTCGGCCGTCAGAGCTACATGGTGCAGGGTGTGCGCTCCGCCTCGCGCGGTTCGCGCATGTCGCTCATGCAGCCTATGTTCGCATTGGAGTTCGAGGGGCTTTCGTCGTCGAAGATGTCGATGCACCGCTTCAAGGAGGTGCATAGCGGCGTGGTGTTGCAGTCGATGCCCTTCGACGTGCGCAAGTCGACCATGGCGCTCTTCATGGCCGAAGTGCTCTACCGTTTAGTCAAGGAGTCGGAGTCCAATGCCGAGCTGTTCGACTTCGTGTGGGGTTCGGTAGCCGCGCTCGATGTTCTCGACGAGGGTGTGGCCAACTTTCATCTGTGGTTCCTCTCAAATCTGAGCCGGCCATTAGGCTTCTCCCCCGACAACGATTTTCTGCCCGGCTCGTGGCTCGACATACGCGACGGCCACTTTACACTGCTGCCGCCGCCTGTCGGCGCCGCCATGACGCCCGACAACGCCTCCATTCTGCACGACATGCTCGAATGCGATGTGCGCTACCTCGGCGAGATAGGTCTCAACCGTGTTCAGCGCGTGGCTTTCCTCGAATCAATGTTGTCATACTATGCCTATCATCTCGATGCCATACGGTCGGTCGAGTCGATAAGGATATTGCAGGAGGTCTTCTGATCTTTTCCGTGAAAACTTTTCCGTGAAAAGCGGCATTCTACTGCCGCTCCTCGTCGTTCGGCAATGGGCAGTACGCCAAGTACAGCCCATCGCCTTACTCCGTCGTCGCGTGGTATAATACCGCTTTTAACGAAAAAGGGGTGATGCTTTGGAGACGATATACATAGGCATGTCATTCTGAGGAGCGTTTGAAAAACGCGACGTGAGAATCTCTTGCTCTCGTCCTGTCATTCTCAGGAGTCCGCAAGCGTTCGCCTGTCCGGTCTTAAAATCTCAGTCCCACGCCGAACGAGACGACATGTGCCGATACGGAGTAGTTGCCCGAGAAGTATTCGGTTTGTCCGGTGAGGTTGTTGACGAACGGCACCGAGCCTGTGCGCTCGGGATCGGCCGACGACACGTAGTTGTAGGCCATATCGATCGACAGGCACTTCGTCGGACGCAACGAGACGCCGCAAGTGTAGGTAACCTTGGTCATAGAGGGGGTCTCGGGATTGAAGAAATCGCTGCGCACGGGACTTTCGTCGACGTAGATGCCGGCGCGCAGCTTCACCCAGTCGCGCATGCAATACTGCGCACCGATGCGCGTGATGACGGTGTTGCTGTAATTCTTCACCGAGTAGATGTCCCCGATCTGCAAATCCTTCTCGTTGAAGCTGACATTAAGGTCTTTATAACTTTTCCAGCCGACCCACTGCACATCTGCAGCCAGCTCCCAGCGCTCCGTGGGGCGGAAACTCAAACCGAAGGTGATATTCCACGGCAGGGGAAGCTCGGTGCGGAACGTACCTTGGTCGATCTTGGGTATGCGTCCCGTAGCCGACAATATCTGTTTTACGGTCTCATCGGCGTAGAGCAGTTCCGCCCCGCCGCTCTCGACCTTCATCATCTGTTTCGAGCGGTAGGTGACGCCGAACGTCCAGTTGTCCGTTATGTTCCACATGAAGCCGAGATTGACACCGAATGCCACCTTGGAATTACCCTTCAAATGCGCCGATACGAGCGGCCGGTCGCCCACCTGCATTATGGCCGGAGCGTACTGCCCCATGCCCACGCTTTGCAGCAGCATGGCTATGGCGTTGTTGGTCGCATCGCCCACGGGAAAGAACGAGCGCGACAGGTCGAACGATCCCCACGTGATGTTTAAACCTGCACCGAAACTGACACGGTCGCATATCTTGTACGATAGGGTCGGCTGTATGGTGTAGGCCGCCAGACCGATATTCTGTATTAAGTGTGCGCCGACCCAATTGTCGCCCCAGTCGATCGCGCTGCCGTAGGGCGTGTAGAACCCTATGCCCACACCCAAATTCTTAGTGGGCTTGAATCCTGCGTACACGAACAGCGGCGTCGAGATGCTGCGCTCGGTCGTGGCCTGCACCGATGCGGGATCGTCGTAGTTGTGGTATGAACCGGTATAATTGGCCTTTGGCATGATGAGCGTCACGCCTAACGACATGTCGAAACGCGACTGCTGGAACGCGAGCGCGGCAGGATTGAAATATATCGACTCGGAATCGAGTTTCATGGCCGTGCCGACATGCGCCATGCCCTGTTGTTTTGCACTCAGACTGTTGACCTGATACCCCTCGGCGTGAGCGGCCGTCGAGGCTGCGACAAGAGCTGCAAAAAGTAGAATTTTCTTCATTGAATACATCTTGAATTATATTTCGTTTGTCGCAGCAAAGGTAGCAAACATTATTCAACGGCAATCGAATGATGTATTATTTTTCGCATCTTATGTCTTATATCGGAAATAAAAACGACAAACTCCGACCAATGGAACAATATCCCGACAAAAAATATCAGATATTTCCCGCGTTATTTCAGAATACCACTTCGTCGGCTGTAATATCGTGAGTCTCAAATGGTAATACGTCGAAAATCTGGCATCGGAAAGCAACTCCGATCTTATGCGCACGAAAATCCGCCTGCGACATGTAACGGTCGTAGAAGCCCTTGCCGCGTCCTACACGCACGCCCGATTGGGTAAAGGCGCGTGCGGGGATAATCATGATGTCGATCTCCGCGGCAGGGCACTCGACAGCGGCCTTAGGCTCGTCGATGCCGAAACTGCCGCGGCTCATTGTCTGCGGGTCGTAGTCGTAAAATTTCATTATCTCACCCTCTACGCGCGGCAGTACCACGCGCTTGGCCGCCGCCCAACGTTCTATGACGGCATGCGTCGGCACCTCGTCGGGCAGCGAAGCATACAGGGCGATGCAATGCGCCTCGGCGAATCGTTCCGT
>CAZEXJ010000250.1:0-3753 GCA_964516585.1 uncultured Alistipes sp.
TGTCACTCCGAGGGAGAAGCGCAGCTTCGACCGTGGGAGTCTCTATCCAAGACAAGACAGTGGAGTAATCGTCCCCAAATGAGATTCTCACGTCGGCCTGCGGCCTCCTCAGAATGACACGGAGGGGCGTTGCACTCTGTCATTGCGAGCCGAGCGCAGCGAGGCGTGGCAATCTCTGTTGCAGACGAGATTCTCACGTCGCGTTTTTCAAACGCTCCTCAGAATGACAGGGCGGTGGAAATAGCCTGCCAAGCACCACAACCTCATTTTTCGTCAAAAGGCGTTAGTAGCGGTGCCGACATGAAATTGGCGCGGATAGGCTGTACTTGGCGTACTGCCTATTCGCGCCAATGATTGAGGTGCCGCTAATGGCGCCTTTTCACGAAAAATTCACGGAAAATTTAGTATACTAAGTCTGCCGTCGTATCAGCTGCGGGAGCCTCCGTAACGATCTCCGTCTTGGCCTTGGCCTCGTCGTTGGCTGCAACTTCACCAGCCGCAGGTGCCACGGCGCCCGAGATAAGGAACGTTGCGGCAACGGCCAAAATAGCGTACAACTCGGGGAATGCGGCGAGGATAAGAGTCTTACCCATCACGTCGTGACCATTGCCGATAGCTGCGATACCGTTGGCGCAGACTTTGGCTTGGAAATACGATGACAACAGGCAGACTAAACCCATCAACAGACCGGCGCCGAAGATGCCGGCACCTGCTAAAAGCGAGATGTTGTCGGTGATAAGGCCGCTGACCATGAAGTAGCCCACGAAGCCGTAGAGACCCTGAGAACCCGGAAGTGCAGAGAGGATCATGTAGCTACCGAATGCTCCGCCGTTCTTCTTCATTGCGCCTACCGACGCCATACCGCAAGTCGCGGTACCGATTGCAGATGCTACACCCGAAAGACCTACCATCAGGGCAACACCCACATAAGCCAAAATAATTGCTGTGCTCATAATTGTTTGATTAGTTTTTAATTGTTATTGTTTGTTATTTGTTTTTCAATTTTTGCAGCGGCTCGAACGAGCGTTGACTCATCTCGAAGCCTGCATTTTTATAAAACTCCACGAATGTCAGACGCATGGGGTGGACGAATGATGAAATCGCCGACATGAACAGGTTGATGCCGTGGCCGATAAGCAGTATGCACGAGGCGCCGACGATCTTCAACGCCACGACCCACCAGTCCATACCTTCGATACCGTCCGACAGCCCCGTCAAGCCAAGACCTAACGAGTTGAATACCTGTGCCAATACACCTCCCGACAGACCTATGGCGAACAGACGTATATAGCTCAATACGTCGCTCAACAGGCCGGTGATGTTGTTGTAGGTGTCCCACAGTCCGGCTCCGATATTGATTAGCGGATTGCGGCGGACGTTGTTCAGCAGCAGCATCAATACTAAACCGATGCCCGCCACAGCCATGAATGCCGGCGACGAGGTCGTGAACCACGGAATAACCCAATTCTCGTTAAGCATAGGCAGTCCCACCGATATGCAGCCCGCCGTCAGCACGAGGAACCAGCCCAGAGTGCCGAATGAGGAGGTGAAACCGAACAGCTTTGTTTTCAGATAGATGTTGAGTATCATACCCAATAGTATCTGCACGACGCCTATGGCTAACGAGATAGAGAAGAAGTCCTCGCCGAAATTGAGGAATCTCACACCCGGCAGCACGGTCGATATCTCCATGCCGAAGAACGAGTTGGCGTAGAAACCGAACGCCACCGTGGCGGCCGAGCATACTATTGAGAGCCATGCGGCCTGACGCATCTTTTCGCCTCCCTTCAGGAGCAGACCTATGCCCAATGCCAACAACACCAATCCGTAACCGGCATCGGCTAAACAGATGGCGAAGAAGAGCATGTAGAAGGGTCCGAAGAAGGGTGTAAGGTCCATCGTGCCGTATTTGGGCAGAGCGTACATCGCTCCGATAAGTTCGAACAGGCGCGTAAAGCGATTGTTCTTCAACTTCACGGGGGCATTGTCGTCGAGTGAGGCGTCGCGTTTGAGGTAGACCACATTGGGGTACTCCTCCAACATACGGTCGACCCGCTCGGAGGTATCGGCTTCCGCCCATCCCTCCATGATCATCAACTCTCCGTCGGCCTCGCGGCGGGCGGTGCGGTCGACTTTCAGGCCTTGCAGCTGCTCTTTGAGCGAGCACGTGTCGGCCTCGATGCTATCGACCGACTTGGCGCAGCGCGAGAACGTGCTGTTCAGCCCGTCGAGCGACGCGCCGAGACGCGTAAGTTCGGCGTCGAGCGCCACATGATCCATGGCGGGCAACCTGATCTCCTGCGCATCGAACGCGATCTCGGTGTCGGGCTGCGCCACGACGACGAAATAGACGGTCGAAGCCGTGCGGTTGATCTCGACGACGGTGCGGTCGGCCGACCAACTCTCGATCGACTTGTCGAAGATCGACGGCTGTGCCGTGAAGTAGCGCAAGACGATGCCTTTGGCGGCGAGCTTTGTCGCCTCGTCGGCCGAGAAACGACCCCATGGCTGCACCTCGTCGCGCTGCTTCTCGATGCGTGCGATCTCCTGCGTGAGTGCGGTGCGATCGGCCTGCGCCTTCATGTAGGCGGCGAAAGCCTCCTCGCCCGAAGCATAGGGTGCGGCCGAGGCGTCGAATGCCTCGCCCTTGGAGAATGTGCCGAGGAAATCGACAGCCTTGACGTGGGCGTCGATGTCGGTGAGGATACCGCGATCCCGCTCCGACGGCTCCCAGCCCGCAGTCGTGATGTCGACCAAACCCAATTGCCGCAACTGCTCGATGAAATCTTCGGACTGTGCTCCGTACAGCACGAAGTCATAGCGTGTCATCTTGGAAATCATTTGTCCGACCCCTCCGCGGCCTGCTGTTGTTGACGTGTTTTGACAATCTTCTGAGCCGATTTAGAGAGGTTTTCTTCATCCTCCATAAATCGCTTGATCTTGCGTATGGCGTCCTCGTACCCGGGTATCTGCACCTTTTCGTAGAGGTTCACCTTCTGAGTGGTTTTGCGTCGGGCGAAGTCCAGCAATTCTGTCTTGCGATTGTAAACCTCGAACTCGATGCCCAGACGCGAGAGGCGTTTGAGTATCCTGACGCCGTCGGCATACCATACCGGCGACGAGAACAGGTCGTAGGGTTTTTCATCGTAGACGATGTCTTTGAGGACAGGCGTCCGCACGCCCGCAATTTTCTGAGTCGTCAGTTCGACGTCCTCGATGCGGATAAGTGTACAATCAAACTCTCCCCACAGGCCGACCATGTAGTCGTATTCGGCCACAGCCGAATCCAACTCGCGGCGCAGCGCCTGAGCGGAGTCCTTCGCCCGTTTGACCTCGGTGCGCAGCGCACTCTCCTTGCTTTTGATCGTGGGGAGCGCCTTCTGCCGCATTTTGAGCTGTTTGCCCAATTCGCCGAGCGAAGTCTTGTTATATTGAAATTTGATTGCCATATCGTTGCGCTATGCTTTCCAGTATTTGTCGATAAGAGCCTGCTTGATAGCCACCTCCTCCTTGGAGAAGTATTCGGCGAACAGACGCCATGCCGTGTCGAGCATCTCGTCGATGTCGATGTTGACGTCGATTGCCAGCAGCTTTTCCGAGTAGTCGCGGGCAAACTTCAATGCACGCTCGTCGTAGTCCGACAGGTCGAAACCGTTTTCCAATTTGGTCTTGGCATTGGCGGCATCGGCATATAGACGCACGCAGGCGTTCATCACCTGCGGGTGATCTTCGCGTGTCTTCTTGCCGATGACG
>CAZEXJ010000251.1:0-2941 GCA_964516585.1 uncultured Alistipes sp.
AGTCCCCTCCGAGGAGGGGATTTACGCCGCGTTGCTGCGCAACTTTTGCGCCGTGACTGCTTTCGCGGCTCGGCAATTCGCAAGCGATTGCGCTCGCCTGTTGCAGCAGTTAGGGGTGGGGTCAGAATTATAGAACGGCGCAAGCCGTCGCTTCGGTGGTCGACGTTTGTTCTCCCTCCCGAGGGAGGGGAAACGATGCCCGCGGCGGCTTTTACTGCATGATATAGGGTTTATTGTCGGTTTAATCGTGTTGCGGGGAGTTGTATTTTCGCTCGAACACAGCCCGGTTCTTCTCTCCCCATGCGAGCATCGAATCGATGATCGGGATCAGGGTCATGCCAAGCGGCGATATGCGATACTCCGAACGCGGCGGCAGTTCGGGATAGATTGTCTTCTCTACCAAACCATCATCGACCAACTCTTTCAACTGAATATCGAGTACGCGCGGCGCGGCCTCGGGCAGAGCTTTGTGCAGCTCGCTGGGGCGCATGGCGCGGTTGCGAAGTTCGTCGAGAATACATGATTTCCACTTCGAGTCGATCAGACTCATCGTAAGCCGCAGCGGGCAGCTAAGATCGACCGGTATCTTGCGTTCGTACATAATGTTTATTTTTTGACGCTGCAAAGTTACGAATAACATAGCAAACGCGAGATATACCGAATAAATTTTCGGTATATGAACAATTTTTCGGTACTTGTGAGAATATGAGCTATATCATAACTTTGCATCTGTAAAATCAAAAAACAATAGTTATGAGAGATTCTATAAAGGAGTATGAAGCGGTCGAAGCGGCTGCGATGAAATTCGTAAAGAGTGTGGCCGAGGGTGACAGCCGTCATGCCCGCGAACTGTTTACCGACGATGCCGTGCTGTTCGGTTTTCTCGACGGGGAGTTGGAACACGGAAGTATCGAGCAGTTTTACAGGAATGTCGATACCGTAGGTGGCGGTGACAAATTCAAAGCCCGCATCGATGTTGTCGCCGTTGAGGAGACTATGGCGGTCGTACGCGTTCTCGAAGAGGGCTGGGGCGGTCACATCGACTTTACCGATTATCTGTTGCTGCTGAAAATCGGCGGAGAGTGGAAATGCGTAGCCAAGGCCTACAACCAAAATTCGAATACGATAACGAAACAAGCCAATCGATCATTATGAAAATAGCAGTAATCACCGGAAGCCCGCGCCGCAAAGGCAACACATCGGCAATGACCGACGCTTTTATCGCCGAGGCGGAGCGCTTGGGACACAGCGTGCAGCGTTTCGATGCCGCACAAATGAATATCGGAGGCTGTCATGCCTGCGAGACCTGTTACAAAACGGGCAAGGCCTGCTCGTTCGACGACGATTTCAATACTGTCGCACCGGCCTTGCTCGAAGCCGACGGCATAGTGTTCGCCATGCCCGTCTACTGGTATTCGATTCCGGCACAGATAAAGGGCGTCATCGACCGCATGTACTCTTTTGCCATAGGCGGCAAACCGATCGGCGGGAAGAAGTGCGGGCTTATCGTTTGTTGCGAGGAGCACGATGCAGCAGTAATGGACGGAGTGCGCATGCCCATGGAGCGCACCGCCGAGTTGATGAAATGGACAATTGTCGGCGAGGTGCTCGTGCCCGGCGTATTTAATGCGGGCGATATCGAGAAGACCGACGGCTGTCGGCAGGCTGCCGCTCTGGCACATAAATTCTGATCGCTGCACGGTGTAAGCAGGCGGTTGTCCGCCCGCTTTTGTTGTCAGGCAGACTTCTTGCGAGGTAAGGCATATCGGCGGCCTTACCTCGTTTTTTCAGGCGGCTTGTTGCAGTGATGCTCTCGGTGCAGCTCGTGCGCCTAATTTTGACTATTTTTGACGCTCTTGATGCTGTGTCGCTGCACCGTGCGGCTTTCATTGCACCAATTATTTTCACATCTCGCTTTTTTATAGTACATTTGCCGGTCAAAAGATTGTGTCAGATGAGAAAGATAACCAATGAGGAGTTGCACCGTCCGTCGATAGAGGAGTTTTCCGCAATGGACAAGATGCCTGTCGTGGTCGTGCTCGACAATGTGCGCTCGCTGCAAAATGTCGGATCGTTCTTCCGAACGGCCGATGCCTTTGCTGTCGAGAGTATCGCCCTGTGCGGCATTACGGCGACACCGCCCAATCGTGACATACATAAAACAGCCCTCGGGGCGGAGATGAGTGTCGCGTGGCGCTACTGTGCCGACACGTGCGAGTGCATCGGGGAGCTTCGTGCCGAAGGGCGCACGATCGTGGCTGTCGAGCAGGTCGAGGGAGCCGCCATGCTGGGCGATTTTCATCTGCGCCCCGGGTGCCGCTATGCGCTGGTGTTCGGCAACGAGGTCGACGGCGTCGATCAGCGTGCGGTCGACCTGTGCGATGCCGCCGTGGAGATACCTCAGTGCGGCACAAAACATTCGCTCAACGTATCGGTGTCGGGCGGTGTGGTGCTGTGGCAGCTGTTCGACGAGTGGCAGCGCCGTCGTTGAGGATGCTTTTTGGCCGCCGGCGTTTGCCGTATCGATTTATTATGTATATTTGCGGCACTTATCCCATTCGATGCGATGCGGATAACGTAAAAGAAACTAAAACAAACATGCAATGTCAGTAGAAAGTTCAGTCAGAGCCGTAACGACTTTGCGTCTTACGGAGATGAAACAGCGCGGAGAGAAGATAGCCATGCTTACCTCCTACGACTATTCGATGGCCAAGATCGTCGATGCCGCCGGTGTCGACGTGATCCTCGTGGGCGACTCTGCCGCCAACGTCATGGCCGGTTACGAAACCACGCTTCCCATCACCCTCGATATGATGATATACCATGCGCGTGCCGTCGTGCGTGCCGTCAAACGTGCGTTGGTCGTGGTCGACCTCCCGTTCGGCACCTATCAGGGCAACTCGAAAGTGGCTCTCGATTCGGCGGTGCGCATCATGAAGGA
>CAZEXJ010000252.1:0-2962 GCA_964516585.1 uncultured Alistipes sp.
CATAGATTCAGGTTTTATACAGTCTGTCAAAGATAAGAATAAGTGAGCGTAATGCCAAATTTATTTGGTATTGCCAAGCGGGAGTATCTTTTTATATGTCACTCCGAGGGAGAAGCGCAGCTCCGACCGTGGGAGTCTCTATCCAAGACAAGACAGTGGAGTAATCGTCCCCAAATGAGATTCTCACGTCGGCCTGCGGCCTCCTCAGAATGACAAGGAGGGGCGTTGCACTATGTCATTGCGAGCCGAGTGTAACGAGGCGTGGCAATCTTGTGTGGATGAGATTCTCACGTCGCGGTTTACAACCGCTCCTCAGAATGACACGACGGCGGGCATATCGACCACGCACATCATCCCCAACCAGATTCTCACGTCGCGTTCACAGAACGCTCCTCAGAATGACAGGGCGGTGGAAATAGTCTTCCAAGCACCACGACCATATTTTTCGTCAAAAGGCGTTAGTTACAAGCCGCACGTGAAAAATCCGCAGATGGGCTGTACTCGGCGTACTGCCCATTTGCGGATTTGAACGAGGCGAAGTAAATGACGCCTTTTCACGAAAAATTAGTGTAAGAGAGCTACGATATATACAATATAAATCGACAGCATCACAGCTCCTTCAACGCGCGTCATCTTGCTGCGGCCTATGGCTACGGCAGATAAGAGCAACAGGATCGACCCTAAGATCGAGAGCCATATATCGCTCATGGTAACGCCTTTAAGCTCCAATGGCCGAACCGTCGCGCTCAGGCCTAAAATCAACAGTATGTTAGCTATATTGGAACCGAGGACGTTGCCCAAGGCCAACGACGGGCGGTGTTTGACGACGGCCGCGATGCTCGAGGCCAACTCGGGCAGCGACGTTCCGCCTGCTACTATCGTTATGGCGATGACCGACTCGCTCACGCCGAGACTGCGGGCTATGTCCGAAGCGCTGCGCACGCACAAGTCGCCGCCGAAGATAAGCGCCGCCAAACCCGCCACCACGAGCAGCGACGCCTGCCACAGCGGTTTGAATTGCTTATTATCGGTTTTCAGGTAATCCGACTCCTTGTCGTGACGACGACGTTCGACATGCAGGGAGTACCATATCATGGTCACATAGCAGGACAACATCACCACGCCCTCCAAACGGGTTATGCTGCTGTTGAAATTGGGATGTACCGACTCACCGAGCGTGAACACGCCCAACATCAGCGAAGCCGCTATGCAGAGCGGAATATCGCGGCGGACATTCGTGCGGGAGAAGATTATGGGGGCAATCATGGCGCACATGCCGAGTATGACGAATGTGTTGAATATATTGGAACCCACGACATTGCCTATGGCCATGTCGCTGTTGCCCTTTATGGACGACAAAAGACTCACCGACAACTCGGGCATCGACGTACCCACGGCCACCACCGTAAGGCCGATGATGAACTCGGGCATGCCGAACCGCTCGGCCAGCGCCACCGATCCGTCGGTGAGGATCATGGCTCCGACCACAATGATAATCAATCCGAGAGCTAATAACAGATACTCCATAGCGTATTACATTTTTTCGCCTGCAAATATAATCAATATTAAATAATGTAACATACAAAAAACAGTCCGATCTTGCAGACCGGACTGTCGTATGATTGCTCGCCGACTGCGGCTTACTCCTTGTGAGCCTCGGCGATCAACTCGCCCAACACACCGATGTTGTCGCAGATGATGTGCGGCTGCTTGTCGGCGGCATCGGCCACTTCGAGCGTCGTCTCGCCCGAGAGCACCAGCACGCCCATGGCATTGGCGTTGTGCGCCATCTCTATGTCGGTATATATGCGGTCGCCCACCATGGCTATCTGATCGGGCTGCAAGCCGTAGCGATGAAGTATGCCCGAGAGCATGTTGGGATCGGGTTTGCCTAACGTTATGTCGGGGCGGCGACCCGTGGCGTGCTCTATGCACTTGCATATCGAGCCGCAGTCGACCAAAATAACCCGCTGATCGGTGGGACATACGCGATCGGGGTTGGTGGCGATATAGGGAACACCCTGCGATACCCACCATGCGGCGCGGCACAGACGGTCGTATTGCAGCGTCATGTCGAAAGCGGCCACTATGACATCGGGCACATCGTCGGGATCATCGGTCGCCGATTCGAAGCCGGCCTTCTCGAACTCCGAAATCATCGACGGCGTACCTAACATGAACAGCCGCCGAGCCTTCGGGAAATTGGTTTTGATATAGTCGATCGTAGCCAATGCCGTGGTGTACATCTCCTCGCGCGCAGCCTCTATGCCTAATAGCGAGAGTTTGTGCAGATAGTCGGCTATCGACTTCGACGGATTGTTCGTCAGAAACGAATAGCTTATGCCCAACTCCTTCAACCCCGCCAGAAACGACTTGGTATAGGGAAAGAGCGACATACCCATATAGATCGTTCCGTCCATGTCGAGTGCGACGTGACGGATATTGCGCAGACGTTCGCGCAACTCCCCGGCGGAATAGATCGAACGAAATTTGTTGAACTGAGACATATGTTCCTATATGTTTAATATGTTATTTCACTCTGTTGAGTCATCACAGGCTTCGCCCCGACCTCCATATCGTCGGCTGTCCGCCGCCGGCCGGCATCGCCCGTTTGATACAAAGGTAGGTAAAATTTTCGTTTTCGCAATAAAAACGAAACGAAAAAGTTTCGTCTCGAAACACAAGCGATACGAATACGCCGCAATATCGCCGCCGCTCCGAATGTAGAGACTCCCACGTCGCGCTAACGCGCTCCTCGGAGTGACAGGGTGGAGCGTTGCGACTTGTCATTCTGAGGAGGCCGCTTGCGGCCGACGTGAGAATCTCATCTCCACTGTTCTGTCATTCTGAGGAGCGTGCTTTGCACGCGACGTGAGAATCCGGTTGGGGACGATGATTCCCTCTGTTCCGTGTGGATAGAGACTCCCACGTCGCGCTACGCGCTCCTCGGAGTGACAGGGTG
>CAZEXJ010000253.1:0-2446 GCA_964516585.1 uncultured Alistipes sp.
CATAGATTCAGGTTTTATACAGTCTGTCAAAGATAAGAATAAGTGAGCGTAATGCCAAATTTATTTGGTATTGCCAAGCGGGAGTATCTTTTTATATGTCACTCCGAGGGAGAAGCGCAGCTCCGACCGTGGGAGTCTCTAAAAACACGACATGACAGTGTAAAGATCGTACACAAATGAGATTCTCACGTCGCGTTCTTCGAACGCTCCTCAGAATGACACGACGGAGGGAATAATTGTCCACAACCAGATTCTCACGTCGCGTTCTTCAAACGCTCCTCGCAATGACAGACGGAGCATGCAAAGCACACGCTCCTCGGAATGACAACCCGGGCGGGCTAACGCGCTCCGCCTATCGACATTTGTTTAGGCAGCAGCCGAAAAAAGTGACGAAAAAATTGCGGTGTTAGTAAAATAACACGTATATTTGTATTACCATAATGGTATGGTCGCAAGCAATTGTGTTGTTGTATTGTGCGGACGGATATTTTTAACAACAGATAAACAATCGAAACTATGGCAAATGTACCTGCTAATTTGAAGTACTCTAACGACCACGAGTGGTGCCGTGTAGAGGGAGACGTAGCCGTTATCGGCATTACCGATTTCGCCCAGAGCGAGTTGGGCGATATAGTATTCGTCGATGTCCCGACCGTGGGCGAGACTCTTGCTGCCGGCGAGATATTCGGTTCGATCGAGGCTGTCAAGACTGTCAGCGACGCTTTCCTGCCCGTGGGCGGCGAGGTGATCGAGTTCAACGAGGCTGTCGAAGCCGACGCTTCGCTTATAAACCGCGACGCATATGGCGAGGGCTGGATCGTAAAGGTTCGCATGAGCAATCCGGCCGAGGTCGACGCTCTGCTCGACGCTGCTGCATACGAGGCGCTTATCGGATAGAAATGTCCTAATTACTTAAATTCAATAGACCAATGTCAAAAGTTACGGTTATCGGTGCCGGCGCAGTAGGTGCGACGTGTGCCAATGTACTGGCTTGCCGCGAGATCGCGAGCGAGGTAGTGTTGATCGATATCAAAGAGGGATTGTCTGAGGGCAAGATGCTCGACATGTTTCAGTCTTCGGCCACGATGGGCTACAAGACAAAGCTCACGGGCGTTACCAACGATTACAGGCAGACGGCCGGATCGGACGTCATCGTCGTTACGTCGGGTATTCCGCGCAAGCCGGGCATGACGCGCGAGGAGCTTATCGGCACCAATGCCAACATCGTTCGCAGCGTTGTGGGTCAGGCTCTCAAATACTCTCCCCGCGCCATATTCATCATCGTATCGAACCCCATGGATACAATGACATATCTGACGCACAAGACTACGGGTCTGCCCAAGAGCCGCATCATCGGCATGGGCGGCGCGCTCGACTCGTCGCGTTTCCGCTGCTACCTGTCGAAGGCTTCGGGCTGCCATATTCAGGATATCGAAGGTATGGTTATCGGCGGTCACGGCGATACGACCATGATACCTCTGGCATCGAAAGCCTCGATCAAGGGCGTTCCGGCCTCGAAGTTCATCTCAAAGAAGAAGATGGATAAGGTTGTTGCCGACACCATGGTGGGAGGTGCAACCCTTACGGGTCTGCTCGGCACTTCGGCGTGGTATGCTCCGGGAGCCTCTGCTGCATCGGTCGTGGAGTCGATCCTCAAGGACGAGAAGCGCGTTATTCCTTGCAGCTGCCTGCTCGACGGCGAGTACGGCCAGAGCGACATCTGCATAGGTGTTCCTGCCGTCATCGGTCGCAAGGGTGTCGAGAAGATCGTCAAGATCGACCTTACCAAAGAGGAGGAGGCCAAGTTCGAAGCATCTGCCGCAGCTGTGCGGAAGGTTAATAACCTGCTTGCCCTCTAATATTTTTTCGTGATTTTTTCGTGAAAAGCGGCATTCTACTGCCGCGCGCTTGCTCGCCCGAATGGGAAATACGTCAGTATATCCCATCCGGGCGATCTTCGTTTGCGTGGTATAATGCCGCTTTTGACGAAAAATTTTGGTTGTGGGGCTTGGAAAACGATTTCCATAGACATGTCATTGCGAGCCGAGCGCAGCAAGGCGTGGCAATCTCTTTTCCGCGAAAAAGGGGGTGGGAAAGAGATTCTCACGTCGGCTGCAAGCAGCCTCCTCAGAATGACAGATTGGGGATGAAAAGCTCCTCGGAATGACACCTCTGCGGTGTCATTCCGAGGAGCTTTATTTTGTTTTGCAATTATTTATCCTGTCGGAAACCGACCACAACGATCTCGGCGGCATCGCCGCGATTGTCCGAGGCGCCGGCCTTGCCGTTATTGTCATTATCCGAACCCGCAATACGGAAGGATATGGGCATTACGAGCGATACGCGAACCTTCTTGCCGTCGCTGCGTCCTGCTTCCCACGCGGGCGACAGTCTAAATACGCGCATCACCTCATCGGTCAATATCGGATCGGGCGAGCTAATTATA
>CAZEXJ010000254.1:0-11936 GCA_964516585.1 uncultured Alistipes sp.
CGTGAAAAATGCGCAGATGGGCTGTACTTGGCGTACTGCCCATTTGCGGATTCGAACGAGGCGCAGTAAATGACGCCTTTTCACGGAAAATTCACGGAAAATTCGCGGATAATCATAGTTTCTCGCCATATGCCAAATCCCCCGCATCGCCCAATCCGGGGACGATGTATGACCGCGAGGTAAGCTCCTCGTCGACTGCGGCGCACCAGAGGGTGCATTTCTGCTCCGAGGTGTGGCGCAGGACATAGTCGACGCCCTGTTCGCTGGCGATGACAGAGGCGAAGTGGGTGTGTGCAGGTTCGCCGCCGCGCTCTTTGAGAGCCTCGTAGGCAAGGATGAGCGAGCTGCCCGTGGCCAACATCGGATCGACCAACAGCAGGGTTTTGCCCTCCAACGATCCGCACGAGATGTACTCGACCTTGACGGTGAACGAACCGTCGGCCTTGCTCTTGCGGTAGGCCGAGACAAAGGCGTTCTGGGCATCGTCGAAGTAGTTGAGGAATCCCTGATGGAACGGCAGTCCTGCGCGCAGGATCGTGGCGATGACAACCGTGTCGGAGATCGTCTCCACGGCCGCCTCGCCCAACGGAGTCTCCACGATGCGCGAGGTGTAGTTCAGCTCCTTTGAGATTTCATAGGCCGAGATCTCGGCTATGCGTTCGAGGTTGCGGCGGAAGCGCATCGAGTCGGTCTGCACGTTTTTGTCGCGCAGCTCGGCGATGAATTTGTTGAGAATCGTGTTCTGCTTGTTGAGAATGTGCAACATGATCTATCGGTTTAGTTTTGTGTTCGGTATATTTGTCAGTAGAGGAAGTTGTTGAACGGATAGCGTCCGGCATGTATCTCGCGCACCATGCCGTAGAGATCGGTGCGCAGCTTGTCGATGCCCGTCTTCTCGCGTGCCGAGATGAATATGCAGGGCGTGTTGGCCCGCGCTATCCAACTGCGGCGCAGCTCGTCGAGCGAGATGTTCTCGCGCGTGGGCGGCGTCAGGTCGTCCTCCTCCTTGGGCGTATAGCGATACGCATCTATCTTGTTGAACACCAAGAATACGGGTTTGTCGCCCGCACCTATGTCGCGAAGCGTCTGCTTGACCACGTTGATCTGCTCCTCGAAGCCGGGGTGCGATATGTCGACCACATGCAGCAGCAGGTCGGCCTCGCGCACCTCGTCGAGTGTCGATTTGAACGATTCTATCAGCTCGGTGGGCAGTTTGCGGATGAAACCCACCGTATCCGACATCAGGAACGGCAGATTGTCGAAAACGACCTTGCGCACCGTGGTATCGAGCGTGGCGAAGAGTTTGTTTTCGGCAAATACGTCGCTCTTCGACAGCAGGTTCATCAGCGTCGACTTGCCGACGTTGGTATATCCCACCAAAGCCACGCGCACCAACGATCCTCTGTTGGAGCGTTGCACCGACATCTGACGGTCGATCTTTTTAAGGTCCTCCTTCAGCTTCGATATGCGGTTGCGCACTATGCGTCGGTCGGTCTCTATCTCGCGCTCGCCGGCACCGCCGCGCGTACCCGTAGCGCCGCGCTGTCGTTCGAGGTGAGTCCACAGACCGGTCAGACGCGGCAGCAGATATTCGTACTGCGCCAGCTCGACCTGCGTTTTGGCGTATGCCGTGCGTGCCCGCGAACGGAATATGTCGAGTATGAGACGTGTGCGGTCGAGTATGCGGCAGGGCATGGCCTTTTCGATGTTGCGCGTCTGCGCCGGCGACAGCTCGTCGTCGAACACGGCAACATCGATCCCGTTATCCTCGCAATAGGCGGCTATCTCCTCCAACTTGCCCGGGCCGACATAAATCTTCGACGAGGGTTGCGGCAGGCGCTGCACGAAACGTTTGGCGGTGTCGATATCGGCCGTCTCGGCCAAGAACTCCAACTCGTCGAGGAACTCCGCCGTATGCTCCACCGTCTCGCCGTCGCGTATGACGGCTATGAGTACGGCGCGCTCGCGGCAAGGCTCGGCGGCGGCGTTCTCGGGCGTCGGATTATTTCGTCTCTCTTTCTCTGTCATCTGTCATTCGGTGGTGAATATCGTTCCGGGGGCAGATATGCAAATCTCTCTCCGCTTTCGACATAAATTCCGGCGGCCTCCGCCGCCGCGATTGCCGCCGGCACAGGCCTGCCGGCCGACAGGCCGGAGCAGAGAGCGACGCATCACCCTATAAAAAAGGGTATCCGTCGAAAAGGATACCCTTGTTTATCATCTGCCGAAGCATCAATTCTGAATACGGAATATAACGGGTAATGTGTAGGTACAACGCACAGGTTTGTTGCGCTGGCGTCCCGGTTCCCACTTGGGAGACTTCTGCAACACTGCCAAAGCGGCGTCGGAAAGGCTCTTGTCGGGAGTTTGGAGCACCTCGAAGCGCGACAGTCTGCCGTCAGGCTCCACGACGAACTTGATGATGACGTTGCCCTGAATGCCGTTCTCCTGAGCGATCTGAGGATAACGGACATTGTTCTGCACCCATGAACGGAATTTCTCCAAACCGCCGCCCTGAAACTTGGGCATGACCTCGGCGTTGACGAAGATCTCCTCCTCCTCGATCTCCTCCTCCTTGTCCTCGATTATGATATCGAGATCATCGAAGTCGTCGCTATCGTCGATAAAGGTGATGTTGCTGTCGATCTTCTTGTCGTTCGACACGATGTTGAGCACATCGGTAATGACCTGAATCTGGGTCTGCTGCGGTGGCGGCGGGGGAGTGTCGTCCTGACGGGTAACATCGATCTCCTCGACCTCCAATACTTCCTGTACCACCTGCGTGGTCTTGATCTTGTTATCGGACTTATGATACCAGAATGCGAGTGCCATCACGGCCAGAGCGATCACCAGACCGATCTCCATAAACAGCATCTTCTTATTCTGCAAGTCCGCTTTGGGTGACTTTTTGATCTCCATTTATGAATAAATTTTTAGTTTTAGTTACTTATTCGGAGCCTGCGTGTACGCATACGTACACTACACTATGCAAATATAGATATAAAATTTCAAAAAAAGACAGGCAGACATGAAAAATCTTTAATTTTACATTAATTTTGTAGGTCGATATGGCGATATGACAGTTTGGAAAGTGGTCAAGGAGTGTTTATACGGTCGCAATCCCGAAGAGTTGCAGGAGATTTGCCGAGAGGCAGGCATGCCGCGTTTCGCGGCTGCACAGATCGCGCGCTGGCTCTATCGCCGCTTTACCGACGACGTGAACGCCATGACCGATCTGTCGGCCAAGGCCAGAGCGGCGCTCGCCGAAAAATTCGGATCGGGGCTGTCGGCTCCGCAGTCGGTGAGCGTTTCGTCGGACGGCACCGAGAAATATCTCTACCGCACCTGCGAGGGGGCGTTCATCGAGTCGGCCTATATCCCCGACGGCGACCGCGCCACGCTGTGCGTATCGTCGCAGGCGGGCTGCCGCATGGGCTGCCTATTCTGCGCCACCGGCAGGCAGGGGCTGCGCCACTCGCTGTCGGCCGCCGACATACTCAACCAGATAGTATCGCTGCCCGAGCGCGACCGGCTTACCAATATAGTATTTATGGGTATGGGCGAGCCGCTCGACAACATCGGCGAGGTGCTGCGCTCACTCGATGTACTGACCTCCGACTGGGGCATGGGCTGGTCGCCCACGCGCATCACCGTATCGACCTGCGGTCTGTGTACGACGCTGCCTCTGCTGCTCGAACGCACGTCGGTGCATGTGGCCGTATCGCTGCACAACCCGTTTTCGGAGGAGCGCGCCGAGATAATGCCCGTGGAAAAGGCCTTTCCGATACGCCAAGTCGTCGACATCCTGCGCCGCTATGACTTCTCGCACCAGCGCCGCGTGTCGTTCGAGTACATCGTCATGGAGGGGATGAACGACTCGCCGCGGCATGTGCGCGAACTGTGCCGTCTGCTCAGCGGAATAAAGTGCCGCATCAACCTCATACGCTTCCACCGCATACCCGACTCGCCATACTTCTCTCCCCCCGAGCAGCGCATGTGCCAGTTCCGCGACGCGCTCACCGCGCGCGGGATACACACCACCATACGGCGTTCGCGCGGCGAAGACATAAAGGCCGCTTGCGGACTGCTCTCGACAGCCGGTATGCAAAACGCAAAAGCGACAAACGAATAAAACATGACCATAATGAAAAGAACTATCCTCACGGCGGCAATCGCCATGCTCGCCTCACTGACGGCAGCGGCCAAACCCGCGCAACAGAGCCTCGCATCGCCCGACGGGCGAACGGTCATAACCGTCGTGGCAGACGACGACCTGCGTTGGAGCGTCGCCCGCGACGGCAAAACCCTTCTCGCCGACTCGCGCATGGCTCTCTCGACCGACAAGGGGGAGTGGGGCGTAAAGCCGCGTATGAGATCAGCCCGCCGCACCTCGGTCGACCGCACCATAGCGGCGCCACTCTACCGGCAGGCCGAAGTGGCCGACCGCTATAACGCGCTTACGATAGAGTTCGGCAGCAAGGCCGACCGCTATGCCGTCGAGTTCCGCGCCTACGACGACGGCGTATGCTACCGCTTCGTCGACAAGGGAAGCAGCGATTTCCGCGTATTGGGCGAGACGGCCGAGTTCGCTTTCGGCGCCGACCGTTCGGCATACGTCCCATACGTCAATGCGAAAAAGGGCGCAACAGCCGATTACGCCACACAGTTCTATACGTCGTTCGAGAATACATACTCGCAGAGCACACTGACGGCAATCAACCCCGACCGTCTGATCTTCGCCCCCGTGGTGGTGGAGTGCGCAGACGGTGTGAAACTCTGCATAACGGAATCCGATTTGGAGAGTTATCCGGGTATGTTTCTCTCGAACGGCAACAGCGACTGCACATTGGACGCCGTGTTCGCCCCCATGCCCGACGAGGTGCGGCAGGGCGGCCACAACATGTTGCAGGGCGAGGTCGTCAGCCGCAAACCCTATATAGCCGAGGCGCGCGCCGCGCGCACCTTCCCGTGGCGCGTGGTGGTCATCGCCGACGACGACTGCATGCTGGCCGACTGCGACATGGTATGGCGCACAGCCTCCGACTGCCGCATCGACGACACCTCGTGGATACGCCCCGGCAAGGTGGCTTGGGACTGGTGGAACGCATGGGGCGTCTACGGAGTGGATTTCCGCTCGGGCATCAACAACGACACTTATAAATATTATATAGACTTCGCCTCGCAGTTGGGCGTGGAGTATGTCATACTCGACGAGGGTTGGAGTATAACGGGTGCGGCCGATTTGAGGCAGGTAGTCGACGATATCGATTTGGAGATGCTCGTCGGCTACGCCCGCGAGCGCAACGTGGGCATAATCCTCTGGGCGGGCTACTGGGCTTTGAACCGCGACATCGACGGTCTGTGCCGCCGCTTCGCCGACATGGGGGTAAAGGGCTTCAAGGTCGACTTCATGGACCGCGACGATTGCCAAATGGTCGACTTCTACTACGAGGTGGCACGCACGGCCGCCAAATATCATCTGCTTGTCGACTTCCACGGAGCCTACAAGCCGACGGGGCTGTCGCGCACCTATCCCAACGTGCTCAACTACGAAGGCGTACACGGTTTGGAGCAGATGAAATGGAGCGAGCCGTCGGTGGATCAGGTGACCTACGACGTCACGATACCCTTTATCCGCGCCGTGGCCGGTCCGATGGACTACACGCAGGGCGCCATGCGCAATGCCGCCCGCGGCAAGTATTTCCCCTCGAACGAGGAGCCGATGAGTCAGGGCACGCGCTGCCACCAGTTGGCCATGTACGGCGTGATAGACTCGCCGCTTAACATGATGTGCGACTCGCCGACGGCATATCTCGCAGAGCGCGAGTGCGCCTCGTTCATCGCAGGCGTACCTGCCGTATGGGACTCCACCGAGTGCGTCGACGGCCGCATAGGCGAATATGTCGTCATGGTGCGCCGCTGCGCAGACGAAGTATATATATCGGGACTCAACGGCTGGACAGCCCGCGAGATCGACCTCTCTGCATTGGCCGGGGAGTATGCCGGCTGCCGGTTCGAGATGTTCGCCGACGGCGCCAATGCCGACCGTTTCGGCTCGGACTACCGCCGCACCACGGGCGACTGTTGGCAGCCGGGTGCGGTTGCAATGGCTCCCGGCGGCGGATTTATCGTCAAACTGACGCTGCCATAGCGCCGTTTGCGGCGGTGCGATCATCGGCCTATGAAGCGGGAGTGGGGGCATAACATCTTTTTCGTCGTCGCGATATTCCTTGCGACAATACTTTTCTTTGTCGTGCAGAGAGGCGTGTGGCTCGTCTACTATCATGCGCAGAGCGGCGCCTTTTCGGCCGGCGACATCGTGCAGACGTTCATCTGCGGGCTGCACTTGGATGCCTCGACGGCGGGTTACGCAACGGCGCTGCCGCTAATAGCCTCGATCGCGACGATATGGCTGCCCGACGGCAGTCGCGCCGAACGGATATGGCGGCGCGCGGCGACACTCTATTTCGTTGCGGCGGCGGCTGTAATGTCGTGGATATTCACCGTCGACATGGGGCTGTTCGAGTATTGGCAGGCGAGGATCGACTCGCAGATACTCATCTACTCGCCGCGCGAGATGATAGCGAGCCTCACGCCGTGGCAGTTCATCGCGGGCACGCTCTACTTCGCCGTGTCGACCGCGCTGCTCGTCGCGCTGTACAGGTTGATATACCGCCGTCTGTTCTCCGCCCGCCGTCCGCGGCGGCGCATCGTCTCGACAGCCGTGCTGCTGCTTGCGGCAGGAGCGCTGTTCGCCACGATTCGCGGAGGCTTCTCGCCCGCCGTGGCCAACCTCAGCAAGGCATATTTCAGCAAGGAGATGTTCCTCAATCAGGCCGCCGTCAACCCGGTGTTCTCGTTCCTGTCGACCGTTGTCGGCGGCGACGATTACGACCGCTACCGCTTCTTCGACGACTGTCGCGCCGAGCAGCTCTTCGAGAGCGCCATGCACGACGGCAAACAGACGACGGCTGCGCATGCGCCCGCGGCCGAGAGGAGCCAGCGGTGGCTCGTCACCGACCGCCCCCACATAGTGTTGATCATCATGGAGGGCTTCGGCCGCACGATAACCGATGCCGAGTGGCAGGGCGAGCCGGTTGCGCCGAACATAAACGCCCTCAAAAACGAGGGCATCTGGTTCGAGAACCTATACGCATCGTCGTTCCGCACCGACCGCGGCATGGTGGCCGCGCTCAGCGGATTTCCGGCGCAGCCGCAGATGTCGATAATGAAAGATGTACGCAAGGCCGCGGCACTGCCCTCGATTGCCAACTCGCTCGGGCGCGAGGCCGGTTATGTTTCGCGCTTCTTCTACGGCGGCGACGCCAACTTCACCAACACGCGCGCCTATCTCTTTTCGACGGGCTTCGACGAGGTTGTCGACGAGCAGCATATATCCGGCGGCGAGAGATCGAAGTGGGGCTATGCCGACAATGCGGTGATGGAGCATGTCGTGCAGAGCATCATCAGCGCCTCGCAGCAGGAGCCGCCGCACTTCGACGTGTGGCTCACGCTGTCGTCGCACGAGCCTTTCGAGGTGCCCTATTCGCGCCTCGACAACAAGCTGCTCAACGCATTCGCCTTCACCGACGAGGTGGTGGGCGAATTGGTCGAACGACTCAAAGCGTCGCCCGCATGGGACGACATGCTGTTGATTCTCATACCCGACCACGGCTATCAATACCCCGAAGAGACGGGTTACAACACGCCGCGCCGCCACCACATACCCATGTTGTGGTTAGGCGGAGCCGTGGCGCACCCCATGACCTTCGGCGAGTATGCGTCGCAGACCGATTTAGCGGCCACGCTGCTCGGACAGCTGGGCATTGCGCACGACGACTTCACTTTCAGCCGCGACCTGTCGCGCGACGGCACCACGCGCTTCGGCTACTACACGTTCAACAACGGCTTCGGCATGGTGGACTCCTTGGGCGCCACGATATACGACTGCACGGCCGACATGACGCTGCTCGACGAGAACGACCCTTCGGCCGTGCGGCTCGACCGCGGCAAGGCATTGCTGCAAAAGACATTCGCAGAGATCAGGGAGTTGTAGGCCGCACTCTCGCAGATGAGCATAAAGAACAGCCGCAAATAACATTATTTGCGGCTGTTTTTTAATCTGCCGGTGCAAATCAGTCGGCATACAGGCCGATGCGATTGCCCGCAGGGTCGGTGAATACGGCAAAATACCCCCTTCCCTCGGCTTGGATCTTAGTCTTGGGCAGAGCTATTACGCCGCCTTGCTCCACTACTTGCCGCATAGCCTTGTCGATGTCTTCACAGGTGAAATAAATCAAGACGCCATGCTCCGAGGGTTTGAAATCGGGCGAATAGGATATGGCGCCTGCCGTTTGTCCACTCTGCTCGAAACATGCCATTTTATCATCGCCGCATTCGGCAACCATAAGTTTCACCCCCAAGACTGCCTGATAGAAATTTACCGATTGGTAGAAGTCGACAGCGGGAATTTCAAAAAATGCGATTAAATTCTTCATCTCCTTTTTGTTGTTATAATTACTTTGTCCTGCGCAAGACACTGCAAAATTACGGCGGCCGCGAGGAGTTGGATAGAAGAATAGGGACATTTTATGACGGTTCTGAAAAATAATCAGAGTAGGGATCGCAAACCGACAGGTATTCCAAAGGCGTATATCCTGTAAACAGCTTAAATTCTCTTATCATGTGCGATTGGTCGGCAAAACCGCAGCGATAAGCCACTTGCGCCAAATTATATTTATATTGAGGATCTCCCTGTAACAGGTACAAAGCCCGCTGTACTCGTACAATACGCAGAAAATCCTTGGGAGAGGTTCCGACATAATCCTCAAAAATACGCGTGAACTGTTTTGTGCTTAGACATGCCTTATCCGCCAGTTTGCAGACATTAAGGTGCGGAGTGAGATTAATGTGCCGGATTGCAGCAGAGAGACGGTCTATATTATAGTCGGTGTCTATAACCAAGCGATGCAACAGGAATTGCTCTATCAACTCTATGCAGCGGCTGTGGCTCTCCGTATCGGCTATTTTGTGGGCAAGGTCGGCAAGCCCCCTGTCTTCCACATCCTCTATCGCTACATTTTTCCCTCGAAAAAGAGACAGCGGCTTGCGCAAGAACAGCTTTGCCGCATGAGGCTGAAACACGACAACAATCATCTCCACCTCTCCATTTGTGCAAATATCGTTATATCCATCCCCTTGTCCGCAAATGAAATATCGGGGTTGCACCGTCTGGTGGGTTTGTGAGAACAATTGCTTCCCTTTGTGAAAGAATAGCTGTATGCAACCCTCCGGGAATGTGCGCTCGGTCACAACATCTGACGTATCACTTTGTAATATCCAATAATAACGGACATAGCGGCACAACGCCCGCGACGGTTGTATGGTTTTGAAAAACTGCATTTTATAAGTATATTACACGAAGTCGTTGAAAATAATCAAGCTCTTGTTATTTGTTATATGTCTTGTCGATATAGGATAGAAACTGCTCCTTGTAGTTCTCCCCCAAGGGGATATACTCGTCATTCTCGAAAAATATGCGCCCCTTGGCGTAACCGGCTATGCGCCGCAGATTGACTATGTAGGAGCGATGCACGCGCATGAAGCCGTCCGACGGCAGCGTCGTCTCCATGTTTTTCAGGCGGAACAGCGTGGTTATCGTCGGGCTGCCGTCGATGTGCAGACGCACATACTCGCCCGCGCTCTCCAAATAGACGATGTCGCTTATGCGCACCAACATGGTTTTATAATCGGCCTTGACCGACAGGTATTCGCGATTCTCGGGCACGGCCTCGCTCTTGGGCAGCGCATTTTCGGCCGTATGGCACCGCTCGATAAGATCGACGAGCGACAGCACCTTGTCGACGGCCGCCGCGAACTCGTCGTAGCCGAAGGGTTTGAGCAGATAATCTATCGCATTGAGTTTGAAGCCGTCGATAGCAAACTCGGAGTAGGCCGTGGTGAATATGACGAAATACGAACCCGTAAGCGAACGGACGAAGTCGAGACCGTTCTGGTCGGGCATGTCGATGTCGACGAATATCAAATCGATCTTCTCGCTGTCGATAACCTCGCGGGCGTGCGCCGCACTGTTGCAGGCAGCCGCCAACGAGAGCGACGGCATGCGTTCGATATAACTTTTGATCTGACGCAGAGCCAGCGGCTCGTCGTCGACGGCAATACATCTAACCATGGTTCTTTATCGGTATTATCAGATTTACTTCATACGCCGACTCCTGCGACGTGTCTATGTCGAGCGAAAAATCACGGCCGAAAAGCAGTTTCAGCCGTTTTCGCACATTGTCCAACCCCACTCCGCCGCGATCGGCCGTCGAGCCGTAAAAACTGTTGGCAACACGATAATGCAGCCTCTCGCCCGAGACCTCGATGTCGATATGAATGAACGATCGGGCGTTGTAGCTCACCCCGTGCTTGAAGGCGTTCTCCACGAAGACTATCAGCAGCAGCGGCGGCACCACTATGCGGCGGCAGACGGCCGATGACGGATATTGAAAACGTATATCCACCTCGTCGACATACCGTATGCGCATCAGCTCCATGTAGTTGTGCACAAAGTGCACCTCCTTTTCGAGCGTGGTATCGGCACTCTCCGAGTCGTACAGCACGTAACGCATCATCTTCGACAGCTCGATGACGCACTGCTTGGCACGCTCGGTGTCGATGTCGATCATCGCATGTATGTTGTTGAGCGTGTTCATGAAGAAGTGGGGATTGATCTGGTATTTCAGATAATCCATCTGCGCCTGCAATGCGTGACGCTGCATGTCGGCCATCTTGCGTTCGGTGTCCAACGAACGGTAATACAGCTTTATCATGGTGTTGGTGCCGATCATGAACACACCTAAAATCACGTTCCAGTACCACTCCAAATCGGAGAACGACGCCTTGTGCTGCAACACTTCGCTCGTCTGCCAGTAACGGAAATTCAGCACCTGAATGCTGCCGAATATCACCACGAGGATCGCCACGACCCAGATGCTGTACCGGATATATTTGTTGCGCAGCAGCAGATGCGGTACGAGAATATTGTTGTTGATGATGAACGCCACGAAATATGGCGTGATCTTGCCCCACGATATGACTATGTTCTGGAAGTTGACATGCAGCTCCGACATCAACTTCGAGTTGATGATCGGCACGAGAAATATGGCCAACCACACGAACGAGTAGAACATATTCTCGCCTACCGATGTCTTTTTCGCTATTTTCATCGGTACAAAGATACGAATAAGTGAGAGCAAAAGCAAACTCGTTTGCATTTTGCCGAACGAGAGTATCTTCGGCGAAGCCAAAGTACGAATAAGTGAGGGCAATGTCAAATTTATTTGAACATTGCCCAGCGGGAGTTTTTTTTGTGTCATTGCGAGCCGAGCCGAGCGAGGCGTGGCAATCTCTTTCACACTGTGTCATTCTGAGGAGCGCGAAGCGCGACGTGAGAATCTGGCTGGGGACGACCATTTCCACTGTCGTGTGCAGAGACTCCCACGTCGCAACTGCGTTGCTCCTCGGAGTGACATGGTGGGGCGCGTAGCGAGGCGAAGCAAATGATGCCTTTTCACGGAAAAGAACCAATTTTTCGTCAAAAGCGGTATTATACCACGCGACGACAGAGTGAGGCGATGGGCTGTACTTGTCGTACTGCCCATTGCCGAACGACAAGGAGCGGCAGTAGAATGCCGCTTTTCACGAAAAAGGCGAAAAAGACGAAAAAGCGTAGGGCTGCAATGCAACCCTACGCCGGAATCATAAATTTATCGGTTGTCAAGCGTTATTTTGCACGCTTGGCAATCGCGAATGCACACATACGGTTGGTACCAGAGCCGCCGACAGCCGAGGTAGAGCCGAGGTCGGAGCGCTGATTCTTATACAGACGGCAGCGTATGACCAGATTGTCGAGTCCTGCGCACTCGGCGGGC
>CAZEXJ010000255.1:0-2807 GCA_964516585.1 uncultured Alistipes sp.
ACGGCGATGATCTTTATCGTGACCTACGTGTTGTTCATTCTGGTGGGCACGGTGATCAATGCCGTGACGGGAATGGGATTGATCGAGAGTTTCACGGGCGCCATCGCGTGTCTGGGTAATGTGGGGCCCGGTTTCGGGTCGATCGGCTCGATGAGCAACTACGCCGAGATCCCCTCGGTGGCCAAGTTCAGCAACTCGCTGCTGATGCTCTTCGGGCGTTTGGAAATATTCGGATTGATACAGTTATTCTTTATAAAATGGTGGAGATGATGAAACATCTGCTGTTTGTATTGCTGTTGGTTATGTTTGCTGCGCAGAGCAACGAAGCTCGTGCGCAGGAGGTTCGTCCGCGCATCGAGGCGCTGGGGTCGAACACGGAATATATGTCCCTGTTGCGTCGCGCAGCACAGCTCAAAAGCCGTTCGGACTCGCTGACCCTTGTGGTCGACCAGGCGCGCCGGCTTTTCCGCGAAAATCCCGACGAACGCGACCGGATTGCCGACAGGATCATCACCGGCGAGAGCCAGCTGCTCGAAATATCTGCTGAACAGGCCGAGGTCGATCGCAAGATCCACGCCATCGAACAGGACTGGGTGGTCGACAACATAGACAAGGCCGTCGTCGCCGACCCCTCGCCTGCGCAAACAGACACGTCGGACGCCTGCGCGGTTTTGATCCGCAACGGTCTCTTCCGCCGGAATCTCGAGGCGGACGAGTACCGTTCGTTGGAGCAGGCGCAGGAGAATGAACTATCTGCCAAGCGACTGGCGCAGAGCTATATATGGCATCACTTGAATTTGGCCGCCCTGCGCGAACGTTACGTTGTCGAGCAGGATGAAGTGGCGGCCGACTCGCTCTACAACCTGCTGTGCGACCTGCGAAGCCGCGCCGACGCCATCGCCGACTCGCTGTCGACCGTCTGGAACGGTGTGCAGGAGGGCAAAATCTTCGCCTACGGCTGTCTTTTGGAGCGTTCGCGACAGGATGAACTGCTGGCCCGGAATATGGAGCAGATGGCCGCCTGTCAGCGCGGAAGCGACTCGCTTACAGATCGTTATGCCTCGGATGCTCTGGCGTTGTACGCCCTCAACAAATCCGCATTGTTGGGTTACGAGATCGACATGGCGGCGACCTTCGGTCTGATGGAGGCGCGCGACTCGTTGAGCCGTGCGCTGGATGAACTGCGCGGCTTCGACTACAAGTTGCAGCCCGTCGCCTTCGAGCGGCGTGTCTTCATCGACTTCGCGCCCCTCGAATTCGGCCCGACGAACCATTACAGCACACGCAACCCCGTGCCCGAAATCAAGCACCATCCCGTAGGCACGCTCTATCGTGTCTGGCTCGGCGCTTACAAATACAAGCAGCAGCCCAACATCTTCCGCGGCGCTGCACCCCTTGCCTACGAGCGCGACGAGAGAAAGTATTACGTCTATTACGCCGGCCTGTTCGCCACGCTCGACGAGGCCATAGCCGCCAAAAAACAGTTGTCAGCCAAAGGTTTCCGCCGTCCCGAGATCTACGTATGGCGTGACGACGTACGCGAGCAGGTCGACGAGACCGCCTTGGCTACGGCCGATGCCGGCGGCGGTTACCGCGTGACAATCAAGGGGATCGCCACGATCAGGGATGCGCTGCGCGGGTCGATCCTCTCGGTATCCGAGACGGCCGAGATTTCGCGTGTCGGCACGCAGTTCGTAGTCGGCACTTTCGCCGACAGATCCGTCGCCGAGCGTATAGCCCGAGCCGTTCGTTCGGCCGAACCGTCAGCCGAGGTGGCAGTCGAGGGCATTGCGAAACCGGCGGAGGCCCTCGAATAAGCCTCTTCCCCGAACAGGTGCGCGCACTCCGAAAAAAATTGAAAAAACACCGCCGAAAGGTGATAATGTCGCAAATTTTGACTATCTTTATAGCGTATTATAACCTGCTACCGGTATGTTTTATGTCATTCTTTTGATCCTTTTGGGATTGTTGTTTCTGATGGCGGAGGTGATTCTGCTGCCCGGGTTCTCGATTTGCGGCTTGCTGTCGCTGGTCTGCTACGGGAATGCGGTCTATATGGCCTGGCGCGATTATGGCACGACGGCCGGAATTATCGTACTCACCGTGGTGATCGTCCTGTCGGTCGTGGCGATCGTGGTGTCGTTACGCTCGCACACGTGGCAGCGCCTGACCCTGAACGAGAAGATCAACTCGTCGGCTTCGAGCGATCCGCAGGTGCTCCTCTCCGTCGGGCAGATTGGCACTACCCTGTCGCGGCTTTCGCCGATGGGCAAGGTCCTGTTCGACGGCCGCGTCTACGAAGTTAAGTTGCAAAGCGGTTACGCCGATGCCAAAAAGCCCGTCCGCATTGCGGCTTTCGAAGACGACACTATCGTTGTTGAATTAATTAACGAATAACTCAATAAAATTATGGAAGAAATTCAGATCTCCACGATTATCGTGGTCTTTGCCTCGCTGATTGCCATTTGGCTCGTCTTTTATTTCATTCCGGTCGGCCTGTGGTTCTCGGCTTTGATCTCCGGTGTGCACATCAACCTCCTGCAATTGGTACTGATGCGCTGGCGCAAGGTGCAGCCCTCGATCATCGTATCGTCAATGATTGAGAGCACGAAGGCCGGTCTGTCGCTCGACCCCAACGAGTTGGAGGCCCACTATTTGGCCGGCGGCAACGTCACCAACGTCGTTCATGCATTGGTGTCGGCGCAGAAAGCCAACATCACGCTCGACTTCAAGATGGCCACCGCCATCGATTTGGCCGGTCGCGACGTCTTCGAGGCTGTTCAGATGTCCGTCAACCCCAAGGTGAT
>CAZEXJ010000256.1:0-9759 GCA_964516585.1 uncultured Alistipes sp.
GTGCCGGCGCGTTTGAAAGAGCTGCATGCCGCACGTGACTACGGCCGCTATGCCGACCGCAACGGCCGCCTGCCCGTAGGTTTTCTTGCCAACTGCGACATCACCGGCGGCAACTCAGGCTCGCCCGTGCTGAATGCCAAAGGTCAGTTGATAGGACTCGCATTCGACGGCAACTGGGAGGCCATGTCGGGCGACGTGGCGTTCGAACCCGAATTGCAGCGCACCATAGCCGTGGATATACGTTACGTGCTGTTTGTCATCGACAAATTCGCCAATGCCAAGTGGCTGTTGGATGAGCTGACGATAAAATAGAGGATCACCTGCAAAAAGCGGTGGAGACGGGAAAAATAGAGACTCCCGCGTCGCGTTCTTCGAACACTCCTCGGAGTGACACTGTGGGGCGTTGTACTATGTCATTGCGAGCCGAGTGTAACGAGGCGTGGCAATCTCTTCTCTCCCGTGTCCACCGCTTTTTGCAGGTGATCCAAAATAGACAGACGATAATGCGTAAGACGAAGGCTGTCCGCCACTTTGGCGGACAGCCTTCGTTTTTGTCCTTCGTTTTTGCCATTCGGCGGCGGCTGCCGCGGCCGGGCGTTTATCGCTCGCCCTGCGTGGTGCCGCCCTGCGTGGTGTCGGCCTGCGTGGTATCGGCCGGGTTCGGCTCGGAGTGAGTGTCGGCTGCCGCCTGCCCGGCTGCCGTTTGGCTGCGAGGCAGCGTGTCGGTCTCGACGACTGTCGCCTTTTCGGTGGCGGCATCCCCGCTGCCGGAAAGAAGCGACCTATACTCGCCGCGGTGCATCACGACCGCAGCTATGACCGCAACGACTGCCGCGGCGAATAGTATGCCTGTGATCTTCTTAATCATATCTGTCGGTTTGTTTTCGTTACTCCACCGTCGGACCGTCGGCATCGCCAAGCTCCTCGACCGCACGTATGGCGACATTGTCGATCGGGTAGATGTTGGCATAGAAACCGGCATCCTCCAACGGCGTGTTGCGGCCTATGTATGCCCGCAGCTGCGCCTCGATCAACTTGTGCGATATGGCTATGTCGCGATAGTCGGGCTCTACGCCGTGCGCCCGCGCATAGGCTATGAAGTCGCTCATCAGGTTGCTGCCCGAGAGCAGCTTGTCGAGCTGGTCGATTGTGTGTATCGCGTTGATTCGCTCGCGGTGACGGTCGCTGAAATCGAGCGTATAGCGATAGAGTATGTTGCGCCCCCATACCTCCGTATAGTATTTGGTTATGCCCGTGGTATCCATGGGGATGAAGATGTCGGGCATGATGCCGCCGCCGCCGTAGACGGTGCGTCCGCCGGGTGTGGTGAAGCGCAGCGAGTCGGCGAAACGTATCGAGTCGGCCGAGAAGAACTCGTTGTTGTAGTAGCGGTTGACTATGTCCATTTCGTATGCCTCCTCGTCGCCGTTGACGTAGGGTTTCTGTATCGAGCGGCCTGTGGGCGTGTAGTAACGCGCCACGGTAAGACGCAGAGCCGAGCCGTCGGGATATGGTATCTGGTTTTGAACCAATCCTTTGCCGAATGTGCGGCGGCCGATTATCATGCCGCGGTCGTTGTCTTGCAGCGCGCCTGCCAGAATCTCGCTCGACGATGCGCTGACTTCGTCGACCAATACGGCTACGGCGATGTCGGTAGCGCGGCCTAAACCGTTGCTGAACTCCTTGCTCTGACGGCGGTTGCGATCCTCGGTGTAGACTATTAGTTTGCCTTTGGGCAGGAACTCGTTGGCGATGAGTATCGCCTGATCGAGAAATCCTCCCGTGTTGCCTCTCAGGTCGAGTATCAGACGTGTCATGCCCTCGCCGCGCAGACGCGACAGCGCATCTTTAAACTCCGAGTGCGACGTGCGTGAGAACTGTTCGAGCCTAACATAACCTATGTGCTCCTCGGGGGCTAACATGAAGGCCGCATCGATACTGTGCAGCTCTATCGCCGCACGGGTTACTGTAACTTCCACATCGTCGTCTATATCGTGCCGGTGCAGCGACAGACGCACCTGCGAGCCGCGGGGTCCGCGCAGACGCTTGACTATCTCCTCCTGCGGGATGTTGCGCCCGGCCACGAGCGAGTCGTCGATGCGCATTATGCGGTCGCCGGCTCTGATGCCCGCCTTGTCGCTCGGCCCTTTGGGTATGACATTCATGACGATAACCGTGTCGGTGGCTGCGTTGAAGACGATGCCTATGCCGTCGAACTCGCCGTCGAGCGACTCGTTGACAGCCCCGAACTCCTCGGCCGGAATATATATCGAGTGGGGGTCGAGCAGGTGCAGCAGGTCGGGAATCACGGTCTCATAGAGAGAGTCGCGCCCTATGGGGTCGACATAGTAGTTCTCTATGTATTCGATCGTCTGCATCAGTTTGTCGTCGAGCATATCGGCCGAATACCACCTCTCGTCGACCACGGGCGTCGAGGCGTTCATGCCGCGCTGCATGAAGGCTGTGCGACGCATCTGCCGGTCGGCGCCGATCTTGACGCCGAAGCCTATGCCTGCTACGGCCGTCAGGGCGAGCAGTATGGGCACCCATATAAGATATTTCGGAGTTTTTGACATTTTTACTTATTGGCTTTATATCCTCTTGGAGCAGATTACTGCGGAGCAAGGGGGAAAAAATCTCGCCGCCGGACGACGGCGAGGCGATGTTATTTGTTTTTGAACGTATATGTCAGTCCGACGCTCAATATGGTCTGCATCTGCAAGCGGCTGCGCTCTGCATCGTTGTAATAGAGTTGGAAGTAGAGCTGCGTCGAGAAATATTTCGAGGCCTTTATGTCGATCGTATTCTCCCAGCGAATGGTCGGCAGCACGTGGCGGTATTTGCTTTGCGCCTCGGTGGGCACGAAGTTGTGCTTGCTCGATATGTCCGATATCCAGCCGTAGAACGAAAAGGCGGTCGTGCGGTATCGGAGCCAGCCGTTCTTGCCCCATGTACGGTCGAAATCGAGCTGGACAGACAAACCTCCCTCGTATTTCGAAGTCTTGCCCTCGGCGACGCCGTAGCGTTTCGACACCGAATTATCCTCGACGTAGACTGCGCTCATGGCTATGGGGGCGAGGTTGACTTTGAGGGGGAATTTCTTCGAGGGCAGCGTGTAGGTGAAACCTCCCGATATGTCGAGATAGCCCGGAGCCATGAAGTTGGATATGGGCGCCACGCCGTTGCGTCTGTCGGCGCGTGCCGAGTAGCCCTGTGCGAACTGGGTGCGGAACTTGATGATCGTACCGTAGGTCCAGTTCTGTGTCATCTTCCACTGAGGCGAGGTCGAGAGCGAAATCTCGTCGACGTTCTTGAACCATACGCCATCGGTGTATTTCTCGCCGGCTTGGTCGACAAATTCGGCCTTCATGCGGTTGTAGCCGAACTTGGCCACGGCGGTGGTGGTTATCGAGAAGTTGTTCTTGGTGAACACGTGCTTGAAGTTGATGTTGGCTATGGCCGCTATGGCATTGTCGCCGCTTGCCTGCCACGAGTCGCTGAATGCCGTCAGTGAGCCTTGCAGGTTGGCCGCAAACTCCAATGTGTTGCGCTCGCGGCGTATGGCCGCGCGTTCGGCACGATAACGCGCAAGCGAGAAGTAGTCGGCACCCTCCACCTGCTGTGTCTTTACATCGTTGGTAAACACCTCTTTGTCGTTGTCGGTTTTGACATCCTCCACCGAAACCTGTGCCTCGGTCGGTCGGGCGAAACACAATACGGCGATCGACGCTGCGAATAAAAATCGTTTCATATATAATCCGCTATGGTTTTGTTTATGTCGTTTTGTCAAACTTTGGGGCAAATATACGAATAAGTGAGGGCAATGCCAAATTTATTTGGGAGTATGTTCGCCGCTGCCGAAGAGGTGTATTTCCACTAAAAATATTTATCTTTGCGATGAGATAAATCAATGATTGCGCATTATACGTATGAAATACTTCGGAGCACATGTTAGCGCGTCGGGCGGAGTCGACAACGCACCGCGAAACGCGAAGGCCATAGGAGCCACGGCATTCGCGCTGTTTACTAAAAACCAGCGTCAGTGGCAATCGCCGCAACTCACCGGGGCACAGATCGCGGCTTTTCGCGCGGCGCTGGCCGAGACCGGTTACAGGTCGTGCCAGATATTGCCCCACGACGGCTACCTCATAAATCTCGGCCACCCCGAGCGCGAGGGGCTGGAGAAGTCGCGAGCATCGTTCATCGACGAGATGCAGCGTTGCGAGGCTTTGGGTCTCGACCGTCTCAACTTCCAGCCGGGCAGCCACCTGCGCAAGATAACGGCCATGCAGTCGCTCGACCGCATAGCCGAGTCGATCAACATGGCGCTTGACAGAAGCCGCGGCGTGACTGCCGTCATAGAGAACACGGCGGGTCAAGGCTCCAATCTCGGATTCGCTTTCGAACATATAGCCTATATAATAGACAAGGTGGAGGACAAGTCGCGCGTGGGCTGCTGCATCGACACCTGCCACGCTTTCGCTGCGGGATACGACCTGCGCACGGCCGAGTCCTGCGATCGGACGTTCGCCGAGTTAGACCGGATCGTCGGACTGAGGTATCTGCGCGGCATGCACCTCAACGATGCCATGAAGCCGTTGGGCAGCCATGTCGACCGGCATGCCCCTTTGGGCGACGGCGAGATAGGCTGGGAGTGCTTCCGCTATATAGCCTCCGACAGCCGTTTCGACGATATTCCGCTCATATTGGAGACTCCCGACGAGGCTCGCTGGCCGGAGGAGATCGCCAAGCTGAAAGAGATGGCCGGAGTGTGACGATGACGCGAAAAAGGCGGGGATGCATTCCCCGCCTTTTCGCATTATTCTTCGGCAAACAGAATGACGATCTGCGGCTCGTCTGCCACATCGACATCCCTGCGCCGCATCGCTCCGCTGCTGTCTTCGTAGACAAGCGTGTAACGGCGGTTGTTGGGCAGCCACACGGTCATAACGTCGTTCATGTCGCGTTCGACATCGGGTGTGCGACCGCCGCCCATCTGCTCGTCGCCGCAGAATATGTCGACATTGGCCGCGACGCGGTTGTGCGATTCATATGCCATGCCGGGCGAGCGGAACATGACTATGCCCAGCGGCGTATGACGACCGTCGCTGCGTATCGACTGTTCGTGCGAGCGGTTGAGGCTGCGATAACGTTCGGTGACATTCACGCCCGCCACGTCGCGGGAGTTTTCGTTCCATATCATCGGCAGCCAATCGCCGGTCGGGGCGAACGAGGAGGCGTATATGGCGTGCATGCGATCCTCCGCGTCGGCCTGTCCCGCATCGGCCATGAACCATGTGCAGTCCCATTCGCGCGGCGGATTGTACTCCGTGATACGCCAGCGTCCGTCCAACATCACCTCCGTCCAGCTGTGGTTGCCGCGATTGTCGTGCCAAGCGGCCGTGGAGACGAAGCGTGCCGGTATGCCTACCGAGCGCATGGCATCGACGAGCAGTATCGACAGCCCCGTGCACGAAGCCATGTGTTGGCGCATCGATTCCGCCGGACTCTGGTTGGTCTTCTCGCGCAGAGTGTTGTAGACGACATCGACCGTACGGGCAATGGAGCCGTTGACCGCACGTGCGGCGCTCTCCATGTCGCTGCACGTGTCGACAATGGGGCGGAAACGCTCGTAGAGATCGCTGCGCCATGCGTCGCGCACCTCGTCGACAACGGCATAGGGAAGCACTTCGTTGAAAAATATCGAGTCGGGCAGAGCGGCGCACCACTCGAAGCGTTCGCGTGCGCGATATGCGAAATCGATATTCTCGCGCATAAGTTCCGTCGACATCGTGTCGAGGTCGCCGCGGGGCATGTTGGATATGATGAACGCCGCACCCTCGCGCTGCTGTTCGGGCAGCGTTTCGAGCAGTGCGATCCACGCTTGGCGTTGCGGCGAGTCGGCCAGAGCCTTGTCGAGATGTGTGTGATAGATTTGGGGTATGCCGTCGGGATAGGCGGTCTGTCGTCCGCAGCCGAAGCACAGCGCCGCCGCGGCGGCAAATAGTATTATCCTGTTCATAATCCGTTTATTTCGCTTATTTCGTTCATTATCGATCGTATGACCTCCTTGTCGGCGCTTGCGAGGAGGTACTCGTTGCCGGCCGCGCCCATGTTGACCCCTGCGCGGCGGTAGCGCATTGCACTCTCCGTTGTCCGGCGCGCGCTGAAATGCAGCGCATCGACACCGGCGGCGGCCAAAAGGCGGACGTTGGAGCGATCGACGCCGCACCCTGCCATGATCTCTATCCGTCCGCGGGCGGCAGCGACGGCGCGGCGCAGGTTGTCGGCGCCCTCCGCGGCCGTGGCGGCATAGCCCGAGGTGAGTATGCGGCGGCAGCCGCATGATATGATGTCTTCCACGGCGCGCAGGTAGTCGCAAGTGAGATCGACGGCGCGGTGAAAGGTCACCTGCATCGGCGCCGCCAATTGCACCAAGGCCGCCGTGCGCACGGTGTCCACCTCCCCGTCGGCTGTCAGAAGTCCGAACACCGCGCTGTCGGCGCCTGCCTCGCGGGCAAAGACTATCTCCTGCCTCATCTGTTCGTACTCCTCGTCGGTGTAGAGAAAATCGCCGCCGCGCGGACGTATCATCACGCTAAGACTCAGCGAATCTATGCGGCGCGCCATTGCAATGGCCGCGGCCGAAGGTGTGGTTCCCCCTTCGGAGGGGGCTGCACACAGCTCCACGCGATCGATGCCGGCCGCGGCCGCAAGTCGGCATGAAGCAATGTCGTAAGCGCAAAGTTCGGTGGCAATATGTTTCATATCAGTGCAATATAATTTCCGGTGCGGCCGCCTGCCGGTGGCTTTGGCGTGACGGGCAGGGCTGCCGCAACCGATTCGACACCGAATATACGAATAAGCGGGGGCAAAAGCAAATAAAATTTGTTTATACATCGGACTTTTCATATATTTGTATGGCGCGGCGGCCGATGCAGTGCATATCGACGCCGCCGGTATTGAATGGAACAAACTACCGAGATGATGAATACCAATTTTGTTATGGCGTCGGCTGCGGCCGTATGCGTCACGACTGCGGCGTGCAGCGCCGACGGGAGCGCGGAGACTTATCCCGTACCGGCAGCGAAGATTTGCGAGATGAGTTATACCCCCGAAGCCACGCGTTTCGAGGTGTGGGCACCGACGGCCGACAGCGTATGCGTCAGCCTCTATCGCGGCGACAACCTCGTCGACCAGTTGGATATGCACCCCGGCGCGGCGGGGTTGTGGCAGGCCGAGGCCAAGGGCGACAGGCGCGGCGAGTTCTACACCTTTCATGTGAAGTGCGGCGGCAAATGGCTCGCGCCGACGGCCGGCATATTCGCCCGTGCGGTGAATGTCAACGGCGACATGGGCGCGATAGTCGATATGCGCGCCACCGATCCCGAGGGGTGGAGCGAGGATCGTGCGCCGGAGCCGCGCGGCTTGTCGGGCGTGGTTATATACGAGATGCACTATCGCGACATGACGGCGCACGCATCGGCCGGATGCGACAACCCGGGCAAGTATGTCGGCTTGGCGCAGAGAGGTACGCGCTCGCCCGAGGGGTTGGCGACCGGACTGGATCACCTCCGCGAATTGGGTGTGAGTCATGTGCATCTGCTGCCTACGGCCGATTTCGGATCGATCGACGAACGGACAGCCGGCAGCACCTATAACTGGGGATATGAACCGAAGAACTACAACGTGCCCGAAGGCTCCTATTCGACCGATGCTGTCGATGCAGAGGTGCGCATACGCGAGTTCAAAGAGTTGGTGGCGGCGCTGCATGCGGCGGGGCTGCGCGTGGTGATGGATGTGGTCTACAACCACACCACCGATGCCGGACGCTGCGGCTTCGAACTGACCGTCCCGGGTTATTTCTACCGTATGACCGCCGCCGGCGGCTTTGCCGACGGCTCGGGCTGCGGCAACGAAACGGCGAGCGAGCGGGAGATGATGCGCAAGTTCATCGTCGAGTCGTTGGAATATTGGGTCGAGGAGTATCACATCGACGGCTTCCGCTTCGATCTTATGGCCATACACGACATCGAAACGATGAATCTTATCCGCAGCCGGCTGTCGGCTATCGACCCCTCGATACTGCTCTACGGCGAGGGATGGGCGGCTGCCGAACCGGCTTATGATGCCGAGTTGCTGGCGTTCAAGCGCAATACCGGGCGCATGCCGGGAATAGCGGCATTCAGCGACGACATGCGCAATGCCCTGCGGGGCACGCTCGATTGCTCGACAGGCGGTTTCATACACGGCGTGGAGGGTAATGCCGGGGGTGTCGAGTTCGGCATTGTCGGCGGCATCGAACATCCCGGCGTAAGTTATGCCGAGGAGGCATGGGCTGCCGAGCCTGTGCAACACATCAGTTATGTGACCTGTCACGACGACCATTGTCTGCGCGACCGCTTGGAGATACTCTCGCCCGATGCCGGCGAGGAGGAGCTTCTGCGCATGGATAAATTAGCTCAGACGGCCGTATTTACGTCGCAGGGCATACCGTTCATCTTCTGCGGCGAGGAGCTTTATCGCACCAAACATCATGTCGGGAACTCCTACAACAGCCCCGATTCGGTAAATGCCATCGACTGGCGGCAGAAAAGCCGCTATGCCGACCTCTGCGACTACTACCGCGGGCTTATCGCCATGCGCCGCGCTCATCCGGCATTCTGCTTGGGCAATGCCGAGTCGGTGCGGCGGCATCTCGAATTTCTGCCCACAGGCAATGAGTGCGTTGTGGCGTTCCGTTTGAAGGATCTCGACTCGGTGGATACGGCGCGCTCGATAGTCGTGGTGCTCAACGGTAGCCGCGGGAGAGCAGAGGTGCCCATACCCGAGGCGTCGTATCGGGTGGTTGCTGCCGACGGCCGGTTCCGTGCCGGCGACGAGGCGCCGCAGCGCATGTCCGCCGCCGCGGCCGAACCCGTTTCGGCAACGATATTGGTGGAGAAATAGCGGTTTTCGACGATTTATTGCGCAAAGCCGGAGGAAAATCGATAATAAGATCGCCGAAAATTTGGCGAATTGAAAATTGTTGATTACTTTTGCACACTCTCTTATGGGAGACATGGTAATGCTGTTGTAGCTCAGTGGTAGAGCACTTCCTTGGTAAGGAAGAGGTCACGAGTTCAAGCCTCGTCAACAGCTCAAAGGATATGACGGTTTTTGGCCGTCATATTTTTTATTTTTCGTGAAAAGCGGCATTCTACTGCCGCTCCTCGTCGTTCGGCAATGGGGGATCAGTAGCTATTTCCGGTTGATGAGAGGTGCTTGCTAACCATATAATGCGTTTAGGCGGAAGATGAAGAAGGCAGAGTCTTTTATGCCGCGGAACTGGCGTCGCAGCTCTTTGATCTTAGCATTGAACGATTCTGCGGAGGCATTTGTCAATCGGCCGTCGAAGTAGTTAATAATCGTATCATTATGTACGGTAAACGTATCGATGACGGGTTTGAAACGAATCGGATCGAACTGTTCAAGGGCATTAAACCAACGGGCAAGTTTAAGTCTTGCAACCGGAGCCGATATCTTTTCGTTATAAATATCAGTCAGTTTCATGGACAGGCCATAGGCAGTTTTCAGTTGCGGATAGTGTTCAAACAGGATCTCGGCACGCCTCTTTTGACGGTCGTTCCATTTGGAGCGGTTGCGTGTCAGGATATGCTTCGAGCGTGCCATAATCTGTCGCAGCGTTTCGCCATTTGCCTCAAACTGAGGTTTATAGGGAGTGTTTTGCTGGCGGCAGCGGTTTATCTGTTCATTCTC
>CAZEXJ010000257.1:0-20676 GCA_964516585.1 uncultured Alistipes sp.
CGCTTTTGACGAAAAAGGTGGTTGTGGTGCTTGGAAGACTATTCCCTGCGATTTGTCATTCTGAGGAGCGCGAAGCGCGACGTGAGAATCTCATTCCCGTGGTGTCATTCTGAGCGTAACAACGTGAAGCGAAGAATCTGGTTGGGGACGATTATTTTCACCGTTCTGTGATTCTGAGGAGCGCGCAAAGCGCACTTCTGGGGATGCCCGATAACCTTTCCTCGCCCCACCCGGAGCGAAGCGACCCAAGTCCCCTCCGAGGAGGGGATTTAGGGGAGGGTCAGAATTATAAAACGGCGCAAGCCGTCGCTTCTGTGGTCGACGTTTGTTATGTCATTCTGAGGAGCGTGCTTTGCACGCGACGTGAGAATCTCTGTCACATACGAGATTGCCACGCCTCGTTGCACTCGGCTCGCAATGACAGGGCGGGCGCACGAAGCACCCCCCCCCTCGGAATAGCATAGTCGTGTTCCACGCTCCGCGGCCGATATTGAGTTTCATTTGCGAATAAGCCGGGAGTAAAAGCAGTATGATTTGCATTTTTTTTGTAATTTTGCAGGATATTAGCAGTGTGATATGGCAAACGATACTAAAAATATAATCGAGGAGATAGAGTCGGGCGAGTATAAATACGGTTTTTCGTCGTCGATCGAGACCGAGACCATAGCCCGAGGTCTGAGTGAGGATGTCGTGCGGCTCATCTCACGCAAGAAAGGCGAGCCGGAGTGGCTGTTGGATAGCCGCTTGAAAGCCTATCGCCACTGGTTGAAGATGCCTGTGCCCGCGTGGGCGCACCTCGACATACCCGATATCGATTTTCAAGACATCATATATTATGCCGCACCCAAGAAGGCCAAGCGACTCTCGTCGATGGACGAGGTCGATCCCGAGTTGAAACGCACTTTCGACAAATTGGGCATTCCATTAGAGGAGCAGATGGCTCTGTCGGGCGTGGCGGTCGATGCCGTCATGGATTCGGTGTCGGTGAAGACGACATTTCGCGAGACGCTGGCCGAGAAGGGCATCATATTCTGCTCGATATCGGAGGCGGTTAAGGAGCATCCCGATTTGATACGCAAGTATCTCGGTTCGGTGGTTCCCTATACCGACAACTACTACGCTGCGCTGAATGCCGCCGTCTTCTCCGACGGTTCGTTCTGCTACATCCCCAAGGGTGTGCGCTGCCCCATGGAGCTGTCGACCTATTTCCGCATCAATGCCGAGGGTACGGGACAGTTCGAACGCACGCTGATCGTGGCCGACGAGGGGGCTTATGTTAGCTATTTAGAGGGCTGCACCGCACCGCGCCGCGATGAAAATCAGTTGCATGCGGCGGTGGTGGAGATCGTCGCCGAGCGCGATGCCGAGGTCAAGTATTCGACCGTGCAGAACTGGTATCCGGGCGACAAAGAGGGGCGTGGCGGCATCTACAACTTCGTCACCAAGCGCGGTTTGTGCCGCGAGAATGCCCGTCTGTCGTGGACGCAGGTGGAGACGGGATCTGCCATTACGTGGAAATATCCGAGCTGCGTGCTTTTAGGCGACAACTCGGTGGGCGAGTTCTATTCGGTGGCCATGACCAACAACTTTCAGCAGGCCGACACCGGCACAAAGATGATACACATAGGACGCAACACGCGCAGCCGCATAGTGTCGAAAGGCATCTCGGCGGGTCGCTCGCAGAACGCCTACCGCGGATTGGTCAGGGTGAGCCGCGGGGCGGACAATGCGCGCAACTATTCGCAGTGCGATTCGCTGCTTATAGGCGACAAGTGCGGCGCCCACACGTTCCCCGTCATCGACAGCCGCAATTCGTCGGCGGTGTTGGAGCACGAGGCTACGACGTCGAAAATCTCGGAGGAGCAGCTCTTTTACTGCAACCAGCGCGGCCTGTCGACCGAGGAGGCTGTTGGGCTGATAGTCAACGGCTATGCGCGCGAGGTGCTGTCGAAACTGCCCATGGAGTTCGCCGTCGAGGCGCAGAAACTGCTGTCGATAAGTTTGGAAGGCTCGGTGGGTTGATCCGGGCGGTAAATGTTGAAAATATAAATGCAATATAAGATATGTTAGTGGTAAAGAATCTGCACGCATCGGTGGGCGACAAGGAGATATTGAAGGGTATCGATTTCGAGGTCAAGCCCGGCGAGGTGCATGCTATAATGGGACCCAACGGCTCGGGCAAGAGTACGCTGGCATCGGTGCTGGCCGGCAGCGATAAGTTCACCGTCACCGAAGGCGAAGTGACGTTCCTCGGCCGGGATATGCTGACGCTGTCGATAGAGGATCGTGCGCGCATGGGTCTGTTCCTCGGATTCCAGTATCCGGTGGAGATCCCCGGTGTGACGATGGCCAATTTTATGAAGATCGCCGTCAACGAACATCGCAAGTATCGCGGCGAGGAGCCGCTCACGGCGGCGGAGTTCCTGCGCATGATGCGCGAGAGGAGCGCCATTGTCGAGCTTGATCCCAAGCTCACGTCGCGGGCTGTGAACGAGGGCTTCTCGGGCGGCGAGAAGAAGAAGAACGAGATATTTCAGATGGCCATGCTCGAACCGCGTTTGGCCATTCTCGACGAGACCGATTCGGGTTTGGACATCGATGCGCTGAGGATCGTGGCCACGGGCGTTACGCGCCTGCATACCGCAGACAACGCCACGGTGGTCATCACTCACTACCAGCGTCTTTTGGACTACATCGTACCCGACTACGTGCATGTGCTCTACAAGGGACGCATCATCTATTCGGGCGACAAGTCGCTGGCGCTGAGGCTCGAAAAGGAGGGTTACGACTGGCTTATCAACGATTACGGGGAGGAGCAGCGATGAGTGTCGACAGATTGATAACGGCAGCCTCCGCCGTGCCCGTCCCGTCGGACGGCCGTCTTGCGGAGGGCGTTTACGCCGCAGCCGCCGGCGACAAGTCTCTGACGGTCGGTGCAGGCGCGCACGCGTCGTTGCTGCTGCTGCCGCCGGCAGACGATGCCCGCATCGTGATCGAAATCGCGATCGAACGCGGCGCGGAGTTGTCGGTGGTCGAGCTGCTAACCTCCGAGGCGCACGTAACGGTGCATGTTAGGCAGAGCGAGGCGAGTGTGTGCCGCATGACTGCGCTTGTGCTGTCGTCGGCCGAGGTGCGCCACGAGATCGACCTTGTGCAGCGCGACGCCCGTTTCGAACTGAACGGCGCAATGGTGCTGTCGGGCGAAGAGCGCGTCGACTGGAAAACCGATGTCAGGCACCTTAGCTCCGATTGCAGTTCATCTTCGGTGGTCAAAGGCGTGGCGGCGGGTGCGTCGCACGGCCGCTTCGGCGGATTGGTCTATGTGGCGCCCGATGCGCAGCGCACCGATGCGCAGCAGACCAGCCGCAACGTTACTATCGGTGCGGAGGCGCGTATCGAGACCTCGCCGCAGTTGGAGATATATGCCGACGATGTGAAGTGCAGCCACGGCGCGACCGTGGGGCAGATCGACGGTGAAGCCATAATGTATATGCGTCAGCGAGGCCTTGCGGAGGCGCAGGCGCGCCGCTTGCAGATCGAGGGTTTCGTGGGCGACGTGGTGATGCACTCGGCCGTGGAGAGCGTCGGCGGAATATTGGCGGAGATCGTCGCGGACAAACTCGAAACAATATAGAGGCGGAATGATGTTCGATGTCGAAAAAATACGTCGCGATTTCCCCATTTTGAGCGACACGGTTCACGGCCGGCCTTTGGTCTATCTCGACAGCGGCGCCACGGCGCAGAAACCTGCGTGCGTCATATCGCGTGTCGAGGAGCTTATGTCACATGCCAATGCCAATGTGCATCGCGGTGTACACCATCTTTCGGAGCGGATGACCGAAGAGTACGAGCGTGCGCGGGAGCGTGTGCGCGCCTTCATCGGCGCACGCTTCGCCGAGGAGATCGTATTCACCTCGGGCGCCACGGCATCGATCAATACTGTGGCCTACGCATGGAGTCGCAGATTCCTCTCTGCGGGCGACAATATCGTGGTGAGCGAGATGGAGCACCACTCCAATATCGTTCCGTGGCAGTTGGCCGCCGAGATGTACGGCGCCCGGATACGCGTGCTGCCCTTCGACGGCGACGGCCGTCTGATGACCGAACGTTTGGGCGAACTGATCGATGAACACACACGCATGGTGGCCGTCACGCAGGCTTCGAATACGCTCGGCACGCGCCCCGATCTGCGGCCGGTGATCGATGCCGCCCACGCCGTGGGCGCCGCCGTCATGGTCGACGGGTGTCAGGGCATAGTTCACGGCGGTGTCGATGTCGCGGCGTTGGGCTGCGACTTCTACGCCTTTTCGGGTCACAAGCTGTATGCCCCCACGGGCATAGGCGTGCTGTACGGGCGTCGGGAGCTGTTGGAGCAGATGCCTCCGTTCATGGGTGGCGGCGACATGGTGGACAAGGTTACATTCGAGCGCACGACATACGCTCCGCTGCCGCTTAAATTCGAGGCCGGCACGTCGAACTTCATCGGAGCCGCAGGCTTGGGCGAGTCGATAGCCTACCTTTCGCAATTGGATGCGGCCGCCGTTGAGGCACACGAGCGCGACCTGCTGCACTACGCCACCGAGAGCCTTATGCAGATCGACGGCCTGACGATATACGGCACCGCGCCGGACAAATGTTCGATCATTTCGTTCAACGTCGAGGGCGTACACAACTACGACATGGGCATGATCCTCGACAAGTTGGGTGTGGCCGTCCGCACGGGGCACCATTGCGCCGAACCGGTGATGACGCACTACGGCGTCGGCGGCATGTGCCGCGCGTCGCTGGCGATGTACAACACGCGCGAGGAGATCGATGCCCTGACGGCGGGCGTAGAGCGCGCAGTAAAGATGCTCAGATAATAACAGAATAAACAATAGAGTCATGTTCATCGTATTGGAGGGATTGGATGGAGCCGGTAAATCGACACAGATAGAGTTGATCCGCAAAATGTTCGCCGAGCGCGGCACGAAGAGCGAGTATGTTCACTTCCCGCGCTTCGACTCGCCCGTCTACGGCGATTTGATAGCGCGTTTTCTGCGCGGCGACATGGGGACGGTGGATAGGGTCGATCCGTATCTCGTGGCGCTGTTGTTCGCGGGCGACCGTGCCGATGCCTCGGCGACGATACGACGCTGGCTGTCCGACGGCAAGGTCGTCATCGCCGACCGTTACGTCTACTCCAACATAGGCTATCAGTGCGCCAAACTGCCGACTGAGGAGCAGCGCGCCGAGCTTCGCGACTGGATAGTTAAGACCGAATACGAATATTTCGCCATTCCGCGCCCCGACGTGTCGCTGTTCCTCGACGTGCCGTTTGCATTCACCCGCAGCAAGCTGTCGCAGACGCGCGTGGGCGACGACCGTGCCTATCTGCGCGGCGGACACGACATACACGAGGCGTCGCTCGATCTGCAACGGTCGGTGCGCGAGGTATATCTGTCGGCCGCCGGGAGCGATCCCTCGCTGCATGTCATCGACTGCGGCGACAGCGAGGGCAGCATGTGCCCGCCCGAGGCTATATTCGGGAAGATAGCAGCCGTGTTGAACCTTGTTATCGGGAGAGTATGACCGCGCGTGCTGTAAAATTGTCGCTGACCGTGGCGCGATGGGTCGTGGGTGCGACGTTCGTATTGTCGGGGTTGGTCAAGTCGGTCGATCCGGTGGGCACCTCCGTCTTCATCGACGAATATTTGGTCACATACTCGCTTGCGTGGCTCAAACCGTTGAGTCTTGCCATGGCCGTTGCGTTGGGCGCGGCCGAGCTGTCGATAGGTGTCATGCTGTGCTGCCGGTTGGCATTGCGCGCGGCGGCTCTGCTGTCGACCGCTCTTCTGGCGCTGTTCACCGTAGTGACGCTGTTGAGCGCCACGCTGCTGCCCATAGGCGATTGCGGCTGTTTCGGCGAGGCGTTGTCGCTGTCGCCGTGGGCGACGTTTTTCAAAAACATCGTGCTGCTGCCATTGTCTTACTGGGTGTGGCGCCGCGCGCGGCGCGAGCAGGAGCGCGACATGTCGCGCAATCGACTCATAGCCGCTGTCGTGACGGTCGCTGCGGCCGTCGGCATCAACATATACTCCTACCGTCATCTGCCGTTGATCGATTTTCTGCCCTATAAAGTCGGAGTCGATCTTCGCAGCGAGATAGCTCGCGAGCGCGAGTCGCTTGCGGCGGCGCGACGCACGGTTTTGGTGTGCCGCAACGAGTCGTCGGGCGAGACGGCTGAGTTCGATTCGGAGGATCCCTCGTGGTGGGAGGGCTGGGAGGTCGTCTCCACCCGAACCGAGAGCGGCGAGGTCGAGACCCGGTTTGCCGATTTCGCTGTATATACGGCCGAGGGCGAGGATATATGCGACGAGATACTCGGTTATGCCGGGCGCCAGCATCTGCTCTGCATGGGGCGTGCCGACCGTCTTCCGCCGCGCCGCCTGCACAGGATCGACGCATTCCTGTCGGCTGCCGAAGCCGCGGGCGAGAGGGTGGTGTGTCTGACTGCGGAGGGTATTGCGGGCGATGCGGAGCTTGTGGCCGGCCATGTGGTGAGGTGCTGCAATGTCGACGCCATGGTGCTGCGCAGCATGTTGCGCGCCGAAACGGGAGTGGTGACTCTCGACGACGGCGTGATAGTCGACAAGCGCAGCTGGCGCGATATGTAGGATGCATAGGCCGTTTGGCAGGAAAATTGACCGTTCGATCGTCGAACGGTCAATTTTCTTTGTGTATGCGTATCCTCTTTCTCTATTTTGCAGCTTTTTTTATGGCGGCATGCGGCTCTGACAGCGGCGGCGCGACCCGGCAGGTGCGCCCCGTGAAGTGCATCGTAACCGCCTCCGCCAAGTTTGTCAATAAGGATTTCGCCGGATTGTCGACGGCCGATGACGCCACCAACATGGCCTTCAAAATATCGGGGCAGATCAAATCGATTCCCGTGTCGAAGGGGCAGGCGGTAAAACGCGGCCAGTTGTTGGCCGAGATGGATCCGCGCGACGTGGAGTTGCAGGTGGAGTCGGCGCGTGCCGCCTACAACGAGGCCTCGCTGCGGCTGAAACGGGCGCGGAGGCTGTTGTCGCACGATGCCATATCGCGTCAGGAGGCCGAGGCGGCCGAGACCGGCTACACGCAGTCGAAGTCGGTCTACGACAATGCCGTCGATCTGCTCGCCGACACCCGTCTTACGGCGCCTTTCGACGGCGTTGTGGAGCGCACCTACGCCGATGCCTACGAGCGCGTAGCCTCGGGACAGATCATAGTACGCATAGTCAACCCCGTGTCGACGACCGTCGAGTTCACCGCACCTGAGAGCATGCTGGCGCAGCTGTCGCTGCCCGCGACCCGTTTCGGCGTGACGTTCGACAGCTATCGCGGCGTAAGGTTCGAGGCGGTGATGAAGAGCTATGCGCGCACCTCGTCCGATGCCTCGGGCTTTCCCGTGTCGCTGCGATTGGTCGATGTCGACCGTGGGCGTTACGACATATCGCCCGGCATGACGTGTGTCATCACGGTGTCGACGGCCGAAAGCGACCGCGATGCTGTATCGGTTCCAATATCTGCCATATATGCGCCGGCCTCGGGCGGCAGTTTCGTGTGGACTATCGACGCGGACGATCGGGTCAGAAGCCGCGCCGTTAAGCTTGGCGAGATATTCGGCGACGACATGGTGATGGTCGTATCGGGCTTGGAGCCGGGCGAGAGGGTGGTCGTGGCGGGTGTATATCAGCTGTCCGACGGCGAAAAGGTAAGAGTGATGAATCAATCGTAGGAAGGCCATGTTCAATATAACGGAGTATGCAATGCGCCGCGAGAAGGTGGTGTGGTTTTTTCTCGCATTGATGATTTTGGGCGGCATATACGCCTTTGTTAAGCTCGGCAAGAGGGAGGATTCGACCTTTACGATAAAGACGGCCGTGGTGACGTGCGCCTACCCGGGCGCATCGCCCGAAGAGGTGGAGCAGCTCATAACCGAGCCGCTCGAACGCGAGATACGCACGATGAACGACGTATACAAGATCACCTCCGAGTCGCGCTTCGGTTCGGCGCGCCTGACGGTCGAACTCTCGCCCTCGACGGCGGCCGACCGCACGCCGCAGTTGTGGGACGAGCTGCGCCGCAAGATCGACAACGTCTCGCCGCGGCTGCCCGACGGCGCCGGACAGGTAAGCGTGGCCGACGACTTCGGCGATGTCTACGGACTCTACTATGCGCTGCTTGCCGACGACGGTTATTCGTGGAGCGAGCTGCGCCGCTACGCGCTCGATCTGCAAACGCGCCTGTATGCCGTCGGAGGTGTGCAGAAGGTGATGCTGTATGGCGAGCAGACCCCCGTGGTGAATATCTATGCCAGCATCTCCACGCTGGCCAACTTCAACATACGTCCCGAGCAGATCGCCTCGGTCATGGCCGAACAGAATGCGGTGGTGGCTGTCGGCGACCGCCTTGCCGGTCAATTCGAAATAGAGATAGCCGAAACGGGGGCTTACGCCTCGGTGGAGGATATAGCCGATCAACTGCTTATGGCCGCCGACGGCAAGCAGTACCGTTTGGGCGACGTGGCGCGCATCGAACGCGGTTACCGTCAACCGGCCTCGGCGATGCTTCGCGTCGACGGACGCCGCGCCATAGGCATCGCCGTGGCCGCCGACCCGCAGACTGATGTCGTGGCCGTGGGGCAGAGGGTCGAGAGCGTGCTTAACAGCGAGATGAACCGCATACCGTTGGGCATAGAGCTTGTGACGCTCTATGCCGAGAACCGCATTGCGGCCGAGGCCAACAACGAGTTCCTGCTGAACCTGCTCGAATCGGTGGCCATAGTCGTGGCGCTGATAATGTTGATAATGGGTGCGCGCTCGGGCGTGATCGTAGGCTCGTCGCTGCTGTTCGCCATAGGCGGCACGCTGCTGTTGATGCTGTTCGGAGGCGAGGGGCTAAACCGCACGTCGCTGGCGGGATTCATCATCGCCATGGGCATGTTGGTCGACAATGCCATAGTGGTGACCGACAACGCCCGGGGACTTATGCGCGGCGGCATGAATGCCCGCGAAGCTCTGCTCGCAGGCGCCACTGCGCCGCGCTGGGGGCTGCTTGGAGCGACGCTCATAGCCGTCATATCGTTTTTCCCGCTATACCTTGCACCCTCGTCGGTGGCCGAGATTGTCAGACCGCTGTTCGTGGTCATAGCCGTGTCGCTGCTGTTGAGTTGGCTGCTCGCATTGACACAGGTGCCGATGATGGGGCTGCACATGTTTAAAGCCGATGCCGTCGGTGACGGCCGAACACCGCGCCTGTCGCGCTTCTCGCGTATGGTCGGCACGCTGATACGCTACCGCTGGGCGACGGTGGCGGGTGTGGCGGCATTGTTCGCCTTGTCGCTCCATGTCATGGGGCGCATGCCGCAGAACTTCTTCCCGCAGATAGACAAACCCTATTTCCGTGCCGACGTCCTGCTGCCCGAGGGCTATAACATCGAGGCTGTGCAGAGCCGCTTGGATGCAATCGCCGGGTGGCTTGCCGAACAGCCCGAGGTGCTGCGCGTCTCCACGACGGCAGGCAGCACTCCGCCGCGCTACTATTTGGCCAGCGGCAGCTACTCCGATCGACCCAACTACGGCAACGTGTTGGTGGAGCTGCACTCCGAGCGGCAGACGGCCGATGTGGAGCGGCGTTTAGACGAGTATGTGACCGCCTCGATGCCCGACGTGTGGCTGCGTTCGTCGCTGTTCAAGCTCTCTCCCGTACCCGACGCCACTATCGAGATAGGATTTATCGGCCGCGACATCGATACGCTGCGCCGCCTGACGACCGTCGTTACCGATCTTATGCGTCGGCGCGGCGATACGCGCAACGTGCGCAACAGCTGGGGCAACCGCATCCCCGTGTGGATGCCGCAATACTCGCAGATCAAGGGGCAGCGCATAGGCGTCTCGCGCAGCCGTGCGGCGCAGTGGCTGAGGGTGGCCACCGAGGGTTATACGCTGGGCGCCTATCGCGAGGGCGACCGCGTGATGCCCATATTGTTGAAGGAGGACAATATCGCTGCGACCAACCTTACGAACATGCAGGCCATGCCCGTGTTCTCACGTAGCGGCAGGGCGTATTCGATAGAGCAGGCCAGCGACGGTTTCCGCTTCGACTTCGTGCCGTCGGTCATCAAACGCTACAACGGCGAGCGGGTGATGAAGGCGCAGTGCGATCCGCAGCGCGGCGTCAACGCCATAGCCCTGTCGGAATCGCTGCTCGCCGAGGCGGAGGCGGCTGTCGACCTGCCCGAGGGCTATGAGATGAAGATATTCGGCGAGCAGGAGAGCCGGCGCGAGTCGAACGATGCGCTGGTGGCCTATATGCCGCTGACGCTGACTCTCATATTCGTCATACTGCTGCTGCTGTTGGGCAACTATCGCTCGCCCGTGGTCATCTGCCTGATGATCCCGTTGGTGGCGATAGGCGTGGTGTGCGGATTGGCCTTGACGGGCAAGATGTTCGACTTCTTCTCGCTGCTCGGACTGCTCGGTTTGATCGGCATGAACGTGAAGAACGCCGTGATTTTAGTCTTGCGCATCGACTCTCTGAGGAGCAGCGGCATGTCGCCTTTCGAGGCCGTGGTCGGCTCGGCCTCCGACAGGTTTGCGCCCGTGGCTGTGGCCTCGGGAACCACCGTGCTCGGTCTGGCGCCGCTGTTGTCCGATTCGATGTTCGGCAGCATGGCGGCCACGATAATGGGCGGCCTGATAGTGGCTACGCTGTTGACGCTGTGCGTATTGCCGGTTGTATATTCGATATTTTACAATATTCACGAAAAGAGATGATTCATGCGTAGGACATTGTTGCTTTCAGTGGCGGTCGTCTGCTCTGCCGCCGTTATGCCGCTCGGTGCGCAGATAACCGTCGAGGAGTATCGTGCGGCCGTGGCCGATTACAGTTGGGACTTGCAGTCGGCACACTCTGAGAGCGAGCAGGCGCGTGCGTCGATGGCACGCGCCCGCACGGGCTATCTCCCCGAGTTGTCGGCCACCGGTTCGTTCTCCTATACATTCCGCAAGTTCAGCGGGTTGGAACCTTGGACGTCGTTGGTGCGGCCGCAGATCGAACAGACCATTTATGCAGGCGGAGCCGTCACGGCCGACCACAGGCAGGCGCAGCTCGCCTACGACATCGCCATGTGCGACGAGCAGACCTCGTGGTTCGATGTGCGCTATGCGGCCGATTACGCCTACTGGTCGTTGTCGCGCGCCGAGAACTATCTGCGCGCCATACGCGACTACGTGGAGATCGTGGGGACGTTGCAGCAGGTCGTGCATCGGCGTTTCCAAGAGGGATACATCGCCAAGAGCGACGTGTTGCAGATCGATTCGCGCATGAGCGATGCCGAGTATCAGTTGGTTGCGGCCGAACATGCCCGCGTGGTGGCTCTGCACAACTTCAACATCATGTGCGGCGACGTGGTGACGCGCGAAGTGACGCTGGCGCAGAGCATACTCGATACGATCGAGCGCCCGCAACGCATGTCCATTTCGGAGATAACGGCGCGGCGTGCCGATTTCACCGCTTCGCGCATGCGCATCGATGCGGCGCAGTGGGGCGTGAAGAGGGTGCGTGCCGCCTATCTGCCAAGGGTGTCGGCAGGTGTCTACGGCGCATGGCAGCCATATGCGCCCAATGCGACGGGACGAACATACATCGACGGAGGCGCCTACCTGTCGCTCAGCGTGCCGATATTCCATTTTGGCGAACGCTCCCATGCCGTAAGGGCTGCCGCCGAGACGGTGCGGCAGAGCGAGTTGCAGTCGGCCGCGCTCTACGATACGATCGTGCAGGAGGAGGTCGACGGCTGGACTGATCTGATGAGCGCCCATGCCCAGATGCTAAGTTCGTTGCAGAGTCTCGGCTTGGCGGCCGAGAACCTCGAAATAAGCACCTACTCCTACGGCGAGGGACTTGCCACGATTCTCGATGTTATGCAGGCGCAGATCAGCTGGTTGCAGATATACACCAACGCCATCACCGCACAGTTCAACTATGCGGTGGCGGTATCGTCGTATGCGCGCATAACCTCTATGCCGTGACCTCCTCGGTGGCGGCTATGGCTATCTGGTGCGAAACGGGCGCGATGAGTTTCAGCATCTGCATCAGTCCGCAATATTTGTCGTGCGCGAGATTGACCGCACGGCTTATGTCGATCTGCTCTTTGAGCGTGCGGCATTCGATGTTGTAGACCACGTTGAATGTGGCGTAGCGGCTCTCGGCCACCAGCGCGGGCGTTGTCAGCGTCCCCTCGACCGATATTTCGAAATTCTTGACGGCCGAGCGGCGATCCTTCAACAGCGACACGACGGTGCGGCCGGCGCAGTCGGCTGCGGCTAACAGCAGCATCTCTTTGGGATTCAGCTCCGAGAGCTTGGCATGGTCGACGAGCTTGAACTTGCCCTCGCGTGTCATGCGGACAGTGACTTTCTGTGTCATAGCGATTAAAATTTTATTTGTACACTAAGTCCCGGGCAATAATCGTTCCTGTTTTATGATGCATATTCCTTTGAAAAGAGTTATCTTTGCCGGAAGATTATTGCCCGAGATTATGAGTAAGAAAATCATATTGACTCTTGTCGCGGCGTTGTTTGCGGCGTCGCTGCCGGCGGGCGCATCGTCGCCCGAGAGCCGCCGCGCGGCCGAGCGTGCGCGTTCGCTCTACGAAGCCAAGCGTTGGAGCGATGCCCGCAGCGAATACGAGCGTCTGCGCGATATGCTCGATCCTTCGCGCGACCTGCACGATCTGCAACGCGCCGATTACTACCTCACGCAGTGCCTCGTGCAGATGGGTTCGCCCGATGCCGAGGCCTCGCTGCGCCGCTTTCTGTCCGAAAATCCGTCGTCGGTCTACTGCAACGACGTGCGTTTTGCTTTGGCCTGTTATCTGTGCGACAGCGGCCGCCTTGCCGATGCCGACGGGGAGTTCCTGAAAGTCGACTACCGCCTGCTCGACGCCTCGCAGCGCGAACGTTACGATGTGCGCGTCGGATACATACGTTTGAAGCAGGGAGAGCTGTCGGAGTCGGACAAACATTTCTCCAATATCTCGCCGAAAAGCGAATATGCCGACCATGCCGTATATTATCGCGCCTATATCGATTACAAGCAGGGCGACTACGAACAGGCCGGCGAGGGCTTCCGCTCGATAGAACACAGTGAGGCATACGCTCCGGTCATACCTTATTATTTAGTGCAGACAGAGTATAAGCGCGGCAACTACCGCTATGTGGTGGATAGGGGTGAAGCCCTGTTGAAGGGCGCCGACGACAGCCTGCGCGCCGATTTGGTGCGCGTCATGGCCGAGTCGTGGTTTCATCTCGACGACTATGTTCAGGCGGTGCGCTACATCAAAATGTATCCGGCCGAGGATATGGGGCGCGAGGAGTATTACATACTTGGTTATTCGCTCTATCGTCTGGCGCGTTACGACGACGCCCGCCCGGCATTGGAGCGGGTATGCGGCGCCGACGACGCCCTGACGCAAAATGCGTCGTACCATTTGGCCGACTGCTATGTGCGCTCGGGCGACAAGGCGCGTGCCGCCGATGCCTTTGCCATGGCGTCGAACGCCGCCTTCGACGGCTCGATAGCCGAGGACGCGCTGTTCAACTACGGCAAACTGAAATACGAACTTGGCGGCGGTGTGTTCAACGAGGCGATCAACGTGCTGACGACCTATTTGGAGCGCTATCCCGCGTCGGAGCGCAGCGACGAGGCGCGGACGCTGCTTATAGCCGCCTACTACAATTCGCGCGACTACGATGCCGCCTACGATGCCATAAAGTCGCTGCCGGCCACCGACGGCGAGATACGCACGGCGTTGCAGAAGATAGCCTATTTCCGCGGCTTGGAGGCCTTCGAGAGCGGCGACCTGTCGTCGGCCGAACGCTACATCGACGAGTCGGTCGAGGTGGGTGCAAGTGCTAAATACACCGCTTTGGGCAACTTCTGGCAGGGCGAGATCGCCTATTCCAAGGGCGACTCGCAGCGTGCCGGGGAGCTGTATGAAGCCTATATGCGTCGTGCGCCGCGCACCGAGCGCGAATATGCGCTGGCGCGCTACAACATGGGATACTGCCATTTCGACAATCACGACATGGAGAAAGCCGAGGCGGCATTCGCCGATTTTTTGAAAATATACCCCGGGCGCGACGACTTCTACTACGACGCTCAGAACCGTTTGGGCGATGCCCGCTACTCGCTGCGCGAGTTCGCCGACGCGCTTTCGGCCTACGATGCGGCGGCGGCATCGGAGTCGCAGCAGCGCTACTATGCCCAGTGGCAGCGCGCATTGGTCTACGGCATACAGTCGAAAGCCGACCGCAAGATCGCGGCGTTGAAGGGCATCGTCGAGACCGACCGCGGCGATTATGTCGACGACGCATGGTATGAATTGGGGCGCACCTACATAGCGCAGGAGCGTTACGCCGACGGCGTGAAGACGTTGGAGTCCTTTGTCGGATCGTATGCGCATTCGCCCTATTACCGGCAGGCGCTGTCGGACTTGGGCTTGGCTTACTACAATTTAGGCGACAAGAACCGCTCGCGCGAGTATTATCAGCGGGTTGTAGCCGAGGCTCCGCAGTCGCCCGAGGCTTTGGAGGCCATGCGCGGCATACGCGAAATATATGTGTCGGAGGGCAATGTCGACGACTACTTCGCCTACGCCGAGCGCAGCGGCATGGAGAGCGATATGAGTCAGGCGGCGCGCGACTCGCTGTCGTTCGCCGCAGCCAAGAACGCATACCTCGACGGCGACGGCACGGCCGCAGGCAAATTGTCGTCGTACCTGACGAATTATCCCAAGGGTTACTATACCGACGATGCACTCTTCTATCTGAGCGACTGCTACGTGCGCTCGGGCGACAAGGAGCGCGCCGTGGAGACCATGAGCCGTTTGGTCGATCGCGGACGGACGCAGTACACCGAACGCGTGTTGGGCGTGTTGGCGCCCATGGCCTGCGAGACGGGCGACTACGACCGTTCGGCCGCCTCATACTTGGCGTTGTACGATATGTCGACCTCCGTTGCGGCGCGCAACGCCGCCGCCGAGGGATATGTCGGCGCTGTGCTGGCTGCCGGCGACGACGGGGCGACGGTGGAGATGGCCGACCGCGTGACGGCCATGTCCGACGCCGGCGACAGGGCGCGCCGCATATCGCAGTTCGCCAAGGCCAAGATATTGCGGTCGAGGGGCGATGAAGAGGGCGCCATGCGCATATTCTCGCGATTGGCCGCCGAGACCGGCTCGAAAGAGGGCGCCGAGTCGTTCTACTATACGATCGAAGCGCGCTTGCAGTCGGGCGACAGAGAGGGCGCGGAGAAGATGATCTACGATTTCAGTTCGACGCCCCATGCCTATTGGCGCGCCAAGGCATTTATCCTGTTGGGCGACATATACGTCGCCGACGGCAATACGTTTCAGGCGCGTGCCACCTATCAGAGCATCGTCGACGGCTATTCGCCTGCCGACGACGGCATAGTCGGCGAGGCGCGCGAGAGAATCGCCACATTGAAAGATTAGCTATGAAGAGATTTTCCATAATATGCTGTATAGCCGTTGCGGCCGTCGTGCCGCTGCGCTTGGCGGCGCAGGGCGGCAAACAGGTCGAGGTGACCAAGGTCTATGTGCCGCAGGTGGGTCAGGCGCATAAGCTGGCCGTTGCGGCCGATCTTACCGATACGGTGCGCATGCGTCCCGACATCGACTACTCGATCACGCCCCACACGTGGCATACTTCGCTGAAAATGCGCGATTTCAGTCCCGCTACGGCCACCTATTGGGACTACAACCGTCCGAAAATGTTCTATGCCCGATTGGCAGCGGGCTATCCGCTGACCACTGCGGGCGACCTCTATTTTACCACTCACAACCCCAAGGTGGGGTATATCGGCGCGTATGTCAACCACGAGGGCGACTTCGAGCCTCGGCGGACAGCTCTGGGCGAGCGTCTGTCGGCGGGCAGCAGCAGTTCGATGCGCAACCGCGCCGGTGTGCGCGGCGGCATATACGCAGGCCGCCGCATGGCCGAGATCGATCTCGAATACGACAACAATCTGTTCCACCGCTATGCCGTGGCGGCGACTCCCAAGTTGCAGTACGACGATATGGGCGGCAGCGTGCGTTTCGGCGACGACTTCGCCGATCTCAGTCGCTTCAACTTCAACGTGGAGCTGCACGGCCGCTATTGGCGCGATTACTGCGTGCCAGAGGGCGGGACGGGCAAACGCATGGGACGCTTCGGCGGTTCGTTCGCTATGGCGCGCGAGTTCGGCCGCAACCGCATCGATTTCAATGTCGGCTACGACGAGTGGCGCGGGGGCAGGGCTTTGGCGGAGTACGGCGACCGTCAGGCGACCGTCGGGCTGCGCTATGCGCGCAGCATGCGCCGGTCGTCGCTGAGCATCGGGTTAGCCTATAAATACGATAAGGTGAAGATGCGCACATCGGCATCGCACTTTGTCATGCCGTCGCTGCGCTGGGCATACGATCGTCGCAGCGCGGCGTTCGCTCCGTATGTCGAGTTGGAGACCACGGTTGCGGCCAACGACTTCCGCTCGTTGGTCGGGCGCAACCCCTACACAGGCTTCGACGCAAGAACGAGCGAATATCTGATGTCGATGCCGTCGACGCGCAGCTACGACGTGCGCGCAGGTTTTACGGGCGTTGCGGCGCGGGGTCGTTTGGCCTATCGCGCATATGTCGGGATGTCGCTGATTCGCGATCAGATATTCTGGTACAACTACGACTTTGCATGGTTCGGCGCGGTGACCGGCGACAATAACCGCTTCGTGTTCGATGCCGAGATCGAATACCGTCCGATAGGGGCGTTGACGCTGAGCGGCGGCGTGAGATTTCACGGCGACAACACTGATTCGGATTACTACTGCTCGGAGGCCGACATAGCCGGCGAGTTCGGCGTGCGCTACAAGCATCGCCGCTTCGTGGTAGCGGCCGGTGTCGAGGTGTTGGGCAGCCGCAAGTGGAGCATCGTGAACAGCGCTGCGGAGTACGGATATTTCTGCGCCCCCGTCACGGCCGATGTGTCGTTGGAATTCGACTGGATCGTCAACAGCCGCTGGACGATATATGTCGAGGGTCGCAACCTTGCCGACATGAAGTTGTACGACTGGGCTAACTACTATCGCAACAGCATCAATTTTCAGGCTGGCGTCAAAATAAACTTTTAGCGTATGAAGATTTTTTCGTTGTCCGCCGCTTCCGATCGCCCGGCGCGTATCGATCCTGTCAAGGCTCTGATGTGGGGATTGGTGTGGTTCATCTTCGCCACCATATTCATGTGGTATTTCCGATTGGTGCCGCGCTCTGTATTTACGGTCGGCGTGAGCGGCTATGTGTCGCTGCTGCGCGTATTGCTGCTGCATGCGGCGGTGTGGGTGTCGGCCGGAGTGATAATGTTCGCCATGGGCGCCATGGCCGGACACTCGGTAAAAGCGGGGGATATGTTCGGCCGCGTGCTCTATGCACGGTCGCCATTCTACCTGCTTCTCGCGCCTTTGGCATGGACTAAGTTTCGCGTTCCATTCTCGGTGCTGATGTACAACCCTAAGTCGGCTGTGGAGAGCTATCCCGAGATGATGATACCTTACCTCGCGGTTGCGGCGATCGTCGGCATATGGTGGTTATGCTGGAACTACAAGGCTTTCGCGGCGGCATCGCACAGCCGGTCGATAGCCGTCGTTGCGGCATTCGCGGCGAGCCTGCCGTTGTCGTACCTGTTGTCGGCAGCGGTTTTGGAGGCGTTGATTAAGAGCTGGTAGCGGATAAAAAAAGAGGGTAAGCTACTTATATCGCACCGCTACGACCGCATACCCTTGCTTGATTCCTCACCTGGGGGATTCTGCGGGAGCTGGTCGTATAAGACTTACCCGGATGCAAAAATACGAAAAATTTATATCTTTGCAAAAATTTCGATCCATAATGCGTAGAAAAGTCATAACGATAGCGATTGCAGCCATAGCCGTGACGGCCGTGGGAGTGTTTGCGGCGTATCGCATGCTGTACGGTTCGTGCATCGACAGGGAGGTGACGATCGAATTGGCGCCGGAGGAGTCCTACGAACAGATGTGCGACAAGATACACGCCTCGATCAGTCACGATGCGGCGTTCGATCTCTATGCCGACCGCATATCGCTCCGCACGACGATCAAGCCCGGCATCTACACTCTGCGCGAGGGAATGAGTGTCATAGAGGTGGCGCGCCTGTTGAAGATCGGTTCGCACCGCGTGGTGCGCCTGACGCTCAACAATGCCCGCACGCCCGAGGCTTTGGCCGGCAAGATAGCGCGCAGGATCGATGCCGATTCGGCGGCCGTGTTGAGGGCGTTGCGTGACAAGTCTCTGGCCGAGGAGTTGGGTTTCTCGTCGCCCGAGACCATGTTCTCCATATTCCTGCCCGAGACCTACGAGGTGTATGCCGATGTCGAGCCTGAGGATCTGGTTCGCCGCATGAAGCGCGAGTCGGACAAATTCTGGGGCGACGAACGTCGTGGCACGGCGGCGCGCAATATGGGACTTACGCCCATGGAGGTGATGACTCTGGCCTCGATCGTTCACGAGGAGACCAACCGTGCCGACGAGATGCCGCGCATAGCGGGTGTCTATCTCAACCGCCTGCGCAAGGGCATGCCCTTGCAGGCCGATCCCACGATCAAGTACGCTCTGGGCGATTTCTCGATCAAGCGTGTGCTGTTGAAACACTTGCAGGTGGAGTCGCCATACAATACATATCTCCATCCCGGGCTGCCGCCCTCGCCCATAGCCATGCCCGACATGGCGGCTATCGAGTCGGTACTGAACAGCGAGCGCCACGACTACTACTATTTTTGCGCCCGTGCCGAGTTGGACGGTTATCACAACTTCGCCCGCACGCTGTCGGAACACAATCGCAATGCCGAGGCCTATCATCGCGCATTGGAGAGGTTGAATGTAAAATAAATTAAATTGACAATTATGAATAATCGCGGATTTTGGAACGATGTGCTGCGCAACGGCGCCATATTGGGCGCCGTAATGGGCGCATCGGGTATATTGGAGACATATGCAGTGATCTCTCACTCGCGCAGTTTGGTGAGTGGGATAGCTTTGGAGATGATCGCCGTCTTCGTGCTCTTTGTGTGGCTGCTCTACACGTTTGCTCGCAAGCGTTCGCAGCTTTATGAACCGCAGGAGGGCTTTTCATACGCTCAGGCGCTGCTGTACATCATCTGCCTGTCGGCTGCGGCGGGTGTCATAGCCAGTGTAATGAAGTATGTGTTCATCAGCATCATGGGCTTCGACGCATTGGTTTCGGGATACATAGATATACTCGAATATTGCCGCAGCGTGGTGGCCGGGATGCACATGCCCGAGTGGTATGTGCAGATTATGGACGACATGATAGAGAGGGTGCGCATATCGGAGCGGCCGTCGATCCTGTTAACTGTTTTCGATTCGCTTGAAACATACGCCGTGGGCGGCACGATATTGGGACTTATCATATCGGGCATCGTTCGCCGCGATCCCGTCATAACGCGTAAAGAAGAGGAGTAGGGCATGGCCGGAGAGTTGGACATATCGGTTGTCGTGCCTCTCTACAACGAGGCCGAGTCGCTGCCCGAGTTAGCGGCGTGGATCGATCGCGTGGCGCGGCAGAATGCGCTCACTTACGAGATAATCATGGTCGACGACGGGTCGGACGATGACTCGTGGAGCGTCATCGAACGCCTGAAAGCCGATTACCCCTCGATACGCGCCATAGGCTTTGCCCGCAACTACGGCAAGTCGGCGGCGCTGTACGTCGGATTCGAGGCTTCACGGGGCGAGGTGGTCTTTACGATGGACGCCGATTTGCAGGATTCGCCCGACGAGATTCCCGAGATGCGGCGCATGATACTCGAAGAGGGCTACGATCTTGTGTCGGGCTGGAAGAAAAAACGCTACGACCCGGTTGGCAAACGCTGGCCGAGCAAGTTTTTCAACCTGACGGCGCGCGTGGTGTCGGGCATCAGACTCCACGACTTCAATTGCGGACTGAAGGCCTATCGCCGCCGTGTGGTGAAGGCCATAGAGGTCTACGGCGAGATGCACCGCTACATACCCATTTTGGCCAAGCATGCGGGTTTTAAACGCATAGGCGAGAAGGAGGTCGAGCATCACCAGCGCAAATACGGCCACTCGAAGTTCGGCATGGAGCGCATGGTGAAGGGCTATCTCGATCTGATAACCGTTTCGTTCATGTCGCGTTTCGGACGCTCGCCGATGTACTTTTTCGGCGGTTTGGGGACGTTGATGTTCCTGCTTGGCGGCGGCACCACGCTGTGGGTCATTGCCTTGAAACTTTACCGCCAGTGCCACGGCCTGCCGCTTCGTCCCGTGACCGACCAGCCGCTGTTTTATTTGGCCATTCTGACCGTGATTTTGGGCGTGCAGCTCTTTTTGGCGGGCTTTTTGGGCGAGTTGATCAACCGCACGTCGAGCGACCGCAACTCGTATCTTATCGATCGGCGGATCGACCGCACGGGCATACATAAAACCGATAACTAACAGATTCCGAAGATGATACAACGCATTCAAACACTCTATTTGCTGGTGGCGTCGGCCTTGATCGGCTCGATGCTGCTCTTGCCGCTGGCGCATTTCCGAACTGCGACGGAGAC
>CAZEXJ010000258.1:0-9820 GCA_964516585.1 uncultured Alistipes sp.
TCGCGGATCGACATCGACCGTTTGCCGGCCATTTGCAGCTGCTCGACGAAGACGGTGCCGTCGACGCACTTCACGCCGAGGTGCGATTTGCCGTCGGTGGTGAGCGTGCCTGCCGGAGCATTGCCGGTCGACGGCTCGAAGCGGGCACCGGTTATCTTGCAGGTGGTTGTCTCGCCGTCGGGTCGTATTATGTGTGTCCACGCGGCCGGATAAGGTGACAGGCCGCGGATCAGATCGACGATGCGTTTGCCAGTCGCCGACCAGTCGATAAGGCAGTCCTCTTTGAATATTTTGGGAGCCGGTTTGAGTGTCGATTCGTCGATGTGCATCTGCCCGACGGGCGTGAAGTCGCCCGAAGCGATCTTCTCGACAGTGTCGACGACAAGATCTGCACCGATGTTCATCAACTTGTCGTAGAGTGTGCCGACGTTGTCCTGTGGGGTTATGTCGACGGCCGTCTGCCCTATTATGTCGCCTTTGTCGATCTCGCGGTTTAGCAAAAATGTGGTAACGCCCGTCTGTGTCTCGCCGTTGATTATCGCCCGGTTGATAGGCGCCGCACCGCGATACTGCGGCAGCAGCGAAGCGTGGAGGTTGAATGTTCCCAAACGGGGCATCGACCATATCGCTTCGGGCAGCATGCGGAAGGCAATGACGATGCCCAAGTCGGCATCGAGACGGCGCATGGATTCGACGAACTCGGGGGCACGCAGTTTCTCGGGTTGCAGCACCGGCAGGCCGAGTTCCTCGGCGGCGATTTTAACGTCGCTCCGGTGCAGCTTCTGACCGCGCCCGGCAGGCTTGTCGACCGAAGTGACGACGGCCGCTATGTTATAACCCTCGGCCACTAAACGTCGTAGCGATGTGGCGGCGAACTCGGGCGTACCCATAAATACTATGCGTAAATCTTTGGCGTTCATTGCTCTATCTGTTTTGTCGGTCAGCCCGTTTCCAAGGGCGGTGTTTGTGCCACCACTCTTTGATGCCCCGGAGCCTGTCGTGCAGGCGTTTGTGCAGACGCTTAAACTGCGCCTCGTACCAGTCGGTGTCGAGCAGCGACGAGTCGTTGGTGGCCTTGCGGGTGAGGTATAGGGCGACAGGGGTCAATATGAATATCGGCAGCCACATACCGTAGAGCGAGTCCCAAGTACCCTCCTTGGCGAGCTTCTCGCCGGTTAGACTGATGACATAATATATGACGAAGAATATCACCGAGATGACGATCGGCGTGCCGAAGCCTCCCTTGCGGATGATCGCGCCGAGCGGTGCGCCGATAAGGAAGAATACCAGAATCGATATTGGCAGAGCCAGCTTGCGGTGCCACTCGTTGCGCGCCTTGTAGAGTTGCGTGAGGGTGATTTTCGACGACTGCTCGTCGAACGAATAGATGCCTCGCGAGTTGCGCGCCGCATTGCTTGCAGCGTTGTAAACACGATGCTTTGTACGGGTGTCGAGCGTGGCCAACGAGTCGTAGATGTCGAATGGTTTGAACTCGCTTTTGTCGATGTGTATGCTGTCGTTGGGTATGATCGACTGGTCGTTGACGAATATCTGCTCCTTGATCAGCGGCGCATACGACATCGAATTGGCCTCATCTGCCGCGATCTGCAACGAGTCGATCATCACCTGCAACTCGGTCATATTGCGCGTTTGCGACTCGTTGTACTTGTTTTGCTGGTTGTCCGCCGAGATGTTGGCTATGGGTATCGTGCCGTCCTGACGCTCGAACAGGTGATGACGCAACGCATTGCGGTCGTACCACTGTGCGCCGCGCGTCTGCTCGTAGGTCTCGCCGTTGAACAGTGTGACGTATAGGTAGTTTTTGTCCTCGGACATCTTTATGTAGCCCGAGTCGGCTATGGTGGTCGTCATATTGCCGTTGGCGGAGCGCGTGTCGAATATCAGCACATCGTGCAGCAGTTTGCTCTCTTTCTCCTGCTTTTCGACGCGGATGCTCATGCCTTCCAAACCGTTGAAAAACAAGCCGTCTTTGAACTCCATCTCCTGTCGTTGTTGACGTATGTCGTAGAATATTTCGAACATGCGCTGGTTGGCGAACGGGACGAGGTTGTTGACGATGAAGAAACTGCCTATGGAGATGCTTCCGACGATGATGATAAGCGGCCGCAGAATCTTGGGCAGCGACATTCCGGCCGACTTCATCGCCAGCAGCTCGTAGCTCTCGCCCAAATTGCCCATTGCCATGATAGCCGACAGCAGCATTGCCAACGGCAGACCCAACGGGATCATATTGGCCGTGGCGCAGGCTATCAGTTCGATTATGACGCTTACGTCGAGACCCTTGCCCACCAAATCGTCGATGTACCGCCATACGAAGTTCATCATCAGTACGAACTGTACGATGAAGAAGGTTATCATCAACGGACCCAGATAGGCTTTAAGTACCAATTTATATATCTTTTTCATCGCCTGATCTCCGACTCTTGGGTTTGTGGTGCAAAGTTAACAGTTTTACGACAGCCAACATCGTGCAGAATGTAAATATTATGCAGCTGCCGGTCGGTATGTCGAGCCGATAGCTGATGATGAAACCTGCGATGTTGCCGGCGACGGCTATCGCGGCCGACCAAACGGCTATGGTTTTGTAGGATTTCGACAGCGAGTTGACTATTACAGCCGGCATGGTGAGCAGCGACAGCAGCAGGATGATACCCATGATCTTGATCGACAGCACTATCGTAACGGCTGTCAGTGCCGCCATAACATACGATACCGACGTGGTGCCGATACCCTGACTCGCGGCGTAGTCGTTGTCGAACGTCATATACATTATAGGCCGCAGCCACAACATGGCGCCTGCGACCGCAATGAGCGTAACTGCGCCCATGTAGACGATGTCGCTGCTGTCGACCAACAGGATGCTGCCGAACAGGTAGCTCGTCAGATCGGAGGAGTAGCCCGGACGCAACGTCATAAAGAGCGCGCCTATGGCCATGCCGACCGACCAGAAGATGCCTATGGCCGAATCCTCCCTTATCCTGCCGCGGCGTGCCGCCCACTCGATGCCCACGGCCGAGATGCCGGCAAAGCAGAGGGCGCCCGCCAAGGGGTTGAAGCCGTAGTAGAACGCTATGCCCAACCCGCCGAACGAGGCATGGGTAATGCCGCCGCATAGGAACACCATACGCCGCGCCACGATGTATGTGCCTACGATACCGCAGGTTATGCCCGACAGTATGCAGGCAAGCAGTGCATTGCGCAAAAAGTCGTATTGGAATATGTCGTTAATCAACCCCAAGCTGCCAACAATTTATTCTGCAAATTTATCGTTTTTTCTGCGATTGGCGCAAAACTTTTTCCACTTTCGTTCAACTTTTCGTAACTTCGCCCGGGATTTATTAAATTCTCTCTGTTGCGGCCGTTTGCGCCGTATTGTTTATGGAACGTAAAAGAGTCAATTTTCACACTTTGGGCTGCAAGCTCAATTTTTCGGAGACGTCGACGCTCGCCCGGGAGTTCGAACAGGGCGGTTTTGTTCGCGTAGCGGCCGATGCCGAGACCGATATAGCCGTCATCAACAGTTGTTCCGTCACGGAGCACGCCGACAAGAAATGCCGCAATATCATTCGCAAGATTCATCGGCGAAATCCCGAGGCTATAATTGCCGTGACGGGGTGCTATGCGCAGCTCAAACCGCAGGAGATCGCCGGCATAGAGGGCGTTGATATAGTGTTAGGTAACAACTACAAAGGCGATTTATATAAACGCGTGGTAGAGTTGTCGGGCAAACACGGCGCGGAGGTTTGCAGTTGCGGCGTCGAGGAGCTGACGCGATTTTTCGCCGCATTTTCGAGCGGCGACCGGACACGCGCTTTTCTGAAAGTGCAGGAGGGGTGCGACTACAAATGTGCATATTGCACCATACACTATGCACGCGGCGCAAGCCGCAACATACCCATTGCCGACGTCGTTGCACAGGCGCGGCGGATCGCTGCCGGGGGGCAGAAGGAGATAGTCGTTACGGGTGTCAACACGGGCGATTTCGGCCGTTCGACCGGCGAACGGTTCGTCGATCTGCTGCGAGCGTTGGACGGTGTCGACGGCATAGAGCGCTATCGCATTTCGAGCATCGAACCTAATTTGTTAACCGACGAAATAATAGAACTTTGCGCTGCGTCATCTAAATTCCAGCCTCACTTCCATATACCGTTGCAGAGCGGCTCCGACCGCATATTGGGTCTGATGCGCCGCCGTTACACGACAGCCATGTACGCCGACCGCATCGCCAAGATTCGTTCGCTTATGCCTGACGCCTTCATCGGCATCGATGTGATTGTCGGATTCCCCGGCGAGGACGATGCGGAGTTTGCACGCACATACGATTTCCTGTCGGATATCAGGCCGTCATTCCTGCATATCTTCCCATTCTCGGAGCGCCCGGGAACCCCGGCCGTCGATATGCCCGGCAAGGTGCAGCCGTCGGTTGCGACCCGGCGTGTCGAGGCGTTGGAGGAGCTGTGCGGGCGTCTGCACAGCGAGTTTTGCGGCCGGTTCGTCGGCTCCGAGGCCGACGTGCTGTTCGAGAGCACGATGCGCGGCGGGATGATGTTCGGCTATACGGGCAACTACCTGCGCGTATGCGCCCCCTATGACCGCCGCCGCATAAACGACATCTGCCATGTCAAATTGACGGCGATGAACGCAAGCCGCGATATAACGGCCGAAATTATTGGATAATTGGCGGGAAGATGTTATCTTTGTCGAAGTTTTTAACTAAAAGTTAAAAGATGTCGCGATTCAAATTACCTGCAATAGCCGGAATGCGCAAAAGAATGTTCGTCGGATTTCTGAGCATCATTCTGCTGCTCTTCTTTTCCGGCATGGTGTCGCTGTTCGAACTCGGGCGTGTGAGCAACGATACGGAGGAGATACTGCTCGCCAGCAAGTCCAACGTGGAGCTTGCCGGAGAGATGATCTCGGCCTTGAACGAACAGAACGATGCGATGATCTGCATGGCGGTCATAGGCGATGTGTCGGACAAATACCGGGAGGCATGCAAAAACTCGATCGAACGGCTGTCGAACGCCGTGCGTATGGCGGGCGGGCGCGTCGAGGAGAGCGGCGCCGTCGATTCGTTAGTCATACACTCCAACATCATTAACACGATGGCCATAGAGTATCTCGACGGCAGTCTCGGCCTTACCGAGGAGTACACCTCGCACGACTGGTATGTCGACTCCTACAAGGACGAATACCTCAATGTGGCCTCGCAGATCACCGATTATATGACGGGTGCGCAAAGTACGCTCGGTCCCGAGGTGAACCGCCTGAGCCGCACGGCCTACCGGGCTGTGACGCCCGTATTCATCTCGTTGGTGGTGATGTTGGTGGTGGTGCTGATGTTCTACTATTTCCTTTCGGTCTACTATATCCGCCCCGTGCTGCGCATGAACAAGAGTTTGGGCGACTATCTGACGTTCAAGGTGCCGTTCGATGTGGGCGTCACGCTGCGCGACGAGTTGGTCGAACTGAAAGAGCGCATACTGGCGCTTATATCGCGCATGCAGTAGGAGATCGCGAGTGATTATGTCGAAGGCAAAAGAGTTATGAGAGTACACGTCGTAATACGATACATCGGTATGGTGCTGCTGTTTATAGCGGCCTTTATGTTGGTCTCGGCCGGCGTGTCGCTCGTCAACGATACCGATTCGGCCTACTATCCGCTGCTGCTGTCGTCGTTTCTGACGGCTCTGCTCGGCGTGTTTCCGCTTATATTCGTTCCTCGCGCTGAACAGATCAAAACCAAGGAGGGCTATTGCATCGTGGTCGGCTCGTGGCTGCTGGCCTGCATAGTGGGTATGTTCCCCTATCTGATCTGGGGCGGCGAGTTTACTCCGGTTAATGCGTGGTTCGAGAGTGTCTCGGGCTTCACCACCACTGGCGCCTCGATATTGAAAGATGTGGAGGATCTGCCCCGCGGCCTGCTGTTCTGGCGTATGTCGACGGCATGGATCGGCGGTGTCGGCGTGGTGATGTTCGCTTTGGTCATACTGCCGTCGATGGGCAAGAACAAACTGCTCCTGTCGAATGTGGAGCTGTCGACCATCGCCAAAGACAACTACCGCTACCGCACGCAGGTCATTCTGCAAATACTGATATTCGTTTATGTCGGTCTGACATTGGTCACGACTCTGCTGCTGAAACTGTCGGGCATGTGCTGGTTCGACGCCGCGACTCACGCCATGTCGGCTTGCAGCACCTGCGGATTCAGTACCAAGAACGCCAGTGTGGCATTCTTCGACAGCGTTTCAGTCGAGGCGGTTTTGGTTGTGGCGATGACCTTGTCGGGTATCCACTTCGGCCTGTTGTATGCCACCGTTATCGGCCGCCGCAACAACATATTCCGCTCGGAGGTGGTGCGCGTCTATGTCGGTATGATGCTCGTCATTGCGATCATGATAGCGATAAGCCTCTGGGGGCAGGACATATATCCGTCGCTGCCGGAGGCGCTGCGACGATCGGTGTTCCACGTCGTCTCCATAACGACTACGACGGGTTTTGCCATTGCCGACACCAACACATGGACTTCACTTGCCATGATACTGCTCATATTCTGCTCGACGGTGTGTGCCTGTGCAGGCTCCACGGCGGGCGGTATGAAAGTCGACCGTCTGCTGCTGTCGGGCAAGATGATACGCAACCGCCTGAAACTGCAACAGCATCCCAATGCCGTTATCCGCATCAAGGTCGACGGCATCGTTCAGGATGACTCGGTGCTTCACACCGTTGCCATATTCGTGGTGGCCTACATCATGCTTGTGCTTGTCGGCACGGTTGTCAATACGATGTTCGGACTCGATCCGATGACCGGCTTCTCGGCGGCTGTGGCTTGTACGGGCAATGTCGGTCCCGGCTTCGGCGAGGTCGGCTCGATGGACAACTATGCCGCTTTCCCCTCCGTTTTGAAGTTCAATGGCTCGCTGCTGATGCTGCTCGGCCGTTTGGAGATATTCGGTTTTATACAACTTTTCTTTATACGTTACTGGAAATAAAATAATGAAGAACCTGAGAGAGACCCTGCTGACCCTCGCACTGATCGTTTGCTGGTCAGTGGCCGCAACGGCGCAGAACGTCACGGCGCGCATTGCCGGTTTGGAGACCAACGACGAATATATGTCGTTGCTGCGCGACAACGATTGTCTGCAACAGCGCGAGGACTCGGTTGTCAATCTGATCTATTCGGCGCGCGAGCGTTTTGTCGACCACCCCGACGCCCGTGACGAGTTCGCCGATTACATAGTCGATCTCGAATCGAAAATTTTCGAGATACGCAAGGCCAAGGGGTTGATTGCCGACAGGATCAACACGATCGAACAGGAGTGGGTCTTGTCGCGCCTGAGCCGCGATATTCAACCGGCGGAGGAGCCGGAGCAACCCGGGCAGCAGCCCGTGCAGAGCGTCGTCGCGCGCCGCAATATAGTCGATAACGACTGCCTGCGCGACGAACTTTCGGCCGACGACTACGCCGACCTGTTGCAGGCGCACGCCGACGAGCAGACCATTGCCGGCGATGCGGATACCCTGCTCGCGCTCTATCGCCGTCTGCAAGCGTCCGCCGAGGCATATGCCGAGGCCTCTGACGAGTTGATGGCCGATTCGATATATGCCGATTGCATGCTGCTGCGCGACCGGGTCGACTCTCTGTCGGAGCTTGTAGCCGGCAAGTGGTCGCACATCGTCGACGCCAAGAGCTTCGCCTACGGCTTCGTGTTGGAGAAGTCGGGGCGTACCGATATTCTCAACGACATCGAGGCTCGTTTTTCAGAGATGCGTCAGCAGTACGGCGCGGCCGAGGGGCGGTATATGTCCGACGGACTGGCGCACTACGCTATCGGCAAGCCATTTATGGCCGACTACGAGCTTCGTTTCGCCGAGGCCATGTCGCTTGCATCGGCCGCCGACTCGCTCGCCGCAGCCGGGAAGTCGATGCCGCAGCGCGAATACCGTCTCGACAAGATCGATCTGAAACGGCGCCTGTTTTTAGATTACCAGCCCGTCGCTTTCGGCCGGACTACCTACTACAATTCGCGCAACCCGCTGCCTGTTTTGAAGATATACGACGAGGGCACCATATACCGCATACTGCTCGGGTCGTTCAAGGCGCGGCAGCCGATGTCGATTTTCAAGGGCGTCTATCCACTCTATATAAGTCAGAACGAGGAACGTATGTACTGTTACTATGCCGGAGGCTACGCCACTCGTGCCGAGGCCGACGAAGCGCAGCAGCTGTTGCGCGACAGGGGTTTCCGCGCTCCGCAGATATGCCGCTGGGTCGACGGCGAAATGGTCAACCTGACGCAGGAGGAGGACGAGGAAGGCCGGGCGACAGAGGTGACGGGCACGAGATACGTGGTTGAGATAGTGTCGCAGTCGAGACAGTTGAGTGAAGCTGTGCACGAGGTGATTGCCATAAATGGCGACAAGAGAGAAATTTCGCTCGCAGGAGACAATACGTTCGTTGTCGGCACCTACCCCGATCGCGCCGTGGCCGACAAACTCGCTGCTATGGTCGCGGAGGCCGATCCGACACTTGCCGTCGAGGTATCGGAGGTGACATTGGAGTAAAAAACGTCGGGACGAGAGATTTTTTTTTGATGCCGGTGCGTCCTGAACGATAATAAAATGTTATATTTGTATAAAACATTGTCGGGCTGTCGTACCGAGAGCCTGTTTTACAGATACCGCCTATGTGGATAATCGTCTTGTTGATCGTATTGGGACTGCTGTTCCTCTTTGCCGAACTGCTGTTGCTGCCCGGGCTTTCGGTCGGGGCATTCCTGTCGCTGGCCTGCTACGGCGGTGCGCTTTATGTGGCGTTCGACCGTTTCTCCGTCACTGCGGGCATATGGAGCATCGCGGCGATAGTCATCCTGTCGCTTATTGTCATTGTGGTGTCGCTGCGCACCAAGACGTGGCGCAAGCTGTCGCTCGAACAGAAGATCACTTCGTCGAGCAAGAGCGATGCCCCGGCGGTTTCGGTCGGCGATCGCGGTCGCAGCGTGTCGCGCTTGGCTCCGGTCGGCAAGGTCGAGTTCGGCGGCCGGCTCTACGAGGCGCGGTCGCAGGCTGGATACATCGATGCCGGTACGGAGGTCGAGGCGGTCGGCTCCGACGATTTTTCGTTGATTGTTAAACCTGTTAAATAGATATTATGACTGAAGGACAAATGATCGGCATCGTGGCGGCTCTTGTGCTTGCTGCGATTTGGCTTATATTCTACTTTATCCCTGTCGGGCTGTGGTTCTCGGCCTTGGTGTCGGGCGTGCGCATCAGCTTGTTGCAGTTGATACTGATGCGCTGGCGCAAGGTGCCGCCCTCGAAGATCGTCGCCTCGATGATCGAGGGTACGAAGGCGGGATTGAAACTCAGCGCCAACGAGTTGGAGGCGCACTATCTTGCCGGAGGCAACGTGACGAATGTCGTCCACGCGTTAGTCTCGGCTCAAAAGGCCAACATCGCGCTGTCGTTCGATATGGCCACTGCGATCGATCTGGCAGGCCGCGACGTGTTCGAGGCGGTGCAGATGTCGGTCAATCCCAAGGTGATAAACACTCCGCCCGTGGCCGCTGTGGCCAAGGACGGCATACAGCTCATCGCCAAGGCGAGGGTCACTGTGCGGGCTAATATCCGCCAGCTTGTCGGCGGTGCCGGCGAGGAGACTGTGCTGGCGCGCGTGGGCGAGGGCATAGTGTCGTCGATCGGCTCGGCCGAGACGCACAAGGTGGTGTTGGAGAACCCCGACTCGATATCGCGCGTCGTACTCGACAAGGGTCTCGATGCCGGTACGGCGTTCGAGATC
>CAZEXJ010000259.1:0-4349 GCA_964516585.1 uncultured Alistipes sp.
GGCAGTAGAATGCCGCTTTTCACGGAAAACAGACAAAGCACCACAACTATATTTTTCGTCAAAAGGCGTTAGTTACAAGCCGCACGTGAAAAATCCGCAGATGGGCTGTACTTGGCGTACTGCCCATTTGCGGATTTGAACGAGGCGAAGTAAATGACGCCTTTTCACGAAAAATTTTTCACGGAAAATTTTTCACGAAAGATTATACCGTCATAACCTCCTTCTCCTTCTTCTCCACTGCTGCATCAACCGCCTTGGAGAACTTCTCCAACAGCTTCTGCGACTGCGTTTCGCCGTCCTTTGATTCATCCTCGGACATACCCTCCTTCTGAGCCTTCTTGAAAGACTCGACAGCATCGCGGCGGGCATTGCGCAGACTTATGCGGGCTGTCTCGGCCTCACTGCGAACCGATTTCACGATCTCGCGGCGGCGATCCTCGGTAAGAGGAGGTATGGTCAGACGTATCTGCTCGCCGTTGTTGGAGGGGGTAAGGCCTATATTGGAGTCGAGAATAGCCTTTTCGATAATACGTATCATCTTCTTGTCCCACGGCTGTATGAGCACGGTCTTGGCATCGGGTACGGTGACGCTTGCCACGCCCGACACGGGGGTCTGAGAGCCGTAATAGTCGACGAATACGCCGTTGAGCACATTGACCGACGCTTTGCCGGCACGAATATTAAGCAACTCCTCATCGAGGTGATCGAGCGCACGCTGCATGCGGTCGGTCGCATCTTTCAAAATAGTCTTGGTATCCATAACACATCTTTCCGTTTATATTGTTTTCGATTATTGCAAAGCTTCGGCTATGCGGGCTATCAGCTCCTTGAAATCGGCCTCGTCGTAACCCACCGATACGTAGAGCACGCGGCCGTCCTCGCCTATGAGGAAGTTGCGCGGAATATAGTTGGTGGCATACTTGCCGAAGATCTCCTGCTGCGGATCGAGTCCCACGGCGAACTTATAGCCCGTATTGGCGATGAAACGCTCCACTGTCCTGCGCTGCTCGCCGCGCGACACGGGCAAAAAGACGAACGGCTTGTCCTTGAAACGATCGATGATCTCGGTCTGCACATGCGACAGCTCCTCGCGGCAGGGAGGGCACCACGTAGCCCAGAAGTTGAGCAGCACGACCTTGCCCCTCAACGACGACAGCGCGATATGTTCGCCCGAGAGCATCTCGACGCGGAAGTCGGGAGCCATGTCGCCGCCGCGCACCAATGTCGATTCGACTATGGCGCTGTCGACCTGCTGCTCGGGAGACTGCGGCTGCGGGGCGGCCGATGCGGGTGTTGGCCACCAGATAATAAGAACAACGATTACGATGAGCACGGCCAGCATCAGCAACAATTGCAGTGTGCTGCCGCGTTTGCGACGGGTACGAATAGCCATAACTATAAAATTTTATTGTTCAACAAGCGTTCCTATGCGTTCGCCCGCGAGCACGCGTTCGAGATTGCCCTCGGTATCCATATCGAAAACAATGATATTCAAACCGTTTTCGCGGCACAGCGTAAATGCGGTCTGATCCATTACTTTCAACCGGCGCGCGATGACCTCATCGAAGGTGATGCGGTCGAAACGCACGGCCGACGGATCTTTCTCGGGATCGGCCGTATAAATGCCGTCGACACGCGTCCCCTTGAACATCACCTCGGCCTCGATCTCTATGCCTCGCAAAGCCGATGCCGTATCGGTAGAAAAATAGGGATTCGACGTGCCGCCGCCGATGATAACCACGTAACCGGCTTCGAGCAATTCCAATGCACGCGCCTTGGAGTAGTATTCGCCGATAGGCTCCATGCGAATGGATGTCAACACCTTGCACTTCACTCCGGCGCTCTCCAACGCCGATTGCAGCGCCAGCGAGTTGATGATGGTGGCAAGCATGCCCATCTGGTCGCCCTTGACACGGTCGAAGCCGCGGCCGGCGCCCTGCAAGCCGCGGAAGATGTTGCCGCCGCCGATGACTATGCCTATCTGCACGCCCGTTGCCACGGCCTTGCGAATCTGTCGGGCGTATGAATCGAGCACCTCGACCGAAAGTCCGAAACCTTGCGAGCCTTGCAGCGACTCGCCACTGAGTTTGAGTAAAATTCTATGGTATTGCATAACTGTTTACACTATTTAATGCGAAGATACAAAAAAATTGCGAGATAGGATCAATTATCGATCATTTGGTAAAATTATTATCTTCGCGAGAATATGATAGGGATAATTTAGTACCTTTGTAGACCTATGTCACATGTTGAGTATAAATATCTGTACGAGGTAGAGACTCCGGCCGACCTGAAACGACTGTCGATCGACGAGTTGAAGCGCTATTGCGCCGAGCTGCGCCAATATATAATAGAGTGCTGCTCGCGCAATCCCGGACATTTGGCATCGAGTCTGGGCGTAGTGGAGTTGACCGTCGCCTTGCACTACGTCTACGACACACCCGAAGACAAGTTGGTGTGGGACGTAGGACATCAGGCCTACGCGCACAAGATCATCACGGCGCGCCGCGAGGCGTTTTTGAAGAACCGCTGCATGGGCGGCATCAGCGGCTTCCCCCGCATGAGCGAAAGCGAGTACGACGCATTCGGGGCAGGACACTCGTCGGTGAGCATATCGGCCGCATTCGGCATGGCCAAGGCCGCCGAGTTGCAGGGCATCAAACGCAACGTGGTGGCGATCATCGGCGACGGCGCCATGACCGGCGGGTTAGCTTTCGAGGGATTGAACAATGCCGGCGCCAGCCGACAAAGCAATATTCTCGTCATTCTGAACGATAACCACATGGCTATCGACAAGGCTACGGGGGCGTTGGAGCGCTATTTGGTGAGAGTGTCGGCATCGTCGTCGTACAACCGTTTCAAAAACCGTTTGTGGCGCATACTCGGCACCGTGCCGCCCGTGCTGCGCATGATGCAGAAGACGGGCAATGCTATCAAACACGGACTGTTGCAAAACAGCAACCTGTTCGAGAGCCTCGATTTCCGCTACTTCGGCCATGTCGACGGACACGACATAACCGAGTTGGTGCGCACGCTGCGCAACCTCAAACGCATAAAAGGACCCAAACTGCTCCATATAAGAACGATCAAGGGCAAGGGCTACACCCCGGCCGAGAGCGACCAATCCACTTGGCACGCACCGGGACGATTCAATCCCGACACGGGCGAACGTCTGCGCTCGTCGAGCTGCGCCGACCGTTATCAGGATGTCTTCGGCGAGACTCTGCTCGAATTGGCACGCGCCGACCAGCGCATAGTGGGCATCACACCCGCCATGCCGTCGGGGTGCTCGATGAACATTCTCATGCGCGAGATACCCGAACGCTGTTTCGACGTGGGCATAGCCGAAGGACACGCCGTAACCTTCTCGGCAGGTCTTGCCGCAGCGGGCATGCGCCCGTTCTGCAACATCTACTCGTCGTTTATGCAACGCGCCTACGACAATGTAATACACGACGTTGCGCTGCAAAACCTGCCGGTAGTGATGTGCATCGACCGCGGAGGCTTGGTCGGAGAGGACGGAGCCACGCACCACGGGGCTTTCGATATAGCATATTTCGGGTGCGTACCCAACCTGACGATCGCCGCCCCGCGCAACGAGTGGGAGCTGCGTCAGATGATGTACACCGCCACCAAAACCCAATGCCCCGCCGTCATACGCTATCCGCGCGGCACGGGCGAGGGCGTCGAGTGGCGCAATACGCCCTTCGAGGAGCTGCCCGTAGGCCGCGGCGAGCAGTTGCGCGAGGGCGGCGACGTCGCCATATTGGCCGTCGGCACGACTTGCAGCAAGGCGATGCGGGCAGCCGAGGCGAACCGGCACAGCGTGGCCGTATATTCGCTCCGGTATGTCAAACCGCTCGACAAGGAACTTATCACCGAGGTGGGACGCCGCTTCTCTCGCATTGTAACCGTCGAAGACGGCATCATACGCGGCGGCGCGGGCGAGGCTGTCGTGGCACTGCTGGCACGCGAGGGGTTGCACCCCGAAGTGAAGATGCTCGGCATCGACGACCGTTTCATCGAGCACGGCACCCCCGCCCAGCTCTACGCCCTCTGCGGCTACGACGAAGCGGGCATCACGGCCGCCGTCGACAGCTTCTTCGAATAACCGCCGCCCGGCACGCAGCACAGCATAGCACAGCGACAGCAATTTCCACCCTGTTGCCGCTCGGGAAGATTGCATTTCCACAGCAAGCATGAAGAGTCTTTGTGCCCATTAGAGTGCAAATTAGTATGGTATAAAACTCTCCGCTTCGATAATATATGTCTATACGCCCATTATAATACACGACAAGAATCGGCAGCACAGGTCACTCGCATATTTGGTTGTTACCATTGCATCCAAC
>CAZEXJ010000260.1:0-24616 GCA_964516585.1 uncultured Alistipes sp.
ACATCGACGATCACGCTGCAAGTTTATTCGTTCTGCGCTGAACAATTTTCATTTTTTATCAGTATATTTGCGCTGTCATACAGCAAACAAGTGACTAAAAAACATTTAAAAACATAAAGTTATGATAAGCAAGAGAATGCAGGAGGCAATAAATGCCCAAATCAACGCCGAGATGTGGTCGGCATATCTCTATTTGGCAATGTCGATGGATGCTGCCGACAAAGGTTTCAAAGGCATGTCGCACTGGTACAAGCTGCAATTCGCCGAGGAGCAGGGTCATGCACTGAAATTCGCCGATTATCTCAATTCACACTCGCTGCGCGTCGAGCTGGCTCCGATTGCAGAGGTTCGCAATTCATGGGATACGCCCGAGTCTATGTTCGAGCAGACGGTCGAGCACGAGCGCAACGTCACCAAAATGATCTACAACCTCTGCGACATCGCTGCCGAAGAGCACGACTATGCCACGATGAACATGCTCTCGTGGTTCGTCAACGAGCAGGTCGAGGAGGAGCAAACCGCCCTCGGCATACTCGAATCGCTGCGCAAGGTGGGCGACAAAAAAGTTGGTCTCTACATGCTCGACAAAGAGCTTGGCCAGCGCAAATAATCTGCACCCCGACAGAATAATGGAGCGACCGACTTTGCCGGCCGCTCTTTTATTGTCGATATTTTGGTTCATCCGCAAAACCCGGTGGAGACAGCAATGAAGAGATTGCCACGCCTCGCTGCGCTCGGCTCGCAATGACATAGTACAACGCCCCGCCCATGTCACTCCGAGGAGCGTGCTTGCACGCGACGTGGGAGTCTCTGCACCCCCGCAATGTCACTCCGAGGAGTGCGAAGCACGACGTGGGAGTCTCTGCACCCGGCATGACAGCGGAGATAGTCTTCCACAACCAGATTCTCACGTCGCGGTTTTCAACCGCTCCTCAGAATGACATTTCCGCACTGTCACTCCGAGGAGCGTGCTTGCACGCGACGTGGGAGTCTCTATCCACACATAACAACTGAAAAATTTTCTATCCCCGCCGCTTTTTGCAGGTGATCCGATATTTTATATCTATCTTTGTGCAGTGAAACCTATAAACCTTACGACATGAAACGTTTAATCTACACTATTGCGGCCGTCGCCACCCTATCGTCGTGCATCTCCTCGTCGACCGAGAGTCAGGAGGTCGATGCCTCCGAATTCGTGCGCATCGACGGCGTCGACCTTCGCCGTCCCGACGGAGAGAAACTGTTTATAAAGGGAACCAACCTCGGCAACTGGCTCAACCCCGAAGGCTATATGTTCGGATTCCGCCGCACCAACTCGCCGCATATGATCGATCTGATGCTGCGGCAGGCCGTCGGTCCCGATTTCACCGACGCATTCTGGCAGAAATTCAAGGATAACTACATCACTCGCGAGGACATTCGGCTGATCGCATCGACCGGAGCCAACACCATACGCCTGCCGTTCAACTACCGCCTGTTCACCGACGAAGACTATATGGGTTCCAAGTCGTCGCACGACACTTTCGAACGCATCGACCGTTTGGTTGAGTGGTGCCGCGACGAGGGGCTGTATCTGATCCTCGACATGCACGATGCCCCGGGCGGACAGACGGGCGACAACATCGACGACTCCTACGGATATCCGTGGCTCATGGAGAGCGAAGCGAGCCAAAAACTCTACTGCGATATTTGGCGGCGCATTGCCGAGCACTATCGCAACGAGCCTGTCATACTCGGCTACGAACTGATGAACGAACCGATAGCCCCCTATTTCGACAATATGGCCGAACTCAACGCACAGTTGCGCACAGTCTATCGCATGGGTGTGGAGGCTATACGCGAGGTCGACACCAACCACATCATCCTGTTGGGCGGCGCACAGTGGAACGGCAATTTCGAGCCGCTCGACGATTGCAACTTCGACGACAAGATCATGTACACGTGTCATCGCTACGGCGGCGGCACCTCGGCCGATGCCATACGTTCGTTCATCGAGTTCCGCGACCGCACCGATCGCCCGATGTACATGGGCGAGATCGGCCACAACACCTATGAGTGGATGGCGGAGTTCTGCCGCACCATGGAACAGAACAACATAGGCTACACCTTCTGGCCATACAAGAAGATCGGCACCTCGTCATGGGTGGGCTTCACCGCCCCCGAAGGGTGGCAGCAGATAGTCGACTTCTCGGAGGCCGAGCGCAGCTCGTACCAGCAGATACGCGAGGCTCGTCCCGACCAGCAGCGCGCACGTCAAATATTGGAGGAGCTGTTGGAGGCGGTCAAGATAGAGAACTGCCAAGTCGACAATCGATATATCGAGTCGATAGGTCTGACCGCTGCGCAAAAGCAGCAGTAATAACGGTCGACACATACGACAAGGAGAAGCCGAACGAGAATCGGCTTCTCCTTGTCGTATGTGCGTGCGATCGTGCAGTCGGGCGTAAGCGTCCGGCGCCGGCAATATGCAGCGGGCGCGAATTTTGCACTCTGTCGCATACAAATCTTTACGAATCATGGCCACAGCAAAACAGACCATATACCAAGAGGCATTGCGATACCACGCTCTGCCCAAACCGGGCAAGACGGCGACCTGCATAACCAAACCGTGCTCGACACCGCACGAACTGGCGCTGGCATATTCGCCCGGCGTGGCAGCCGCAGCACGCGCCATAGCCGATGCCGAAGCAAACAGCTATCTCTACACCGCCCGAGGCAATTTAGTGGCGGTCATAACCAACGGCACGGCCGTATTAGGCCTTGGCGACATAGGCGCAGCGGCCGCGAAACCGGTCATGGAGGGCAAGTGCATGCTGTTCAAGGCTATGGCCGGCATCGATGCATTCGACATCGAGATAGCGGTCTCCGACCCCGACACCTTCGTCGAGTGCGTTTGCGGCATGGCGCCCACATTCGGCGGCATCAACCTCGAAGACATAAAGGCGCCCGAGTGCTTCGAAATAGAACGGCGGCTCATCGAGCGGCTCGATATTCCCGTCATGCACGACGACCAGCACGGCACGGCCATAGTGTGCGCCGCCGCCATAATCAATGCCTGCCGTCTCAACGGCAAACGCTTGGAGGACCTCCATGTCGCGGCATTCGGAGCGGGTGCGGCCGCCATAGCCATAATGCGATTGCTGACGGAGTTGGGCATACGTCACGAGAACATCATATTGTGCGACCGTCGCGGCATAATCACCGTCGAACGCGACGATCTGTCGCCGGAAAAGCGCGAGTTCGCGACGACACGGCACCTGTCGTCTGTCGAGCGCATGTTGGACGGCGCCGACGTATTAATCGGAGTATCGAAAGCGGCCTTGATCTCGGGCGACATGCTGCGCAACATGTCGCCCTCGCCGCTTATAATGGCGCTCGCCAATCCCGATCCGGAGATCACGCGCGACGAGGTCATGGCCGCACGCCCCGATGCCATATACGCTTCGGGACGCTCCGATGTCCCAAATCAGGTCAACAATCTGCTGGCATTTCCCTATGTGTTTCGCGGCGCACTCGACACTCGGGCGCGGCGTATCGACACTGCCATGAAAATAGCCGCCGCGGAGGCGCTCGCCCGGTTGGCACGTCGAAACACAGAGGAGTCCGACAGCCTATTCGACCGCGACCGCATCATACCCTCGCCGTTCGACAAACGTTTGCGTCACGACGTTACCGAAGCTGTGATACGTGCCGCCGTAGAGTCGGGTGCAGCACGTATCGATCCGCGCAAAAAAACGACGGCAGGAACACGGCGATAGTCAAAGCTCCGAACCGGACATCGGGGCATAAGCCGCTGACGGCTGTAATTATGGTAATCTTATCAGTAAATAATATTACGCCAAAACCATTTTATAATCTTATCTTTGTATTATCGAAAACCGAATCCGAAAGATTCACAAAAACGCAAAACGATGAACAGAGTATTAAAGTATTTAATGATCGGACTTATGACAATTACCGCTTCGCATGCTGCGGCGCAGAGCCACACCGCAGGTGCAAAAGACAAAATTCTAATCGCCTGCTTCTCGTGGTCGGGCAATACGCGCGCCGTAGCCGAGCAAATAGCCGGTCTTACCGGCGGCGACCTGTTCGCCATAGAGACCGTCAAGCCCTATCCCGAGCAGTATCACGCATGTACCGAGGTGGCAAAGAGAGAACGCGACAGCGACAGCCGCCCGGCATTGAAGTCGAGAGTCGACGATATGTCGCAATACGACATCGTGATGATAGGCTACCCCAACTGGTGGGGCACGATGCCCATGGCGATCAAGACATTTATCGAGAGCTACGATCTGTCGGGCAAAACCCTGATCCCGTTCTGCACGCACGGCGGAGGAGGCGTCCAGAACTGCTTCCGCGATTTTACGGCCGCCACGCCCTCGGCAGAGCATAAGGATGGCCTGCTCGTCAGCGGCAGTTCCGCCTCGTCGTGTCGCGACAGAGTGGAAAAGTGGTTGCAGAAGATCGGCATTTCGGGGAAATAGCTGCAAACTGTCCCGACGCAACCGGGCACAATAAAAATGTCTCGCTTCTTTTGCGGAAGCGAGACATTTGCATATCTCCGACTGCCCTCTAACGGCCGCTCTCGGCTATCATGTGGCATACCATGCGGTTGAAGTCGTCGGCTGCAAGCAGGTCTTCGAGGGTCATGTGCATGCGATAGCGCCAGTAGTGGCGCGAGTTGGCGGGCACGTTTATGCGCTCCTCGTTGGGATTCTCGCGACGCAGCTCGCCGCTCATAGACAGCCAGTCCTGCCACGGCAGTATGGTCAACATGGCCGGTGATTTGAGGTGCATAGCCACGATACGTTCGCATATCCACGGCTCGCAGAAATAGGGAGCGTCGCCCCACGCGCCGAGCACATTGTTGTAGAAGCGTTGACTGACGGCACGATCCTCCTCCCACCACGCACGCACGGGATTCATGTCGTGTGTCGATGTGGTGCAGACCGACAGATAGGGATAGTTCCACGGCGAGCCGAACTCCTCGCGCGGATCCTTGGGCATGCGCTGTATTTCGAGCGACAATATCTGTTCGCCGTTCATAACTGCGGGCACGCAGTGCGGAATCATGCCGAGATCCTCCCCGCAGACGAGCATGCGTGTCGATTCGATCAGCGGCGGCAGCTTGCGCATAGCCTCCTGCTGCCAGAATGCGTCGTGACGGCGATAGAAGAAGTCGTTGTAGAGGTTGTTGTAGGCCGCTTTCTGATCCTCCGGCAATTGGCGGTAGCACTCGGTCGACTGAGCCGAAATGCGCGGGTGGAAACGCCCCGGCTCCTTGCGATCCTCGACGAACAGCACGTTGTCGGTCTCGTTGACGGGCGCCGTATGGCGGCTTCGGTCGAAACGGAAACCATACGAGGCGATCTCCTGTTCGGTATAGGGCAGCGCCGGATTGAATCGTCCCAAAAGCGCATTGACAGCATCTAACGGGATCTCCCATATGCGGAAGAATCCCAATATGTGATCGATGCGATAGGCATCGAAATACTCTGACATCTTCACGAAGCGTGCGCGCCACCACGCATATCCGTCTTCCGACATTTTAGCCCAGTTATAGGTCGGGAAGCCCCAGTTCTGCCCCATGACCGAGAAGTCGTCGGGCGGAGCGCCGGCCGACGAATCCATGTTGAACAGCGAGGGATAGACCCACGCATCGACGCTCGTGCGGCTTATGCCGATCGGGATATCGCCTTTCAGCACCACGCCGTGGGCATGTGCATAATCGCGCACATCGCGCAACTGACGCGACAGATGATACTGCACGAAGTAGTTGTAGGCCACCTCGTCGAAATGCTCTTTCTCGTAACGTGCCGCCTTTGCCGCGCTGTATCGCGACATCGATCCCCACTTCGAGAAATCGGGAGTGGAGTGACGGTCGCGCAGCGCACAGAATACGGCGTAGGGGCGCAGCCACTCCTCGTTGGAGTCCATAAACGCCTTGTAGTCGCGCGAGCGGAAGGTCTTGGCGGCATCCTGACGATATATGGCATGCAGATAATCGCTCTTGGCACGATTGACACGCTCGTAGTCGATCATCGGCAGAGCATTCAGCTCCCTGCCCAACGCCTCGTAACGTGCAGCCTCCGCCTCGTCGGCCAACCGGCCTACTTCGCTCAGTCGCAGGAACTGTGGATGCAGAGCGAACGTAGAGTTCGCCTTATAGGGGTAAGAATCCTCCCATGTGCCGGTCATCGTGGTATCGTTGACGGGCAGTATCTGTATTATGCTCTGACCCGTCGCGGCAGCCCAGTCGACCAAAAGCCGCAGATCGGCGAACTCGCCGACACCGAAGCTCTCTTTCGAACGCAGCGAAAACACAGGTATCGCCACACCGGCGCCACGCCATGCAGGCAGGTCGAATACCGGGCGCAGCGAATCGACGACAATGGCGTCGGCCGCAACGGCTGCAACGTCGCAACGGTTGTCCTCGCCGCACTCCCATGCAGCAACTTCGCCGTTACGCGAATCCACAATGACGAATTTATAGGCAAATGACGCAGCAAGCCGCGAGCGTTTGATGCGGGCATGCCACATCGTATCCTCGCCTGCCGACATCTCCACGCCATGTTCCACCTGCCACTCGCCCAAGGCCTTGGCATCGCCCACAAGGAGTACTTTCTGCCACGGGCGCACCGACGGGATCTCGGCGCGAATCATCACTTCGCCGCTCTTCAACGCAACGGGGCGCTTGCTCTTTTCGCGCGCAAATACGCCGTCGGTGAACATCGACGAGCGCATCGGGCGATCGTTCGGCTCGGCGTGCCAGCGATCGAAAACCGCAACCGAAGCCAACGACTTATCGAGCGTCAGGCGGTGAGGACCGCCCCACTCGCGGCGCAGCGTCTCGGCTCCTCGGCACAATTCGTAGCGATACTCCGCCACGCCGTCGGTTTTCAACTCTACGGCACACTCCCAGCGTCCGTCGCCGACATATCGCATCGCATGTCTCCCTCCGCGACCGCTGCCGGTCAAAACCGCAAGGTGTTCGCCATACTGCGTGCGATACTCTATACTGAAAGTTACAAACATGATATTTATGTTTTACAGGTTAGTCCTTGGTTCTTGCAAGCAGGCGTGCGCGCAATGCCCCGCAGCTGCCCTCGGGATCGGTATGGTCGAACAGGAATCCGCCGATGCCCATTTCGCGCGCCGCCTCGATGTTCGATGCCCGATCGTCGACAAACAGCGTCTGGTGTGCATCGAGACCGTAGCGTTCGAGCAGTATCTCGTATATCCGCCGTTCGGGTTTCACCACATGCTCCTCGCACGACACCACCTCGCCGTCGAAAGAGGCATATACGGGTATGCGGCGCAGAAACTCGATGAACTCGCGCGACATGTTCGACAAAACGTAGAGTCTGTAACCGGCCGCCTTCAGTTCGGCTATCAGCCGCTCGGTCGCAGGCACAGCCTCCTGCATAAGTATCGAGCGCCGCAGATACTCCTCGGCCTTGCCGCGCTGGCAAGAGTTGTAGTCGCACAGATCGTCGATCACCTCGTCGAAGCTCTTTATACCACGGTCGTACTCCTCCCAGAAACGGGGCATCTCCGGCAGCATGATATATGAAAAAAAGTCGATGAAATCGCGTTCCAATTTCTTGGCATCGCGGGCAAATACCACGCCGCCAAGATCGAATACTATATTCTTTACGGTCTCCATACTCTACAAATATACTCAAATTCGGGCGAAAAAGATTATCCGGCACACGATTTTCACTACGAGCGGTCGGATACGGGCGACGAACGGCCGCTTTTCAGAGATGTTTCCGCATATTCGAATCACCCGGCCTAACATGCGCGCACCCGGCAAAACGCAAACACATTTGCTTTTACCCTCACTTATTCGTATATTCGCAGCTGCAAACATGCGCTTATGAAGACATCGGAGATAAAAGAGACTTTGCAGCCTGTCGACTACGCCATAATAATACTGACGCTCGGCTCGACGGTGGCATACTCTGTCATACAGCACCGCGTCGACATACTCGGCACGGTAGCCCTGCTGTTCGGTGTCACCGGCACGGTGCTTAGCGCCAAGCGCAGCATCTGGAACTTCGTGTTCGGCACGGTCAACGTCACGCTGTATGCAATCATAGCCTACAATGCAACCAACTATGGGCAAGCAGCTTTGAATGCGTTATATTATCTTCCGATGCAGTTCATCGGCTGGCGCGCATGGAGCCGCCGCAAAGACCGCAGCAACGCCTCGAAGGTGCGTTCGCGGTCGCTGACCCGGCGGCAGACGGTTTACTGCGTCATAGCACTCGTCGCCGGCGTCGCCGCCACATGGTGCGCGATGCGCTATCTGACCGACGCCGCACAGCCGTTCAAGGATTCGCTTATCACCGTATTGTTCATCATCGGGCAGATACTGCTCACATGCGCCGTATGGCAGCAATGGATATTCTGGATAGCAGGCAATCTTGTCAACATCATATTGTGGGGCATGGTCATGGCTTCGGGCGACATGGTCGGCGGACTTATGGTCATAAAATACTCCATGTACATGATTAACAGCATCAACGGCATCATTATCTGGCGACGCACGGCGCAAGCGGCAAAATAGGTATTAATGCTGACCGGCGGTTGCGGGGCATGACATATCTTTGCATCGTATCATATTATCAATTGAAGAGACGATGCAACAGATCGACATAGAGAAGATTTTGCGCGGGCGTACCGGCAGATATATTCCGCGCATAGCATTCGACTATCTGCGACGCATAATCCACGAATCGCAAATCAACGACATATTGCGCACCGGCGAGGGCATGTCTCCCAAGGAGTTTATAGGCCACACGCTGCATCGCCTCGATATCACATACGAAATCGCCGGCTGCCCCATACCCGGCGACCGTCGCTTCATATTCGCTTCGAACCACCCTTTCGGCGGTCTCGACGGCATGATAATAGCCAAATGTATGCTTGATATGGGGTTGGATACAGGCGTAGTTGTCAACGATATGCTTATGCACATCGATCAACTGCGACCGCTCTGGATACCGGTCAACAAATACGGCCGGCAGCACAGTGAAAATTCGCTATCATACGATGCGGCATTCGCCTCGCCGACCAAACAGATACTGACATTTCCGGCGGGTTTCTGCTCGCGCAAGACAGCAGGCACGGTTACCGACACTCAGTGGCGGCCGCGCTTCGTGAAAGATGCCGGCAGATACAGCCGTCAGATCGTGCCGGTATATGTCGAAGGTCAATTGTCAAAGCGTTTCTATCGCATCTATACGATTCGCAAGATGCTGCATATAAGCCTCAATATCGAGTTGCTGTATCTCGTCGACGAGATGTTCCGCCAGAGCGGCAAACATATACGCATAGTCTTCGGAAGCCCGATCGACAGTTCCCAACTCTCGGGCGATATCGCCGCCGACTGCCTTGTCATACGGCAGGCCGTCTATTCATTAAACGAAACCCTAAAAAATAAAAAAATTGATCCATGAAAACTGTCATTCCGCCCGTAGACCGCAAGTTGCTGCTTGCCGAGCTGGCCGCTCTCGACAAGATACGCGACACACGCCGCGGCGCCAACCAGATATTCGTATTCGAGGCTTCGCAATGCCCCAATCTCATGCGTGAAGTGGGACGTCTGCGCGAGGAGGCATTCCGCGACGGCGGCGGCGGCAGCGGCGAGGAGATCGACATCGACAAAGGCGATACTGCCGAGGGCGGGTATCGACAGTTGATCACATGGGATCCGCAGGCATCGGAGATAGTCGGCGCATACCGGTTCATAATATGTACGCGCCCCCACCCTCTCAACCTCTCCACAGAACACTATTTCCGTTTCAGTCCTCGCTTCCGCAAGCTGTTTCTGCCGCGCACAATAGAGCTTGGGCGGGCATTTGTATCGCCTAATTACCAGCGCAGAGACAACCCCAAAAGCATATTCGCGCTCGACAATCTGTGGGACGGCATCGGAGCGGTAATAGCGCTCAATCCGCACGCACGATTCCTGCTGGGCAAGGTAACCATATACACGAGTTACCACATCGAAGCACGCAACGCACTTATGTTCTTCCTGCACAAATATGTCCCCGACAAGGATCGGCTCATCAAGGGGCGGCAGCGCCTGCGCACATTCATCGACCGCAACAGATACGAGAGACTGTTTTGCGGCGGCAGTTATGATGCCGATTACAAGATACTCATACAGCAGGTCAGGCAATACAGAGAGGTCATACCGCCGCTGATAAATGCCTACATGAATCTGTCGCGCACGATGTGCGTATTCGACACGGTCGTCAACTCCGATTTAGGCGGCGTCGAAGAAACGGGCATACTTATAAGAATCAAGGATATATTTTCCGACAAACTCGACCGCTATACCAAATGGTAGCATAGTCAGACATGTCGCCTGCGACAGAGATTCTCACGTCGGCCTGCGCTTGGTTCGCAATGACAACCTGCAACACCCCACAATGTCACTCCGAGGAGCGTGCTTGCACGCGACGTGGGAGTCTCGGCACACGACATGACAATGGAAATAATCGTTCCCAACCGGATTCTCACGTCGCGGTTTTCAACCGCTCCTCAGAATGACATGTCGGTGGAAATAGCATCCAAAGAACCACCACCCAATTTTTCGTCAAAAGCGGTATTATACAACTTTTTCGTCAAGCCGGGCGAGCAAAGCGAAGTTTACTTCGACTTTGCCGCGGCGAGAAAAAGTGCATGAAATGAACGCGACGACAGAGCGAGACGATGGGCTGTACTTAACGTACTGCCCATTCGGACAATGGAGCGAGCGGAAGCAAATGATGTCTTTTCACGAAAAATTTTTCACGAAAAATTTTTCATGAAAGATTATTTACTTATAGATCAGACAATCGCGCCACGGGCGATACATCGAGCGACGAGATGTGTCCGGCCATGTAGCGGAAATATCCAGATACGGCGATCATGGCGGCATTGTCGGTGGTGAACTTCAACTCGGGCAGGAATGTGCGCCAGCCGCGGCGGCGACCCGTTTCGACAATGGCGTTGCGCAGACCCGAATTGGCCGACACGCCACCGCCGGCGGCGATGTCGCGTATGCCCGTATCCTTCGAAGCCTTGATAAGCTTGTCCAAAAGAATATCGACGATAGTGCGTTGCAGCGATGCGCACAGATCGGCTTTGTGACGCTCCACGAAATCGGGTTCGTGAGCCACGGCATCGCGCAGCGTGTAGAGGAACGATGTTTTAAGCCCCGAGAACGAGTAGTCATACTGCCCCTCGACGTGGGGTTTGGCAAACGAAAAGGCCTTGGCATCGCCCTCCTTGGCCAAGCGGTCGATCACTGGACCTCCCGGATAGGGCAATCCCATAACTTTGGCACATTTATCGAATGCTTCACCGGCGGCATCGTCTATGGTCGAACCGATGATCTCCATTTCCAACGGCGACGACACTTTGACTATCTGCGTATGGCCGCCGCTGACGAGCAGACACAGAAACGGGAAGTCGGGGTGCGGCAGTTCGCGGTCGGGCAGATCGACAAAGTGGGCGAGAATATGTCCCTGCAAATGGTTGACCTCTACCAAGGGTATGTTGTGAGCTATCGACAGCCCCTTGGCGAACGAAGTTCCCACCAAAAGCGAGCCGAGAAGGCCGGGACCGCGCGTGAAGGCTATGGCATCGATCTTGTCGACCGATACGCCCGCCTCCTTGAGGGCTGTATCGACCACGGGGATAATGTTCTGCTGATGCGCGCGCGAAGCCAATTCGGGTATCACACCGCCGTATTTGACGTGTACCGCCTGCGAGGCTATTACGTTCGACAACAGCGTGCGGTTGCGTATCACGGCGGCCGACGTATCGTCGCATGAGGATTCGATGCCCAATATCGTTATGTCCATTTTTACTCTAAATTTTCGGTTTAAATAGAAAATTTGCTACTTTTGTAGGTTAAACGCAGCAGGTAAAATTCAGTTCCATGCGCAAAGGTATAAAAATATCGGCAAAGGTCGTATCGGCAATCGTTTTGTTGCTGATATTTTTGCCGCTTTGCGTTACGCTGCTGCTCGACGTCCCCTCGGTTCAGAACTTCGTGGTCGACAAAGCCATGTCGATATTCTCGCAAAAATTGCAGACGCGCGTGAGCATCGACCGCATCGACCTCGACCTCTTTTCGAAGCTGCGCGTCAGAGGCTTCTACGTCGAGGACTACGAGCAGGACACGCTGCTGTATGTGGAACAGATCAAGGGGCGTTTCACCGGCTTCAACATCAAAAAGAGCGGTCTGTGCATCTCCGAAGCCGAGGCGCACGGCGTCAAACTCTATATCCGCGAAATGGCCGACGGGCAGATGAACATCAGGCAGATCATCGATCGTTTGGTGCGCAAGCAGGGCAAGGGCAGTTTCAAGATGTATATCGACCATATCCACGTCAACGATCTGACCCTCGGCATCGAGCGTCTCGCCCACCGCGATCCTCCCTCGGGCATCGACTTCTACGACATGTCGATCGACATACACGAGGCCTGTCTGAAAGACTTCGCCGTGGTGCGCAACAAGGTGTGGGGCGACATCATGTCGCTGTCGATGAGCGAAAAGAGCGGGTTCGAGGTGGACGACGTAAAGGGCTATTTCTTCGTCGACAGCGGCGTGATACGCTTAGACAGGTTTTCGATCGATACCGATCAATCGTCGATATTCATGCCCTCGATGTCGATCGAGGCGGGCGGCTGGGGCTGTTACAAGCATTTCACGCACGACGTGCGCATAGTCGGTTCGATAGAAGATTCGCGCATATACTCCGGCGACGTGGCGGCATTTGCGCCAACGTTAGCCGGCCGCGATATAACCCTCTCGGAGGTCGACATGTCGATCGACGGCACCGTAGAGCGATTCAACGGCGAGATACGCAGCCTGCGCACGGCCGGCAGCACCTCGCTCAAAGGCCGGTTCTCGGCCAAGGGGCTGCCCGACCTTAGCAAAGCCACGTTCGGCATCACCCTGTCGGAGTTGAACTCCAACCGCAGCGATATAGTCTCGCTCGCCGAAAGTGCGGCCGGCGTGGAGCTGCCCGAAGGGGTGACAGGCATCCTCGACCGTGCCGGACGGCTCTCGCTGTCGGGCAGGTTCGTCGGAGGCTTGAATTCATTCTCTTCGTCGGGCAATTTGCGCACCTCGCACGGCAAGGCCGATTTCGACCTCGACATGCGCCCCGCCCAATCCTCACGCCGCACGCTGCACGCCCGCGCTGCGACGACCGACCTCGACATAGGTGCGCTCACCGGCAAAAAAAACATAGGGAGCATGGCCGCCACGGCGTCGATCGACGGCACGATAGGGCACGGCGGCATGGCAGCCGACGTCAGCGCCTCGGTCGACCGCTTCACCTTCAACGACTACGCCTACTCTGGCATCACGGCCGACGGCCGCATCGACAACCGCCGTTTCAGCGGCACGATCAACTCCGCCGACAGCAACATGATGTTCCGTCTCAACGGCATAATGGACATGGACAGGGCAACGCCCACATACGACTTCGAGATGAACCTGCGGCGCGCCGACCTGCATGCGGTCAACATCAACCGCCGCGACTCCGTATCGCTGTTGACGATCGATATCGACGCCCACGCCTCGGGTCTCTCGATCGACGATCTCGACGGCCGCATAACGCTCTACAACGCCAATTACCGCTACCCCGGCGGCGAAATAAAGGCCGACCGCATAGCCCTCGACGGCCGCAACGATGCCGGCTCGAAATATATCAAACTCTCGTCGCAGTTCGCCGACGCCACCTTCGTCAGCAAGACGCCCTACACCAACGTCATGCAGTATTTAGGCCGCTGTCTGCACAGTTACATACCGCTGTTGTACGACAACAGCGAATCGCTCATGGAACGCAAAGCCGAACGCGAGACACTGGCCGACGACTTTTCGATAGTCAACATCGACATCAAGGATATAAACTCCCTTATGGAGGCCATCGATCAGGGCTGGCAGATAGCCGAGGGATCGAGCGTGCAGATGCTGTTCAATCCCGTAAGCAACTCCTTCACCATGCAGGCGCGGTCGGACTACATCGAACGCGACATGGTGTTAGCCACCAATCTGAGACTCAACGCCAACAACCGCAGCGACTCGCTTGCGATGTATCTCAACGCCGACGATCTCTACATAGGCTCGATGCACATGCCCAACTTCTCCGTAACGGGCGGCGCGCACCACAGCCGCGTCAAACTGACGGCCGGATTCAGCGACGCACGGCAGCAGTTGTCGGGTATGCTCGGGCTATCGGCACGCTTCACGCGCAACCCCGACTCGGGCAAACACGACATACACATAAACGTCGCCCCCTCGACCGTATCGACACGCAACAAGACTTGGAAGATATTCGCGCGAGGCATCGACATCGGATCGCAGCGCATCGTGATCGACGATTTCAGCGTGCTCGACAACGGCGAGTTGATGCTCGTCGACGGCATAGCGTCGCGCTCGCGTCAGGACTCGATAGAGTTGAAGCTGCGCAATTTCGACATCTCGCCGCTCGCCGCCATCGTCGAGCGGTGGGGTTACAGCGTCGAGGGGCGCACCAACGGTCAGGCGATCGTAAAATCGGCTCTGCGAGGTGCGGAGATCACGGCCGACATCGATCTCGACAGCGTCCGCGTCAACGACTTGCAGGCGCCGCCGACGCGTCTGACATCGAAGTGGGACTTCGAAAAGAACCGTGCGCGCATCATCATAAGCGACCGGCAGCGCGGCGACACGCTCATACGCGGCTACTACCAACCCTCGCGCAACCGCTATTATGCCCGCGCAAAGCTCGACGGAGTGCCGCTGTCGCTGCTGTCACCGTTCCTGCAAGGCGTCGTGTCGGACATCAAGGGTACGGCCGACATCGATGCCTCCGTCATGGGCGAGGGGCGCAAGGCTTCGCTCAACGGCGACATACACGTCGATTCGCTCTCGACCAAGGTCGACTTCACGCAGACGAGCTATCATCTCTCCGGCGCCGATCTGAAAGTCAAGGACAATCACATCTATGCCGACCGCGTGCCCGTGTTCGACAAGGAGAACAACCGCGGCACCTACACCATGGATCTGAGTTTGGAGCACCTGTCGAACATCACCTACGACATCAGACTCGACATCGACAAGATGTTGGTGCTCGACACCGACGCCTCCGACAACGACCTCTTCTACGGACATGTCTACGCCTCGGGCGACGCCACGTTCCGCGGCGACAAGCGGGGATTGAAGATGAACATCGAGGCCACGAGCGAGGACAACTCCACCTTCTTCATGCCGCTTGCGGGCAAGAGCGACGTGTCGTATGCCGACTTCGTGAAATTCGAGTCGGCGCGAACGCCTGTCGACACGACCAACTATCTGATACGCCGCAAAATGGCATTCGAGCGCAAACATCGTCAGACGGCCTCGGCCGGCAGTATCATGGATATCGATTTAGTCTGCAACGTGCGCCCCAACACAGAGATACAGCTTGTCATCGACCCCACCGTCGGCGACATAATCAAGGGTCGCGGCGAGGGGCAGCTCAGCATGCGCATCGTGCCGAAGACAAACGTATTCGAGATGTTCGGCGACTACACCATAAACGAAGGCAGTTATCTGTTCACGCTGCAAAATATATGGACTAAGAAATTCGTTATAGCACCGGGATCGAGCATACACTGGACGGGCGACCCGCTCGGCGCACGCCTCAACATCGATGCGGTCTACAACCTCAAAGCCTCGTTGCAGCCGCTCTTGGAGGGTATGAGCGAGAATAACTACACGCGCGCCGTGCCCGTGGAGTGCTACATCAAACTCACCGACGAACTGATGTCGCCCACGGTCACGTTCGACATAAAGGTGCCCAACCTCGACCCGGAGATACAGTCGATCGTGCAGAGTCTGCTCACCTCGCAGCAGGACATCGCCACGCAGATGTTCTGGCTGCTTATGGCCAACTCGTTCAACGCCGAGAACAACAGCGGCATAGGCGCCAACGTCTCGGCAACCACGGGTTTCGAACTGCTGTCGAACCAGTTGAGCAACTGGCTCTCGGGCGACAACTACAATATTATATTCCGCTACCGGCCGAAGTCAAACACTACCAGCGACGAGGTCGATTTCGGATTCTCCAAGAGCTGGATCGACAACCGTCTAATAGTGGAGTTGGAGGGCAACTACATGATGGACAACACATCGAAACTCACGGAGAACGCCTCCAACCTTATGGGCGAGGCCTACATAACGTGGCTTATCGACAAGGGCGGCAACTTCAAGTTCCGCGGCTTCACGCAAACTATCGACCGCTACGACGAGAACCAAGGTCTGCAAGAGACGGGCATAGGCTTCTATTACAGCGAGAACTTCAACACGTTCAAGGAGCTGGCCGAGAGCATACGCAACCGCTTCTCGAACGAGGAGCGGCGCCGCAAACGCATGGAACGCCGCGCCGTGCGCAAGGAGCAGAGGACGAAGGATAAGAGCGCGGCTGCAGCCGATACAACGCCCGGTACAATGCCCGGGACAACGCCCGGGATAAAACCCGACACAACGCCCGGCACAACGCCCGACACAACACCCGGCAACGTACCCGACACAACGCTCGGGACAAAACCCGACACAACACCCGGCAACGCCTCAAAAGAGTAATGAGCCAATATGAAAAAACTTAAATAAAATAAAAGGACTATGATCAATTTGATGATTCCCGCACAAGATGCGGTGGCGGAGACTACCTCCGCAGCCGGCGACATGATCGCCGAAATGACCGACCCGCTGACCAACGGCGCGGCCGAAGCTGCCGCTGCAACGGGCACGGCTGCGGCCGACACGGTTTCGATCGGCTTCTGGGAGCTATTTGCCGGCGGCGGCTGGCTTATGTGGGTGTTAGTGGCATTAGCCGGAGTTATGGTATTCATCTTCGTCGAGAGGTTTGTGGCCATGCGCAAAGCCACGCAGATCGACAACAACTTCATGAATCGCATACGCGACTACATCTGGGAGGGCAAGATAGGTTCGGCAGTCGATCTCTGCCGTCGCACCGACTCGCCCGTGGCGCGCATGATCGAGAAGGGCATCGAGCGCATAGGCCGTCCGATGGGCGACATACAGACCTCGATCGAGAATGTGGCCAACCTCGAAGTGGCAAAGTTGGAGAAGGGTCTGCCCACATTGGCGACAATTTCGGGCGGTGCGCCGATGATCGGTTTCCTCGGAACGGTGGTCGGCATGGTGCAGGTGTTCATCTCTATGTCGGCCAACTCCACGGGAGGCGTCAACATCGGCGACCTGTCGTCGGGCATGTATGTGGCCATGGTGACCACTGTCGGCGGTCTTATAGTCGGTATTCCGGCATACTTCGCCCATAACTATCTCGTGGCGCGCATCGAGAAGCTCGTGTTCCAAATGGAGGCCACCTCGATAGCCTTTATGGATATTCTGAACCAACCTGTACAAAAATAGTCCGCGACGATGGCAATAAAACGAAATTCGAAGGTCAGCACCCAGTTCTCGTCGTCGTCGATGACCGACTTGGTGTTCCTTCTGCTTATATTCATGGTTTTGGCCACGACGATGATCAACCCCAACAATGCCGTGCGCCTCACCCTGCCCTCGTCGTCGTCGTCGGAGGGCGACCCCTCGATCATATCGCTCGCGATCGTCCCGGCCGACAATACCGCCGGAGCCTACGTCTACACGATCAACGGCAGCGAGGAGTACGACACCATAGAGCAGGTCGGCACGGCCTTGGCCATGCACTACGCCAAGTATGCCGAGCTGCCCGAAGAGGAGCGACCCTACATCTCGCTGCGCTGCGACGAGAAAGTCACTGTCGACGCCCTTATCGAGGTGGTCGATCTCACGCGCGAGAACAAGTATAAGATGGTCGTTGCGACCAAACAGAAACAGTAGCCCGCAATGGAGTATTACGATCCGATAGACCGCTCGTCGAAGCATATAGCCGCCGTGGCACTCTTGGCGGCGGCGGCCGCATGGGTGGCGGTGATGTACCTGTCGAGCGTGGAGATCGCGCCGCGACAGGAGGAGCCGCCGTTAGTGATAGTCGAGATCGTGGAACTGCCCGAGCAGGAGCCTGTCGAGAAACGCAACGCCTCGGCCGTACAAAGTTCGGTCGAACCCGACGCGCGCACGAGCCGCAGCCTCGCGCACGAGGCTCCCGCACCGAAACAGACGTCGTCACAAGCCGAGGGCGAGGCGGCAAAAACACAGACCGTCAACCCGAAGGCTCTGTTCACCCCTGTCACGGGCACGCCCGAGCAGAGCGTTCCCTCGGGCAACCGCATGGCGCCCGAGGGCAACGAGGAGAGCCGCCGCGGCGAGGGTCGCGGCTACAATCTCTCGGGCAGCGACCAGTTAGACGCGGGGTTGCAGGGACGCGGCCTTAGGGAGGCTCTGCCCCAGCCGCGCACCGACTACAACACTTCGGGCAAGGTGGTAATCTACGTCACGGTCGATGCCGCCGGCAACGTCGCCACGGCCGAGTTCCGGCAGACGGGATCGACGACCAACGACCGCACATTCATCGATCTGGCTCTCGAAGCGGCACGCAAGGCCAAGTTTAACCCGAGCAGCAAGTTCATCGAGGGCGGAACGATAACCTATACATTCAAGATCAAATGATGAAACGCCTTATATTCGACATGGCCGCAGCGCTCAGCCTCATCCTGACGGCCGCCTATCCGGCGCAGGCCGCAGCAGGCGGCGACGAACCCGTGCATGGAGCGAACCTGAGTTTCGAGCAGACGCTCGTCGATCTGGGGCAGATCGCAGCCGACGCCCCCAAACGCAGCGTCGATCTGATCTACCTTAACGACGGCACGGCGCCGATAGTGATAATGGAGGCGCGCACGGGCTGCTCGTGCGTCACGGCCGACTACAAACGCGGCAAGGTGATGCCGGGCGAGAAGGGGTCGATCAGAGTGACGCTCGACCCGGCCAAGGCGCCCGAGGGCAAGTTCTTCCGTGTGATACAGGTCTTCTCCAATGCCGCTGCGCACATCACGCGCATCACGGTCAAAGCCGAGATAACGAAATAGCGTGGGGCGCACCGGGCAGACAGTCGCTGCCCGATGATGATGTGCGCCCGCGCGGCAGGCAGAGCCGCCGATCATATAAACCGCACGCGCCGCCACTCGCCGTCGGCATCGCCGATCTCACGCTCGACGACACCCGTCAGAGCGTCGGCCGCATCGTGCCAGCGGTTCGAGCGGAACAGACGCCGATAGGTCGTCAGATGGCCATACAGCTCCGGCCACCGCAGATGCCAGTCGTGCGGCACGCGCACCGTGTGCAGCACCGTGGCCGAGTTGGAGAGTATGCGAGCCTCCTTGTTGCCGCTCTGGTGGAACCACTCCACGCGCGTCAGCGGAGCCGAACGCTGCACCGAACGCGCGAAGCCGCGACCGCCGTTGTTGCTCTCGATCATGGCCGTGCGCGTGTCGTTGCGCCGCAGCATCTCGGCCACAGCCGCCTCGGTAACCTCCATAGGCTCGCGCGAGTAGACGGCATCGGTCAGGTAGATCAAGCCGTCGGTGTCGACCGCATAGCAGAGCGAACAGAGGTAGTCGTCTCCCGTGTCGGCCGTATCGGTATAGTTGCCGCGCCGCACTATGTCGCGCGGCAATGCGTCGTACTCGACGAACGAATCGCCCCACAGCAGACCGTGCCGCGACGAGGGTCGCCCCTGATACATCGCCTCGAACCGGACGGGATCGAGACGGCGTTTCTCGGCAAGAAGTTCGGCGCTCTGCTGCTCAGGCCACAGAGCCGCACCCTCGGCACGCGGATCGATCTCGGTCGGCGGCGAGGCTTTCAGCGCCTCCAAATTGAGATAGAGCCACTCGTCGCCCGCATCGTCTATATCGCCCCAGCGGTGCAGTTCGCGCCACCGCTCGCGCCGCAGCAGCGAACCTATCAGGTCGTCCTCGTGCCAGCGCGTGAATACGATCAACTCGCGCGACGAGTTGTGCATGCGGGTGCGCACCACCGACGTGTACCACTCCCAACAGTTGGCGCGTATGACGGGAGAAGCGGCCTCCATGGCATCCTTGTAGAGGTCGTCGAGGATGAAACAGTCGACGCGATTGCCCGTCAGTGAACCCTCGCGGCCGACCGACAGCAGTTCGCCGCGCCGTCCGACGATCTCCACCTCGTCGGAGGTGCGGATGTAGTTGGCGGGCTTGGCGCCCTGTTTTATGGTCGTTGCGGGGAATATCGAGCCATACTCCGACGACTCCAATATGCGCTGCACGCGACGGTTGAACTTCGAGGCCAACGTGCCCGAATAGGAGGCTATGGCAATGCGCATGTCGGGATCGAGTCCCAACATATAGGCCGGCAGCAGCGTCGTCGACCCCACGCTCTTGCCGTGCTGCGGCGGCATCGACACAATCAAACGGCGTATGCGGCCGCGCGCAAAGGCCTCCAACACACGATAGTAACTGCGATGAAAACCGTCGAGCGACAGGAACGGGTAGACGGTGAGGGCGAAGGTCGCGAAATCGGCATCGGAGGGTGCGCACTGCTCTCGCATTTGCTTTTCAGAGGTGTTTTTATTCATTTGATCTATTGGTTTGTCCGATAATCGGCACCCCGCAGGCAACCCCTGTCAGGGGTCGCCATACGCGGTGTCATCGTCGCCGCGCTCTTCGATGAAAGCGGTTGCGGCCGACACGCTTCGACGGCGCGGAGTCATCGCTCCGAGAGGGGAATATGCGCCGTCATTTTTACAATCCGATTGCACACTCGCGCAGCGTCGCGAACGAGAAGTCGTTGAGAATCTCCTCGCCGCCGCACAGCGTGTGACACTCCCACCACACAGGCTCCATGCCGACGATGCCGCTGCGATTAGTCTCCGTCGGGGTGTCGCGATAGATGACCAAGGTCGCCGTAAACCGCACGTACACCTCGCCGTCGCAGGCAGTTACCGAGCCGGAGAAGAATGTCTTGCCGGCTGTCGCTGCGATCAGAAGTTCTGCCACGTGATTGTAAATTTCAGATGAAACTGTATACATAATCGAAAATATTGTATATTCCGCTATTAAAAATTTGTCGGTATCGAATAAATAGTTTAACTTTGTGGTGCAAATATAAGTTCAGAAATTGAATTTGTCAATAGAAAAGTACAAAATTTTAATATAAAAACTTCTGATAAATCGCCATGGAGAGTCGTGTAAAACTGATACGCAAGCAACTCGGCCTTACGCAAGAGCAATTGGCACAGCATCTTGGCATAGGCAAGGCCGCACTGTCGATGATCGAAACCGGCAAAACGGGACTGTCGACACGCAACCGAAATATTCTGATTCACGACCTCAACGTCAATCCCGACTGGCTCGACACGGGACAGGGACGCATGTTCAACGCCGAACCCGACCTCACGCCCTACATGCACCGCACCGACAACACGCTGCCGCTGCAAAGCGTGCCGCTCTATTCGGTGGAGGGCACAGCCGGCTTGGTGCCGCTGTTCGCCGATCAGGCATCGGCCAAACCGGTCAATTTCATACACATACCCAATCTGCCGAAGTGCGACGGCGCGATATATGTGGTCGGCGACTCGATGTATCCGCTGCTTAAAAGCGGCGACATAGTCCTCTACAAACAGTTGGGCGACGTGAGGGACGTATTCTGGGGCGACATGTACCTGCTCTCGATCGACATCGACGGCGAGGAGTACATCACGGTGAAGTACATACAGAAGTCCGACCGCGAGGGGTTCGTGCGCTTGGTAAGCCAGAATCCGCACCACGCCGACAAGGAGATAGAGATGAACCGCATACGCGCCATAGCCCTTATCAAGGCCTCGATACGCATGCACACGATAGGATAGCGGCGGCACAGCGCACATGCCCCTGTGCCGGGCGCCCGGCGGCCGTATCGGACGACCGACAATGGCGGCCGCACGCCGATGGGCGGAGCAAAAGCGGGTGAAAGTTTGTTTTTGCGCTCGTTTATTCGTATCTTTGCCGGTTGCGGCTCCGCTCCCCGCAGGAGCAGTCAAGAATCAAACGTAAAACGATATACGAAATGGCAGTTGAATTGAAGGATCTGACCCGCAGCGAAGAGAACTATTCGCAGTGGTATAACGACTTGGTCGTAAAGGCCGGTTTAGCCGAGAACTCGGCCGTCAGAGGTTGCATGGTCATCAAGCCCTATGGCTACGCCATATGGGAGAAGATGCACGATGCGTTGGACAAGATGTTCAAGCAGACGGGACACCAGAACGCATATTTCCCGCTGTTTATCCCCAAGTCTTATTTTTCGAAGGAGGCTCACCACGTGGAGGGCTTCGCCAAGGAGTGCGCCGTGGTGACGCACTACCGTTTGAAGAACGACCCCGACGGCAACGGCGTGGTGGTCGATCCGGCGGCCAAGTTGGAGGAGGAGCTTATCGTGCGCCCCACCTCGGAGACGATCATCTGGAATACATACAAGGGCTGGATCACCTCATATCGCGACCTGCCCATACTGTGCAACCAGTGGGCTAATGTGGTGCGCTGGGAGATGCGCACCCGGCTGTTCCTGCGCACGGCAGAATTCCTGTGGCAGGAGGGTCACACGGCTCATGCCACGCGCGAGGAGGCCATAGAGGAGGCCACGAAGATGATCGGCGTCTACAAGACCTTCGCCGAGGAGTATATGGGTCTGCCGGTGGTGGTGGGTCACAAGTCGCCCAACGAGCGTTTCGCCGGTGCGGAGGATACGCTGACCATAGAGGCGCTGATGCAGGACGGCAAGGCGTTGCAGAGCGGCACCTCGCACTTCCTCGGCCAGAACTTCGCCAAGGCGTTCGACGTGCAGTTCACCAACAAGGAGGGCAAGCTGGAATATGTGTGGGCTACGTCGTGGGGCGTGTCGACACGTCTTATGGGTGCGCTCATCATGGCTCACTCCGACAACAACGGATTGGTGCTGCCGCCGAAATTAGCCCCCATACAGGTGGTGATGATACCTATCTACCGCGGCGAGGAGCAGCGGCAGCAGGCTGTTGCACGCTTCGAGCAGATAGAGCGCGAGTTGGAAGACAAGGGCATAAGCGTCAAGATCGATGCCCGCGACAACGTGCGTTCGGGCTTCAAGTTCGCCGAGTATGAACTCAAAGGTGTGCCCGTGCGTTTGGCATTAGGTCCGCGCGACTTGGAGAACGGCACCATAGAGCTTGTACGCCGCGACACGCTCGAAAAGCAGACCGTCACACAGCAGGGACTGACCGATCGCATCGCCGCACTGCTCGACGAGATGCAGCACAACATATTCCGCAAGGCGCTGGCATATCGCGATTCGATGATAACGCGCGTCGATACGTGGGACGAGTTTGTCGAGACGCTCAACACCAAGGGAGGCTTCATCTCGGCGCACTGGGACGGCACGGTCGAGACCGAAGTGGCGATCAAGGAGGCCACCAAGGCGACTATACGCTGCATTCCGCTCGATGCCGTGCCCGAAGAGGGCAAGTGCATCTATTCGGGCAAGCCGTCGCATTGCCGTGTACTGTTCGCGCGCAGCTACTAAGCCGCAGCGCAGACATCGCAATATCGGGTCGCACCGGCTTTGTCCAGTGCGACCCGATTCGTTTCCGCGTTTTCGCCGTCCGATCGGGCGGCGCGTTGCACCGATCGGGCGATTCGCCCCCGTTTTCGGTCGTTTCGCCGACAGCGCAAAACGACGCTGTGCGGGTTGCAATCTGCCCCACAGGGCATTGTGGCACGCATTTTGAAAGTTATGGCGTCGGGTAAAAGATCGAAATAACGAACGATCCGACATGAAATATATTTTGTCGTTTCGAAAATAATTTCTATCTTGCACTCAGAAACGACAAAACATTAACACTTAAAAACGTATTGCCTATCGAAAAAATTCTGCTCTTGTAACGAAACTATTTAGGAGGAAGAGTATGAACGTGAATGTATTAAGCGACAAGATGCTGCTTAATAGCTATCTCTCGGGCGATAGGAGTGCGATGTCCCAGCTTATCGAACGTCACTCGCGACGTGTCCGCGACTACATCAGAATGATGGTCAAAGACGACACTGTTGCCGACGATATATTTCAGGAGACCTTTATCAAGGCCGTTCGTGTCATCGACGAAGGTCGATATACCGATTCGGGCAAGTTCCTTTCATGGGTGCTCCGCATAGCGCACAATCGTGTTCTCGATTATTTTCGCGCTCAGAAGCAATCCAAGCAGGTCAACGAGTCCGATGCGGGATACGACATGTTGGGCACGCTGCGTTTTGCCGAATCGAACGTCGAGGACGAGATGGTCAGCCGTCAGATCGAAGAGGATGTTCGCCGGCTTATCGAGCTTCTGCCCGACGAACAGCAGCAGGTGGTCAGGATGCGATACTACTCGAAAATGAGTTTTCAGGAGATCGCCGATCAGACCGGTGTCAGCATCAATACCGCGCTGGGACGTATGCGCTACGCCTTGATAAACCTGAGACGCATGATCAAAGAGAAAAATTTGGTTTTGAGTTGAGATTTGCACAATAAAGTCGCCTGCGGCACGTTTCAATGGTGTACAACCTAAATAACGAGCCTATGGGAGATATCGACGAGAAAGCATCACGATCCGTCTCCGACGAGGAGCTGTTTTACGACAGAGTCATACAGGGAGATGCAGAA
>CAZEXJ010000261.1:0-10480 GCA_964516585.1 uncultured Alistipes sp.
GTGCAAGCGGTTCAAGCCGCGCACGTCCTTGCCGTATGAACCGGCCTCGCGGCGGAAGCAGGGGGTGTAGGCGGTCATCTTGACGGGGAAATCCTTCTCGTCGAGTATTGTGTCGCGATAGATGTTCGTCACGGGAACCTCGGCCGTGGGTACGAGATAGTAGTTGTCGACCGTGGCGTGATACATTTGTCCCTCCTTGTCGGGCAGCTGGCCTGTGCCGAAGCCCGAAGCCTCGTTGACCATGACGGGAGGCTCCACTTCAAGATAGCCTGCGGCCGTGTTGCAGTCGAGGAAATAGTTGATAAGGGCGCGCTGCAAACGTGCTCCCTTGCCTTTGTATACGGGGAATCCCGCTCCGGTGAGTTTTACTCCCAAATCGAAATCTATGATGTCGTATTTCTTTGCCAACTCCCAGTGGGGCAGCGGATTCTCGGGCAGCGTAGTGTAGCTCTCCACTAACTTCACCACTAAATTGTCCTCTGCGCCGTAGCCCTCGGGCACGATGTCGGCGGGGAAGTTGGGCAGTGTAACGATCGTGGCCTGCAATTCGTCGCCGACACTCTTGAAGCGAGCCGACAACTCGGCGGAGCGCGCTTTGAGAGTCGCCACCTCGGCCTTCTTGACCTCGGCTTCGTCGCGGCGTCCCTGTCCCATCAGCATGCCGATCTGCTTGGCAGCCGCATTCTGCTCGGCTAAACAAGAGTCCAACTCGACCTGTATCGATTTGCGCATGTCGTCCAACTCCTCTATTTTGGTGATGACAGGCTCGGCATCGACGTGTTTCTTTGCCAATTTGCGCACAGCGGCCGCCTTGTCATCGCGTAATTGCTTTAATGTAAGCATACCCTTATAGTTTTATGTCTTTCGAAATGCAAATATATAAAGTATTTGATAAATTATCGGTTCTTTTTCGTGAAAAATCCGCAGATGGGCTGTACTTGGCGTACTGCCCATTTGCGGATTTGAACGAGGCGCAGGAAATGACGCCTTTTCACGAAAAAGAGATTATTTCGCCTCCTCTACAACATTAAGCTCCCTCTTCACTTCGGCGGTGACATCGGTCAAAGCAGCCTCGTCGTAGTATGCCAAACCCGATGCTGCGGCATTGGCCGTGTTGAATACGATGAGGTATCCGCCGGCCTGTGCGACCTTCTTGACAGCCTCGTTAGCCAATTCGAACACGGGTGTCATAAGTTCGTTCTCCTTCTTCGAGAGATCCTGCTGAGCGATTGCAGAGAAGTCGCGATAACGCTGTTGAAGCTGCTGCAACTCCGACTCTTTGAGTTGTTTCACTGAGTCTGACAGGGTGCCGGCAGCCTTCTCGTACTCGGCGAGCTTGGTGTTGAATTCCACCTGAATGGACTCCAACTGATCCTGCAAATCCTTGGCATACGTTTCCAGATTGGTCGACGCCTCCTTATACTCCGACATGTTGGGTATAATGGCAGACAGATCGACACGTCCGAATTTCTGAGCAAAAACTGATGACGAACATGCCATAAGGACAACCGCGAGGGTTAGTTTAAAAAACTTCTTCATAGTTGATAAATGTAATTGTTATTCGTTATTTCAAAGCATCGATAATCTTCTGCGTAAAATCGACACGCGAAGAGTAGTAGAGTACGGTGGGGTTGGCCGCGATGTCGATGACTAAATCGTAGCCGTATTGCTTGCAGAAACTCTCGATGATCGAGAACACGCGCTGCTGTATGGGCTGGATAAGTTCCAAACGCTTCTTCATCAGTTCGCCGTCGGTGCCGAACAGCGACTCCTGATACTCGGTAGCCTCCCGCTCTTTTTGCAGAATGGCGTTCTCGCGGCTCTGACGCACGGCGTCGCTGAGCGAGGCACGCTGCGCCACATAGTTGTTATAGAGTGTCTCCACCGCTTCGAAGCGGGCATCGACCTGCTGCTGATACTGATCGGAGAGGGCTTCGATCTGTTCGAGCGCGCTGTTGTACTCGTTTATCGATTTGAATACGGTCTCGCTGTTGACGACCATATAGTTCTGTGCCGAGACACCGAACGTTGCGGCGATCACGAGCGAAAGGGTTAAAATCAGTCGTTTCATAAACATCGGTTTTATATTATACAAATGTAATGAAAATATTTCAATTTCTTTGCCATGTGTTGTCATTATCGGGATCGACAGCTCTGCAAGTGCATCAGAATGTCTGTCCCATAGTAAAGTGGAACTGGCTGCCGCTGCGCTTCGTCGAGCCGTAGGGAGCGTCGAAGCCGTAACCCCAGTCGATGCCGAGCATGCCGACCACAGGCAGATAGAGCCGCACGCCGACACCGGCAGCGCGCTTGATCTTGAACGGCGAGAACTCTCTCCACGAGTTGAAGCCGTTACCGCCCTCCAAGAAGCCGAGAATGTAGATCGACGACTGCGGTTTGAGGATTATCGGGTAGCGCAGTTCGACCGTGTATTTGTTGTAGGCTACCGAGTAGTAATTCGACGGATCGAGCGCACCGTCCTCGTAACCGCGCATGGCGATGATGTCCACACCGTATATATTATAGCCGGTCATACCGTCGCCGCCGATCTCGAATCGCTCGAAAGGCGAGACCTTGTTCTTGTTGTAATGACCTAAATAACCCATCTCGGCCGAGGCCATCAACACGAGGTTCTGGTTGGTGGTAAGCGGGAAGAACCACTTGGCTTTGAGGTTCCACTTATGGAACTCGATCCAACGATAACGGTCCTGATCGGAGAGTTTGCTGTCGGCGTAATCCTTGCCGTCCCACAGCGAGAATGGCGGCGTGGCCTGCACCGAAGCGGTGAACTCCGAACCGCTGCGCGAGAAGAACGGCGAATCGACCGACGAACGTTGCAGCACCAACTTCAACGACAACATGTTGGAGTATCCGTCGCTGATGATGAACGACGACCAGCCCTTCAAGCCGTAACGCTGATAGGCCAACTCGGCATAGAGCGTGAAGTAGGGGTCAGGCCACGTAAGGCGCTTGCCCAGACCTATGGCCAAACCTGTCGAGCGGTAGTACATCGTGGCCGACTGCCATGCGTAGAGAGCATTGTTCTGCTCGGATATGTGAGCCGATATGGTGAACGAGTTCGGCCGGCGGCCGCCCAACCACGGATCGGTGAAACTAAGCGCCAGAGCCTTGTAATAGGTACCGTTGGTCTGGCCTGATATCGAGAAGCGCTGATTCTGTCCCGAGGGGTATGGCCGCCATGCGCCCTTCTTGAAGAAGTTGCGTATCGAGAGGTTGTTCAACGTGACGCCGATAGAACCGACGAACGTGCCCGAGCCCCAACCGCCGGCGATGTTGAACTGGTCGCTGGCCTTCTCCTGCAACGGCCAGTTGATGTCGACCAACTCGTTGCTGACGGGTTTTATGTCGGGCATGATGTTCTCCTCGTCGAAATGGCCGAGCGACATCAGTGTACGCATCGTCTGCATGAGCATGGCGCGGTTGTACAGCTCGCCCGGACGCACATACAGCTCGCGTCGTATGACTTCGTCGTCGACACGCATGTTGCCCGATATGCCCACCTCGTTGATCGTAAAGGGCTTGCCCTCGAATATGCGGATTTCAAGATCGAGCGAATCTTTGCCCACGACTATCTCGGCGGGTTCGATCTGCGACATCAGATAGCCGTTGTTGTTGTAGAGCGACGAAATGGACATCTCCTCGGGATTGGTCTCCTTGCCGATACCCAGTCGCTTGTGCATCGACTTCTTGTCGTAGACGTCGCCCGGCTGCACGCCGAACATCTCCTGCAACTGCTCCGTGGTGTAGATCGAGTTGCCGACCCACGATATGTTGCGGATATAGTATTTGTTACCCTCCGACAGGTCGATATCGATGCCTATGGTCCTGTCGTCGATGTCGTATATCGAATCCCTGATAACGGTGGCGTTGCGATAGCCGCGCGCATTGTAGAAGTCGAGCAGCAGCTCCTTGTCCTCCTCGTAGTCCTGCTCGGAGAGCTTGCGGCTCTGGAAGATGTTGATACTCTTCTGGTGTGTCTTCTTGAAGGTGCGGCGCAAGCGCTTGTCGTCGAACGCCTCGTTGCCGTTGAAGTTTATCTTGCCTATCTTCACTTTGTCTTTCTTGTCGATCACGAACGTCACATTGACGCACTGCTCGTATACCGTGTCGTTGTCGATGCGCACGCCGACCTCGCAGTTGCGGAAGCCCTTTTTCGAGAAGTGACTCTGTATGAGTTTGGTGTTTTTGTCGATGACATAATCCGACAGCTCGGTGTTGCGGCGCAGTTTCAGCTCCTCGATCAGATCCTTCTGCTTGCCCTTGCTCACGCCCTCGAACTGCCAGCGCAGGATGCGCGGACGCTCTTTGAGGAACACTTCCAAGTCGAGCGAGTCGCCGTCGATCGTGGCTCCGATCTGCACGTCGGAGAAGTATTTGGGCGCCCACAGGCGCTGTATAGCGTTGGATATGAACTTACTGGGCAGATATATCGAGTCGCCCTCCTCCAAGCCGGCCGACGACTTCAATATGTCGTGGTTGAGATACTTCACGCCATGCAGGTTGATCTTGCGAACGTAGTAAAGAGTGCCGTCGCTCTCGGTCATCATCGGAGCGTTGGCATCGAACTCCACCGAATCGGGCTGTACGTTGTTCGACACCTCGTCGATAGCATAGCTCCGGGCGGAGGTCTGCGCCGTCGAATCGGCCTTTTCCGTTCCGGCCGCCGTGACGGGCTGCTGCGCATCGGCATCGGTTGCAACCGCGATCGCCACTACCGTAAAGAGTATCGCAAAATGTGTGTATTTCATCAAAAAAGCTATAATTTTTTATCGTTAACCAATCCGTAGCGGCGATCGCGGCGGGCAAACTCCTCGACGGCCGCATCGAACTGCTCCTCCCCGAAATCAGGCCACAGCACCGACGGGAAATACAACTCGGCATAGGATGCCTGCCACAACAGAAAATTGCTCAGACGGCACTCGCCGCCCGAACGCACTATGATGTCGGGATCGGGAATCGAGGCTGTGTAGAGCGAATCCGACACCATCTGCTCGTCGATATCGTCGGCCGACAACTCGCCTGCGGCCACGCGGCGCGCAAGAGCCTGCACTCCGGCGACGATCTCGCTGCGCGACGAGTAGTCGAAAGCCAGCACCATAGTCAGCTTGTCGCCCTCGGCCGTCTGTCGCTCGATAGCTTCGAGATGCTCGCGCACGCGCTCCGAGAAGCGGCTGCGCCGGCCGATGATCACAACCTTGACTCCTTGCTGCCGCAGCCCCTCCACTTCGGATATGACACTGCGACAGAAAAGCTCCATGATAGCCTCGACCTCCTGCTGCGGACGCCCCCAGTTCTCGGTTGAGAAGGCATAGAGAGTCAAATACTTGACGCCGTTGCGCAACGCTGCGCGCACCGAGGCTCGCAACGACTCTACGCCGGCTATGTGACCCTCACAGCGATCCTTGCCGAGCCGTTGCGCCCAACGGCCGTTGCCGTCCATAATGATGGCGACATGCTGCGGTATGGAACTTCTGTCAGTCATAATAACCTGCAAATGTAAGCATTTTAATCTTAAATCGGAAGCATATCGCCGAAATAGTGATCGGCGCCCCCGACCGTAGGCATTCAACACTCTGCGACTCAACCGCGTCGGTCGATGCCCCACATCATCTTATTCCTTAACGTGTCGTAAAATGAATTATTATGCGGCGTCGCCAAAAAAAGCCGCTCTTCGGCACAGGCTATGCGCACGCGTCCGCCGTCGCCGAGACGGCATATGCGGTTGTCGAGCGAGAGTTGCGCCGACTGCCCGCGCGAGCGCAGCACCAATTCGATGCGGCTCGAATCGGGTATGACCACCGGGCGCATAGAGAGGTTGTGCGGAGCCAGCGGAGAGAGCACCATGCAGCGGCACGAGGGAGCGACGATAGGGCCGCCCGCACTGAGCGAATAGGCCGTCGAACCGGTGGGCGTGGAGACTATTACGCCGTCGCCGTAATATGTGGCTATCATCTCGCCGTCGACGTATGCCTCAACGGCGATCATCGTAGCGCCGCTGCGCTGTAAAGCTGTCTCGTTCAACACATGATGCGGTGTATCGCCGCCGCGGAAACCGCCCTCGACGCAGAGCATCGTCCGCGGCTCGCAATGCAGTTCGCCGCGCGCTATGCGCTCCATCAGAGAGTCGATGCCGTCGCCGTTGTTCTCCGTCAAGAAACCTAACCGGCCGCTGTTGATGCCGACCACGGGTGTCGAATGAGACGTCAGACGATGAATGCCGTCGAGCAGCGTACCGTCGCCGCCGTAGCAGATCATCACCTCGTCGCCGCCCGACGACGGCGCCTCGCCGCGATAGATCTTGGCCGAGGGGACGACTATCCCGGTCGTCGCGGCGACGGTCTCGGCAAACTCCTCATTTATCGAGTAGTCGAAACCGTAGCGCGCCATGGAGTCGAATATGGCGGCGATCTGCGAAGGCACGTGCGCCGACTGACGGCGCGAAAAAAGTATGATATTCATCAGGCCAAACGAAAAATAATACTTAACTTTACAGGACAAAGATATGGCAAAAATATAGATTTTATGACAAAGCTGAGTGTAAATATCAACAAAATCGCCGTGGTGCGCAACTCGCGCGGAGGCAACGTCCCCGACCTGCTGCGCGCCGCACTCGACATCGAGCGGTTCGGCGCCGACGGCATCACTGTGCATCCGCGTCCCGACGCCCGCCATATTCGCTACGACGACGTGCGCGACCTGAAACGCTCGATCACAACCGAGTTGAACGTCGAGGGCAATCCCATAGAGAGTTTCTGCTCTTTGGTCGAGGAGGTGCGCCCGGCACAGGTGACGCTTGTGCCCGATGCGCCCGACGCGCTTACCTCGAACGCAGGCTGGGACACGGTGGCCAACAAGGCTTTTCTTAGCGATATGTGCAGCCGTTTCCGCAGTGCCGGCATCAGGGTGTCGATCTTCGTCGACCCCGTGGAGCGTATGGTTGCCGGAGCGGCGGAGTGCGGAGCCGACCGCGTGGAGCTGTACACCGAATCTTATGCGCGCAACTACGCCGCCGACCGCGAACAGGCCATCGCCGACTACGTTCGCGCCGCCGAAGAGGCTCACCGCATAGGATTGGGGCTTAACGCCGGTCACGACCTCAACACCGAGAACCTCACCTATTTCATCGGCCGCATACCCTTCTGCGACGAGGTATCGATAGGCCACGCCCTCATAAGCGATGCCCTCTACTGGGGGTTGGAAAACACGGTGGGCATCTATCGCCGCTGCATCGATTTGGCCGTAAACAGATGACCGCAAACCGGGAATAACAATAACAGACTACCTCAAATAATATTATGAAACGCATCTTATCTATCATCGCCGCCGCACTGCTCACATGCTCGGCGGCAGAAGCGCAAAACGCCTACAACTATCAAAAACGCAGTCATTTCGCCGTGCTGCCCGTACACAAGTCGAACATCGTCTTTTTAGGCGACAGCATAACCGACTACGGCGACTGGAGCGAGTGGTTCGGCAACACGAAAATAATCAACCGCGGCATCAGCGGCGACCGTGCCGAGTGGCTTGCCGCACGCATGGATCCCATAATCGAGGGGCAACCCGCCAAACTGTTCCTGATGATCGGCACCAACGATCTGGCGGCAGGCGCTGCGCCCGAAACGGTCGTGGAGAACATCTGCAAGGTGATCGACCGCATACTGACCGAGTCGCCCCGCACACGGCTCTACGTCGAGAGCCTGTTCCCGGTCAACGGAGAGGCATTCAAAGACAAGGTTTCAAAGAAAAACCACTGGTCGAAGGAGGCCGAGATCATAGCCGTTAACAATGCTTTGGAGAGCGAGTGCGCCAAGCGCGGCGTGACATACATCGATGTTCACTCGTCGCTCGTCGACGACAAAGGCTTGCTCTATGAGCAATACACCAACGACGGTCTGCACCTTATGGCCGATGGCTACAAGGTGTGGGTCGAACTGCTGCGCCCCTATGTAAAATAATTCACACCGAAGCATCATGACCGTATCCGCACTCGACAACCCCATATTCGAACACATACGCGACACCGTCGACCGGATGGGTGTGGAGGCCTATGTGGTGGGCGGTTATGTGCGTGACTTCTACCTGCACCGCCCATCGACCGATATCGACGTGGTGGTGGTGGGCGACGGTGTGGAAGTGGCCGAGGCATTAGCGGAGACGCTGCACGCCAAAGTCTCGATATTCAAACGTTTCGGCACAGCCATGCTGCGCTGGCACGGCACCGAGATAGAGTTCGTCGGAGCACGCCGGGAGTCCTATTCGCACGACTCGCGCAAACCGCATGTCGAACCCGGCACGCTCGAAGACGACCAGCGGCGCCGCGACTTCACGATAAACGCCATGGCGTGGTCGCTCAACGCCGCCACATTCGGCCGGCTTGTCGACCCGTTCGACGGCATGGACGACATGGAGGATTGCATCATACGCACACCGTGCGATCCCGACGTGACATTCTCCGACGACCCTCTGCGCATGATGCGCGCCATACGTTTCGCCACGCAGTTGGGCTTCGACATATGCGACGAGACGTTCGAGGCGATACGCCGCAACCGCGAGCGCATCGGCATCGTCTCGAAGGAGCGTATAATCGTCGAGCTTAACAAGATAGTGGCATCGCCCGTGCCGTCGATAGGCTTCGAACTGCTCGAAACCTCAGGTCTGTTGGAACTGATATTCCCCGAGATGCACCGCCTGCGCGGTGTCGAGCGGCGAGGCAGTCACGCCCACAAGGACAACTTCAAACACACGCTCAAAGTGTTGGACAATGTGGCGCGCGTATCCGACGATCTGTGGCTGCGGTGGGCTGCGGTGATGCACGATATTGCCAAGCCGCTGACCAAGGCCTACGATCCGCACATAGGCTGGACATTCCACCAGCACGAAGTGTTAGGCTCGAAGATGGTGCCGCAGATATTCCGACGCATGAAGCTGCCGATGAACGAGCACATGCGCTTCGTGCAGAAGATGGTCTTCCTGCATCTGCGCCCCATAATCCTCTCGGAGGATATGGTCACCGACTCGGCCGTCAGGCGTCTGCTGTTCGAGGCGGGCGACGACATCGAATCGCTGATGACGCTGTGCAAGGCCGACATCACCTCGGGCATCGATACCAAGGTGAAGCGTTACATGGCCAACTTCGAATTGGTCGGCAACAAGATGCGCGACTTGGAAGAGCGCGACCGCATACGCAACTTCCAGCCCCCCGTCACAGGCGATTTGATAATGCAGACCTACGATCTTAGGCCGTGCAGCCTGATAGGAGAGATCAAGGAGCGGATCAAAAACGCCATTCTCGACGGCGAGATCCCCAACAACTACACGGCGGCATACGACATGATGGAGCGTCTTGCCGCCGAACACGGACTTAAAAAGCGCGACGACCGCGCATCTGCACAAAAATAGGCATAAATCAGCAAAGAGAGTCGCAGCAACACGTAAATCAGGTCGATAATACCGGAATATTAGTCATTAGGTCGAATAGGTTTGCATTAGTCGTTCCGATCGATTTTTTTTGTCGAAACAATAAGTGGCAAACAGACGTATGAACTATATATTCGACAAACAACCGAAGAGGGGAATGCCCCTGACAGCTTCGATAGACAATGACTTTCGGATAATCGACGGCTTGACAATCAACGATATAGATCTCGTAAAGCAATATGTGCACGACGACTCGATGACCATCGTCGTATGCAAGAGCGGAACCGTCGAACTGTCGATAGACCTCGAACGGCACTACGTCGAATCGCCTGCAACGATCATCGTTATGCCCACACAACATATTGAGTGCGTGTCGATAAGCCCCAACTTCGAGGCGATGATGATCAACCTGTCCGACCGGTTCGTCGACATGCTCAACATATCGAGCCGCGCACACATGCTTATGTCATTGCGCAACAACCCCATCACGCAACTCGACCACATCAGCATACGCGTCATGGAGGTTTACAGCCTGATAATCAGCAAGGCGATAAGCCACACCAGCAACCCCTACCGGTTAGAGGTGGTGGAGAACTTCACACGCGCATTTTTCTACGCCGGAGGATTCTTTCTGCACGAACTGTGGGACAAGCGGCCGACATCGTTCCAGAACTCGATAGTCGAACGCTTCATCAAATTGGTGCACAAAAACTATCGGCAGCATCGGCGAGTGGGGTTCTATGCCGACAAACTGTGCATAACGCCGAAATATCTGTCGAAGGTCATCAAACAGACCAGCGGACAATCGGCCGTCGAGTGGATCGACAGCTACGTTATACTCGAAGCCAAGGCGATGCTTAAATCATCCTACAAGACCATACAACAGATCTCCGTGGAGCTTAATTTCCCCAATCAGTCGTTCTTCGGCAAATACTTCAAACGTCTGACCGGAATATCGCCCAAAGAGTATCGCGAGGGGTGGAACCGCAACAAATCAGACCGATAACGCTGCCTATGCCCGATTGGGAAGCGGGTGTAGGCC
>CAZEXJ010000262.1:0-3242 GCA_964516585.1 uncultured Alistipes sp.
GCGTTTCAACGACCGCAGGGGGTTCGACATCCTTATGGAAGCGCAGCATTATTGGAATCAGATGGAGGATTTTCGTAAGGAACGCGAGCGCAACAAGCGATATACCTACGGCAAACAATGGGACGATATTATCTGCGTAGACGGCAAGAAGATGACGGAGGAGGAATATATCAAGCGTCAAGGCAATGTACCTCTGAAAAACAATCTCATTCGCCGATTGGTTCGTAGTGTGCTGGGCGTGTATCGCAGTCAGTGCAAGGAGCCGACCTGTACGGCTCGCGACCGCGATGAACAGAAACTCGGCGAAACGATGAGTACCATACTGCAATGCAATATGCAACTCAACCGTATGCCCGAGGTCTATGCACGTACAATGGAGGAGTTTCTCATCAGTGGCTTTATCGTGCATCGCAAGTCATACGGCTGGCGCAATGGTAAGGAGGATTGCTGGACAGATTATGTACAGCCGAACAATTTCTTCATAGATAACAATATGAGGGATTTTCGCGGCTGGGATGTGTCTGTGCTGGGCGAGGTACACGACATTTCGTTCGGGCAACTCTGCGAACAGTTCGCGTCGTCTCCGGACGAATACCAACGGTTGCGGCAGGTATATAGTTGGGCATCGCACAAAGACTACCTTGTGTCGTATGCAGAACGATTTGGATACAGTCGATTGGAAAACTATGATTTTTTGTTTACGAACGAGCCGGGCCGCTGTCGCGTCATCGAGGTGTGGCGCAAGGAGCAGAAGCAGCGATACCGTTGCCATGACTACCAAAACGGCGATATCTTCAAAATCGACCTCGAAGACTACAATCGAGTTGTCCTCGAAGAAAACGAGCAGAGAATGCGTATGGCAAAAGAGGCCGGTATGCCGGCCGATGAGGTGCCGTTAATTAAGGCGAAATGGTTTATGGATGACTATTGGTATTTCTACTACCTCTCGCCGTTCGGCGATATTCTCCGCGAGGGCGAAACGCCATACGAACACGACAGCCACCCGTATGTATTCAAAGCATACCCATTCATTGACGGCGAGATACATTCTTTCGTCGCTGATGTTATCGACCAGCAACGCTATACCAACCGCCTGATTACCCTTTACGATTGGATTATGCGTGCCAGCGCAAAAGGCGTGCTCATGGTGCCGGAAGATTGCTTGCCGGACGGTGTTAGTCTTGAAGATTTCGCCGAGAGTTGGGCCGAGTTCAACGGGGTTATCGTTTACAAGCCGAGCAAGAATGGCCGCGCGCCCGAACAGGTTGCCAATAACTCAACGAACATCGGCATTGCGGAGTTGCTGAATATGCAGTTGAAATTCTTTGAGGATATATCGGGAGTTACGGGTGCATTGCAAGGAAAGACGGGATTTGCCGGAGAGAGTGCGGCGCACTACAACCAACAGACACAAAACGCGACGATGTCACTGCTTGACCTGCTCGAATGCTTCAGTGGATTTGTTGTCGATGCCGCTTACAAAGATGTGAAGAATATGCAGCAGTTCTACGACAGCAAGCGCGTATTCAACATCGCAGGCAAGAGTGGTGCAGAAATCGAGTACGACCCGAAGAAGATTCGCGATGTGGAGTTCAATATGAGCATCACCGAAAGCACGACCACACCGGCATACAGACATCTCGCCAACGATATGCTGATGCAGTTGTGGCAGGCACAGGCAATCAGCGTCGAACAGTTGCTCGAACACGGCGATTTTCCGTTTGCCGACGAGTTGTTGCAGAGCATCAAATCGCAAAAAGAACAGTTGGCGCAGGGGCAAGTACCAGACAACATATCTCCTCAACTGATGCAGCAGGTGCAGCAAGGGGCGAATATGCAGGCGGTGGACAGACTGCACCACGCAATGGCTTCCTAACAACCTTTGCAAGTTTTTCAAATATTGGCAAAGAGGGTGGACGAAAAAATAATCCACCCTCTTTATCATTTCTTGGTTTTTGTCGTTGAGGTCTGTTTCTTTCCGCCCACTACGGAATATGTTGCAAGCGGATTGTTCGTGATGGTCGCAATTCCCTGCACCCCCTGTTTGGCATCGTATTTACTCATAACCCCAGCCAACTGAAGTATGCCTGCCGTTTTGCTTTAATCTCGGCCTCGGAAAGCAGCCCGCTGTTTAACCGGTATTGCGGATAAGGCAATTCTTTATACGGAGTGCAGTAAAAGCATTCTTTTTCAAGATGCCGAACCATCGCATTACGACTAATATACCTCTTTTGTTTCAATTTGCGAAAATTCCGTCTGTCCATAATAAGCAGACGTGTTTCACCTTGTTTCGATGTTGCAGGCATAACATAGTAGCGTTCGCCGGTTTCCTTGTGTGCTTTGTCTGCCTGTCTGATTGCTTCGCGCAGACGGAGCGAAGCGCGGAATCTCTTAAACATTTTCATACTGTTGTTAGTTAATAGTGAGACTTATATTGTTGCTTCTGATATAAATCGTTTCTTGACTACAAATCGGTCTTTGCGCGGCACGAACTTCGGTAGCTCCATTTCATAGAAACAAATGTGCATACCTATTGCGCGTGTCATAAGAAGATCATCGTGTTTGCCAACGATAGCTCCGAATGATACCCCGTTGGGTTTCTTCTCATAGCATAGATATTCGTCCAGACATCGGGCGTCGCGCTCTACATACATATTCTCTCGAATGACTTTCACAAGCGTGGAGATAATCATCGGTTTGGTGGCGATGTTGGTGTGGAAACCGTACTTTTTCGGCAGCCCTTCGCGAATGTCAGCTTCTGATTGCTTGCGGGCATACAAATTCGGGTAGACATCTTTGATTTGGTTGAGGATGAATTCCGATTGGTCGCCGTCTACCTGTCGCTCTTTGTCGTGTGTCTCAAGAGTATTGCTCTCTATAACAAGCAAGGCGTTGTCATAGAATGCTGCAATTTGGGCCGCTTTCCACGCAAGTATATCAATATCGCAGTGTCCGTACCATTGTGCCACAACTACGGGCTTCCCGCCGTCAGCCATAAACAGACGGTCAATAGTGAAAATGACGGAATAGTCCGCCTTGCTGGTCCGGCCGCCGACATCGACAATCACCAGATAGCGGTTTTTGACAATCTCGTCGTCGTATATTTCGGGCATCTCCCAAATATGCAACTGACCCTGCTTATCCTCTGCGAAACGGATATTTTTCAGAGCATCGGCCCCCTCGTCCCCGTCGGCATACACATCGCCGATATATCGCGGCACACGGCACGAGGGACGGAGCGC
>CAZEXJ010000263.1:0-4140 GCA_964516585.1 uncultured Alistipes sp.
GGCCGTAGGCCGACGAAGAATCTGGTTGGGATCGACTATTCCCATAGACATGTCATTCTGAGGAGGCCGCTTGCGGCCGACGTGAGAATCTCTTTCGTGCACGAGATTCCCACGCCTCGCTGCGCTCGGCTCGGAATGACAGGGTAAGCGTTCAAAGCACACATTTCAGGATCCCCGATAACCGTTCCACGCTCCACCCGGAGCGAAGCGACCCAAGTCCCCTCCGAGGAGGGGATTTAGGGGTGGGTCAGAATTGTAAAACGGCGCAAGCCGTCGCTTTGTGGTCGATATTTGTTTTGTCATTCTGAGGAGCAACGCAGTTGCGACGTGAGAATCTCTTTCGTGCACGAGATTCCCACGCCTCGCTGCGCTCGGCTCGGAATGACAGGGTAAGCGTGCAAAGCGCACATTTCGGGATTTCCGCCAACCGTCCAACGCACCACCCGGAGCGAAGCGACCCAAGTCCCCTCCCGAGGGAGGGGATTCAGGGGTGGGGTCAGAATTGTAAAACGGCGCAAGCCGTCGCCTTGTGGTCGATATTTGTTTTGTCATTCTGAGGAGCAACGCAGTTGCGACGTGAGAATCTCTGTTGATGATGTTTGTGGACGATAAGTCTTGTCTACCCCAACCAGATTCTTCGCTTCGTTACACTCCGCTCAGAATGACATAGTGGGGCAGGTACGCTCCTCAGAATGACAGTTATGCAGTGACTCTTTCCGGCGGCGGGTTTATTTGCCGATGTAACTCCTCAGTGCGTCGACGTATTCGGTGAATGCGGCGCGGCCGGTGTCGGTGATGCGGCATGTGGTGCGGGGCATACGACCCTTGAAACCCTTTTCAACGGAGATGTAACCGGCTTTCTGCAGTTTGTCGATCTGCACGCTCAGATTGCCCGCTGTGGCGCGGGTCTGTTCGCGCAGATACACGAAGTCGGCCTCCTCGACACCGACGAGGATCGACATCACGCCTAAACGCAGTTCGGAGTGTAGTAAAGGGTTGAGTCCTCGCAGCATCGGCTATCGGTTTTTTATTTCGCGTCGCCGGAGCATGTGCCCCGGAACTACCATGGTAAATAGAAATATGGCGGCGAATACGAGGCATTGGTCGATGCCCTGCACGAAGAAGAACGACACCGACAGCATCAAACCGACAAATCCCGCCGCCGACAATATGCGCGAACGTATGATCAACCCCGTAATGGCCGTGCCGGAGGCCATAAGCAGTATGACAATGAAGAGTATGGGCAGGACGATGAAGAATGACGATACGCTGGCCAAAAGGCATGCCGTGCCAAGCACTGCCCATACGTGCGATATGGCGCGATCGATGCCGGTGCGCACATATCCGTGGTCGTGGCTGCCGCCTCCGACGGTCAGCATCAGCGCCCAGCCCGCCGCGGGCAGTGCGAACCACAGCCACATGACGTCCATGCTGCCCGTATGTTCGAACAGCGCCCATACCGTGAGCGATATTATTATGGTGAGATAACCCCAGATGAGAAACGGTTTGTATACGCCGCGCTCGATGTGCTGCCGCGTATTGTTGATCGTGCGTGCGATCAGATCGATGCTTTGCCGGGCTGTCAATTGTGTCTGTTCCATTGTCGTATGTTTTCAGAGTGTAAAGTTACTGATTTTTTGTTATTGTGCCATCGCCGCTGTCGCCCAATCTGCGGCGCGTATCTTCGTCGCGGCGCTCCATGCGGCGGTGCGATGTCTCCTTGCCGCTTGTAAATGAGTATGATATGCCTATGCGGAAGTGCCGGGATGCGAACCCCGATTTGACCAAGCTGCTGCCGTCGTATGCCGTCGGGTGCGTGCCGTATGCCATGGCGCGGTCGAAAATGTTGTATATGCCCGCATGCAGCGTCATCCGGCGATGACACAGACGTTTGCGTATGGAGAGATTGAATGTGTCGAACGGGGCTATCTCGCTGTTGCCCGAATATAACCTCGTGTGGCCGTTCCACGTCGCTTCTATGCGGAACTCGGCCGGCAGGGTGAACTGCAATGCGGCATTGGCGAAAAACAGATTGTGCGATGCCACGGGCGATGAGTCGTATGTGCGTATGCGCTGATTGACGGCTACGGCATTGATCGTCAGGTTTATGATCCGGCCTATGCGGAACGGCAGGGTGACGGCTGCGAACCAGTGATTCTCGGAGTAGTGGTTGACGGGCATGATGCAGCTCGTCGCCGTCGCTTCATCGGGTATGAGGCACAGTTCGCGTATCAGGTCGCGGTGCAGATCGCCGCCTATGGTGAGCGTGAACCGATAGCGATAGATAAGTGTGGCATTGATGCGGTGAATGTATGTCGGACGCAGATCGGGGTTGCCCTGCGTGTAGCTGTACTCGGAGAGTTGTATGCGCGCGGGATTGAGGCGGGCGAATGTCGGGCGCTCGATGTTGCGCGAATAGTTTAACGCCAGCATCCACTGCCGGGCATTGTCGAACGACAGCGTCATGCTCGCATTCGGGAACAGGTCGAAACATGTGCGGCTGAAATCGCCGCGCTTGCGTGTTGAGGTGTACTCGCCGCGCAGACCCGCCGACATCGACAATCGCCCCTTGCTGCCCGACAGCGTGGCATAGGCTGCAACGACGCTCTCCGCATAGTCGTTGTCGGTATCGTATGCCGTTTGCGGCTGCCATGTCCCGCCGGCGTCGCCGCACCACAGCGAGCTGTCGTCGAGCGAGGTGCGGGTGTAACGTGCTCCGGCCTTGAACCCGATGCCGTTGCGCAGGCGTTTGTCTATCGAGGCGTCGGCCGAGACGATGTCGTAACGCGTCAGAGCCTTGTTGTTGTAGAGCGTGTCGTCGAGCCGCGCGGCTGTCGTTGTGGTCGCGGCGTAGAGGTTGTCGGAGCCGCTGCGGTGCAGGGTGTAGTCGGCTATTACGCGAAATGTCGATCCGAGCGTATCGATACGGAGAGTGTAATCGGCTGCCGCCGACAACATGTCGGTCGTCGAGAGACAGTCGTATTGCCCTGTGGCGAAGGTCTGGGCGAGATCATGCCCGATGACGGTCTCGACGCAGGAGGGCGATTCGAGCCGTGTCGAGGCGTATTCCGCCTCCATGCCTAACGAGTGCCGGGGGTCGATGTCGACAAAGGCGCCGAGGCGTGCCGTATATTGGTTGTCGCGCTGCCGTGAACAGGAGTGACTGACATAATAGGGCGCTTCGGCCGCAGGCAGCGATCGCAGCTCTTCGGTTTGCCTTGTCGCGCGCGGCGTGAGGGTTGCCGCGGCTGCTGCCGACAGCGTCAGACGGCCTGTGACCGCATCGACCGAAGCCGACGGCCTGTGACTCGTCAACATCTCTCCGACGAGCGCCGTGTAGCCCGCCGAACCGCTTACTCCGCCGTCGCGCCGCCGCCGCAGCGTTATGGCGACTATTCCTCCGCGGGCATCGGCCGCATATTCGGCCGCCGCCGTCGGCACGACCTCGATGCGGGCTATATCCTCGCTGCGTATGCGGCGCAGATATGCCGTAAGCCGCTCGCCCGACAGCCTGATCTCGCGACCGTCGACATAGAGTTTCGTTCCGGCCGCGCCGTTGATCGACAATCCGTTGTCGGAGAGCCATACGCCCGGTGACTGCGATACGATCTCCGCGGCGTCTTTCCCTGCGTCGGATGCTCCCGTCTCCACGACGAACCTGTCGGCCTCGCGGCGTATGCGGTCGGCTGTAACGACCACTTCGCCTATGCTTTGCCGCCATGGCGGAAGCGTTATATCTCCCATGTCGAGATCTTCGCCGGCGATCGTCACCTCGCGCGATACGTCGTCGTAACCGATGAAGCGCACCATAATGGAGTAGTCCCCGTCGGCGAGCTGCAAGGCGAAATTCCCCTCGGGATCGGAGGTCGTGCCGGTTATCTGCTGCCCGGCATGTGTCGCGACAATGGTGGCGTAGGCTATGGCGCCGCCGCCGCTGTCGATCGTGCGACCGTGAAGACGGTGCTGCGCCGATGCCGAACCGCTTGCGGCACAAACAGTCATCAATGCCGATATGGCGATGAGCCGCCTCATGGTTATTCGGCGTAATAGAGTGAAACTGCTATCTGTGTCTTGCCCTTGGCGGGGTTGTAGCGCACGACGGCCACTCCGTCGAGAGGTGCGCCGTTGGCATCGGTGCGC
>CAZEXJ010000264.1:0-6764 GCA_964516585.1 uncultured Alistipes sp.
AAGTCGGGCGTGGTCACCAAATAGGGCGAAGTGATCGGGAGGTCACCGAAACGCAGGTGCGAGGAGGTGTAACCGCCCGACTTCTTCGAGTCGTAGGAGAAGTAGGCCTGGCAGTATTTGTTGGTCGAACCGCCGATGATCTTGATCGAGTTCTTGTTGGCGCCCACCGTACCGTCGGATCCCAAACCGAAGAACAGAGCCTCGAATGTGCCGGGCTTGGCCATGGAGATCTCCTCGCCCACGGGTATAGAGTGGAACGTCACGTCGTCGTCGATACCCACGGTGAAGTGGTCTTTCGGCTCGGCTGCGGCGAGGTTGTCGTACACGGCCAACATCTGTGCCGGAGTGGTGTCTTTCGACGACAGACCGTAGCGGCCGCCGATGATCATCGGGTGCAGCTCCGAGTCGTAGAATACCTCCTTCACGTCGAGATAGAGCGGCTCGCCGTTGGCTCCCGGCTCCTTGGTGCGGTCGAGAACGCAGATGCGTTTTACGCTCTTGGGCAGTACGTTGAACAGATACTTGGCCGAGAAGGGACGGTAGAGGTGTACGGTGATGACACCCACCTTGCGACCCTGTGCGGCGAGGTAGTCGACGCACTCCTTGACAGTCTCCGTAACCGAACCCATGGCGATGACGATATGCTCGGCATCGGCTGCACCGTAATAGGTGAAGGGCTTGTAGCAGCGGCCGGTGATTTGCGAGATCTTATCCATTGTCTCGGCAACCATGTCGGGCACTGCGTCGTAGAACTTGTTCGATGCCTCGCGCGTCTGGAAATATATGTCGGGATTCTGCGCCGTACCGCGCGTTACGGGGTGCTCGGGGTTGAGTGCGCGCTCGCGGAAGGCTTTCAGTGCATCGCGGTCGAACATGGCCGTGAGCGACGCCTCGTCGATCAACTCGATCTTCTGTATCTCGTGCGAGGTGCGGAAGCCGTCGAAGAAGTGTACGAACGGTATGCGCGAGCGGAGCGCCACGATATGCGCCACGCCGGCAAGATCCATTACCTCCTGAACCGACGAAGTGGCTAACATGGCGAAGCCGGTCTGACGAACGGCCATAACATCCTGATGATCGCCGAATATCGACAGCGACTGTGCCGCGAGGGCGCGTGCCGATACGTGGAATACGCCGGGCAGCAGCTCGCCGGCTATTTTATACATGTTGGGCACCATCAGCAGCAAGCCCTGCGATGCCGTGAAGGTCGAGGTCAGGGCGCCGCTCTGCAACGAACCGTGAACGGCTCCTGCTGCACCGGCCTCCGACTGCATCTCGACGACCTTCACCGTGTCGCCGAATATGTTTTTACGACCTTGCGCCGACCACTCGTCGACCAACTCGGCCATTGTCGACGATGGCGTGATGGGATAGATGGCGGCAACCTCGGAGAACATATATGCAATATGTGCAGCCGCATAGTTACCGTCACACGTAATAAACTTCTTTTCTGCCATAGTATAAGTTTTTTGATGAATTTCCTAACAAAATCGACCCCTGAAAATGGGGATCATGTTTGCAATAACCGCCGCAAAGGTATATAATTCGATCGAAAAATCATAGAATTTTCGGTGTTAATATTATAACATTCCCCCTCCGGCGCGGCGGGTGGTGCGACGGGCTGTCTTCGGTGGTTGTAAAATGTAGTGTATTAACCTGTTGTCAGAACAAAAGACGGAGAGTTTCGTTTCGAAACAGGCGCGATAACAGGCCTGTCGTCAGGCTGTTTCCGGCTCTGCCGCGAGTGAAGCGGGAGCGGTGCGGCGGGCGGGCGTCGTTTCCGAAATAGTATAATCTTGGATTGCCTGCAAATCCGGTTGGGAGTCATTTTTTAGTCGGGTGTCGAGATTCCCGATAAGTGCGCTTCGCCTGCTCAGTATGTCACTCCGAGGAGCGTGCTTGCACGCGACGTGGGAGTCTCTGTGCTGCCTGTCACTCCGAGGAGCGTGCTTGCACGCGACGTGGGAGTCTTTGCGTTGCCTGTCACTCCGAGGAGCGCGAAGCGCGACGTGGGAGTCTATATCCAGACAGAACAGTGAAAATAATCGTCGACAGAGATTCTCACGTCGCGTTTTTCAAACGCTCCTCAGAATGACGTATCGGGTGTGCAAGGCTGCTACTCAGAATGACAACTCCACTCTGTCACTCCGAGGCAGAGGTGATTGAAGGCTCGTGTATGGGCGTGAGTTCTCCGGTGACGGAGTCCATGATGTAGCCCTTGATCACTATGTCGTCCGGGACAAGCGGGTGGTTGCGTACTAAATCGACCGTTTCGAGTATGGCCTTTTCGGTGTCGTCGAAGCCGCGGAGCCAGCTGTCGAGGTCGATGCCGCAGTGCTTCATCAGTGCGATATGCTGGTCGGGTATGCCGCGCTTTTTCATCATGTGCTGCATCTCCGCGCTGTCCATGCCCTGCACACCGCACCCGGTGTGTCCTATTATCATCACCTCCTCGACGCCCAACTCGTAGATTGCGACGAGCAGGCTTCTGACCGTGCTGTCGAAGGGGTTGGTTATGGTGGCGCCGGCGTTTTTGATGATCTTCACGTCGCCGTTTTTGAATCCTAATGCCGCAGGCAGCAGCTCCACCAAACGCGTATCCATGCAGGTGACGATAGCTATGCGCTTGTTGGGATATTTGTCGGTTATGAAACGCTCGTAACCCTTTTCCGCTACGAAGCGCCGGTTATATTCGAGAATTTCGTCTATCATAATCCTCAGTTTACGGGTTGTACATTTTTCGATTCACGATGCAAAAGTATGTAAAAATCTCGTGGGGAGCAAGTGAAAAAACATATCGTCGCGACGTCCGGCCGCCGTGCAAGGTTTCATAATTGGATAAAATTCGCTATTTTTGTGAAAACTGACGTCGATGAAGATGCAGCACGTTATATTTATCATTGCGGCGGCCGCGGCAGTGTCGGTTGCGGCATGCAGCTCCCCGCCGCCATTCGATGAACGTTGTCGCGAGCGGTTGGAGCAGCTCGATGCCACGATTGCCGACAAGGAGCAGTATGAGCGGAGCAAGCTCAGCCGCATAGAGGCTATCGAGATGCGGGCGCGGGCGGCGGACGACCCCGTGTCGCTCTATGCCGTGTACGACACGCTGCTCGACGAATACGGCAAATACGACGTTGAGGTTGCGCTGGACTATGCGCAGCGGAAGTCGCGGTTGGCCGCCTCGCTCGACGATGCGCGTCTCGTGCGGCGCAGCGAGATCGATCTGGCTACGCTCTATGCGCAGTGCGGCAACTATGTCGAGGCGTTGGATCTGATGCGGCAGATCGACACTGCACAGATGACCATTGGCGACAGATATGCCTATCACAACGCCTTTTACGTGATATACGAGGGCATGTCGTTCGTAAGTGTCGATGACGATTGCCGCAGACGGTATGGAGAGTTGTTGGCCGCCGAGCGGCGCGCGTTGGTGAAGCTCGATCTGCCGATGACCTTCGTGCGGGCGGAGATCATGCGCTCAGAGGGCGACGATGACGGGGCGCTCGCACTGCTTTTGCAGATGTCCGACGAGGAGATCGGATCGATACACGGCCGTGCGGTTTGGGCTTATTCGGTGGCGCAGTCATATATCAATAAAGGGTGCGACAACGAGGCTGTGTTTTATTTGGCCGAGAGCGCGTTGTGCGATTTGAAGACCCCCGTGCACGAGTATCGCTCGCTCTACGGGTTGGCGGCGCTGCTCTATCGGCACGGCGACATCGAGCGTGCATACGACTACATCAACTGCTCGCTCAAAGATGCCCGACAGGCCAATGCGCGCATCAACATCCATTCGATCAACAGTTTGCTGCCTATCATCACGCAGTCATACGACACGCTCATGGCTCGCAAACAGCACCGTCTCAACATGCTGCTTGCCGGAATCACGCTGCTGCTGCTGTTGCTGGCGGCGTCGATGGTCTGGATCAGGCGCGACAGCCGTCGGGCGGCGCGCGCCGAACGCGAGCAGTCGCTCATGAACGAAGAGTTGAAAGCGGCCAATGCCGAGCTGCTGCGCATCAATGCGTTGCTGCACGAGTCCAACAATCTGAAAGAGTCGTATTTGTGCACCTATATCGACCTGTGCTCGGATTATATAGGCCGCATCGACGAGTACAGGCGCGAGTTGAACGGCGTGGCGCGCAACGGCGGTGCGGTGCAACTGCTCGAAACGCTGAAATCCAACGCGCGTATCGATCGGGAGTTGAAGTCGTTTTACGAACGTTTCGACCGCTCGTTTCTCGATCTGTTTCCCGATTTTATCGCGCAGTTCAATGCACTGTTGCGCGAGGAGGAGCGTATCGGACTTGACGGCGACGAACTGCTGTCGACCGAGTTGCGCATATACGCGCTTATCCGGCTCGGCATAACCGATTCGGTCAAGATAGCCGCTTTCCTGCGGCGCTCGGTATCGACCGTATACAACTATCGCGTCAAGATGCGCAATGCCGCCATTGGCGACAGAGAGGGCTTCGAACGCCGCGTGATGGCTATATCGCAGTTGGAATAGCGTTGTACGCTGCTACTATTTTATGTCGGAGCATATTGGATATATAATTGAATAATAATATGTTTATTAAAATTGTGAACTACTATTTGACTACAATACGCTACACGCTGCGGATATTATCCCTATCTTTGACACAATAAATAAAATTTAACCTGAAACAAAACCGTAAACTTATGAAAAAACTTTTATTGTTAGCCGTGGCATCGGCTCTGATATTTGGAGCCGAAGCACAGGAGCTGCGCTCTCCCGACGGCAATCTGCGCCTGAACTTCTCGCTCGACGAAGCCGGCGCGCCTGTTTACAAATTGGAGTATAAGGGTAAGACCGCAGTGGCGCCGAGCCATTTGGGACTGAAACTCAAAAGCAGTGAGCGAAACGAGTTCGGCTCGGATTTCACGAGTCGCGAACACAAGGTCGATCCGCAGACGTCGCTCTACGACGGTTTTGAGATCGCCGGCGTCGAGACCTCCTCTTTCGACGAGACGTGGCAGCCCGTATGGGGCGAAGAGGCAGAGATTCGCAACCACTACAACGAAATGGCTGTGACGCTGCATCAGGCAACCAACAATCGCAACATGATCGTGCGTTTCCGTCTGTTCGACGACGGATTAGGCCTGCGGTACGAGTTTCCCGAGCAGGATAATTTAGTCTATTTCATCGTGATGGACGAGATGACGGAGTTCGCCATGTCGGGCGACCACACGGCATGGTGGATCCCGGGCGACTACGATACGCAGGAGTACGAATACACCCGTTCGCGCCTGTCGGAGGTTAAATCGCTGTTGGAGAGTGCTGTGCAGTATAACCTGTCGCAGACTATATTCTCCACTTCGGGATTGCAGACCTCGTTGCAGCTGCTGTCGGACGACGGACTCTACATAAATATACACGAGGCAGCCTTGGTCGACTATCCCTGCATGCACCTCGATGTCGATGCCGACCGCATGGTGCTCACGTCGCATCTTACGCCCGATCCCAACGGCCATAAGGCCTATGTGCAGACTCCTTTCCACACGCCGTGGCGCACGGTGATCGTTTCTGACGACGCCCGCGACATACTGCGCTCGCGCATAACGCTCAATCTCAACGAGCCTTGCAAGATCGAGGATACGTCGTGGATCAAGCCCACGAAATATGTGGGCTGCTGGTGGGAGATGATAACCGGCAAAAGCTCATGGAATTATACGAACGATCTGCGCAGCGCGCACCTCGATACTGACGACCTGTCGAAGGTGAAACCCAACGGCACGCACGGTGCTACGACCGAGAATGTCAAGCGTTATATCGATTTTGCCGCCGAACACGGATTCGATGCCGTATTGGTCGAGGGCTGGAATATCGGCTGGGAGGACTGGTTTGGCAACAACAAGGATTATGTCTTCGACTTCGTGACGCCATATCCCGATTTCGATCTGGCAGGCATACGCGACTATGCGGCTTCGAAGGGTGTGAAGATGATCATGCACCACGAGACCTCGTCGGCCGTAAGAAACTACGAGCGTCACATGGATGCGGCCTACAAGTTTATGAAGGACAACGGCTACGATGCCGTTAAGAGCGGTTATGTGGGCAACATCGTGCCTGTTGGACACAACCACTACGATCAATGGATCGTCAACCACTATCTCTACGCCGTGAAGAAGGCTGCCGACTACCAGATCATGGTCAATGCACATGAGGCGGTGCGCCCCACGGGTCTGTGCCGCACATATCCCAACCTCATCGGCAACGAGTCGGGGCGCGGTACTGAGTATCAGGCATTCGGAGGATCGAAGCCGTCGCATGTGACGGTATTGCCCTTCACGCGTCTGATCGGCGGCCCGATGGACTACACGCCCGGCATATTCGAAATGGATATATCGAAGGCCGACCCCAACAATAAGTCGCACGCCAACTGTACGATAGCCAACCAGTTAGGCATATATGTAGTGATGTCGTCGCCGTTGCAGATGGCCGCCGACTTCCCCGAGAACTACGAGCGTTTCATGGATGCGTTCCAGTTTATCAAGGACGTGGCCATAGATTGGCAGCAGAGCCGTTACCTCGAAGCTGCTCCGGGCGAGTATATCACCGTGGCGCGTCAGGCCAAGGATAGCGGCGAGTGGTTCGTGGGCAACTGCACGGGCGAAAAGGAGTATCTGTCGCAGATCACCTTCGATTTCCTCGATCCCGACAAGACCTACGTGGCGACGATCTACGCCGATGCCGAGGATGCCGACTATCTGACCAATCCTCAGGCATATACTATCCGTCA
>CAZEXJ010000265.1:0-4152 GCA_964516585.1 uncultured Alistipes sp.
ACGCGCTCCTCAGAATGACAAACAGAGCGCGCAAAGCGATCTTCGGGATTCCCGACAACCGTTCAACGCTCCACCCGGAGCGAAGCGACCCAAGTCCCCTCCCGAGGGAGGGGATTCAGGGGTGGGGTCAGAATTATATAACGGCGTAAGCCGTCGCTTTGTGGTCGACGTTTGTTTTTCCCACGTGGCGTGTGCGGAATTGTGAATCGTGCGGAATACTGGCGGCGGGGTGCGTCGTGGGGTGTGCCGTGGAGTGCGTCGGGAGCGGCGGCGAGAAAAAAATATATGAAAAACGGCGCGGGTTGTCTGAGAATTTGATTTTTTTTGTATATTTGCATCAATTGGAAAATAATGAACTTAAATGCCGAAGGTGCATGACAAAAACGTCGTACTGAGAAAACCGGACTGGTTGAAGATCAGACTTCGCAGCGATGCGGCCTCCGCCGAGGTGGAGCGCATCGTCGAGGGGCACTGTCTGCATACGATATGCAGCAGTGGCATGTGTCCCAACAAGGCCGAGTGTTGGAGCCGTCGCACGGCTACCTTCATGATCATGGGCGACATTTGTACGCGCAGTTGTCGGTTTTGCGCCACACGAAGCGGTCGGCCGCTGCCTTTGGACGAGGCGGAGCCGGAGCATGTGGCCGAGAGCGTGAGGCTGATGCAGCTGAGGCATGTCGTGGTGACATCTGTAACGCGTGATGACCTTGCCGACCACGGCGCCCGACATTGGGCGCGGACGGTGGAGGCGATACGCAAAGAGAATCCCGACGCAACAATTGAGCTCCTTATTTCCGATATGGATGCCCGCACGGAGCTGATAGACATCGTGCTGGCGTCGCGCCCCGACATTGTGGGGCACAACATCGAAACCGTCGAGCGATTGACTCCCGAGGTGCGGTCGCGCGCCAAGTATGCCACATCGTTGGCTGCTCTGCGCCACATAGCCCGAAGCGGAGCCGTCGCCAAAAGCGGCCTTATGGTCGGCTTGGGCGAGAGCGATGAAGAGGTGCTGGCCGCATTGGCAGACCTGCGCGAAGCAGGCGTGCGGATAGTCACTATCGGTCAATATCTTCAACCTACGAAGGAGCATCACCCCGTTGCGGCGTATATCACTCCCCAAAAGTTTGAATGGTATCGTCTTCAAGCTCTCGAAATGGGTTTCGACTACTGCGCGAGCGCGCCTTTGGTGCGATCGTCGTATTTGGCCGATGCCGCTTTGGAAGCTGTGAAGAGGATATGAATGTAAGAATTAGAGATTTAGGTACTATGGCCTACGGCGAGTGTTGGTCGCTCCAACGATCGCTGTTCGACGCATTGTGCGCCGCCAAGTTTTCGCACACGCAGCCCGACGGCGAGGCCGGCGAGGTGCTTATCGTCGAGCACCCGGCTGTCTATACGTTAGGCAAGAGCGGCGATCCTGCCAACATGCTGCTCTCGGAGGAGCGGTTGCGCGCAATGGGTGCCGAGCTTTACCGCATAGATCGCGGAGGCGACATCACTTTTCATGGTCCGGGGCAGTTGGTTTGCTACCCCATAATCGATCTCGACCGCGCGGAGTTGGGCATACGCCGCTATATATCCGCTTTGGAGCAGACGGTGATCGACCTTGCGGCCGGCATGGGCATCGAGGCACACCGCTCGGAGGGCGCCTCGGGCGTATGGATAGGCGAGGGACGCGCATTGAGAAAGCTGTGCGCCCTCGGGGTAAGGGCTTCGCATGCCGTGACTATGCACGGTTTAGCGTTGAATGTGGCAACCGATTTGCGCTGGTTCGAGAATATCAACCCGTGCGGATTTGCCGATCGCGGCACCACGTCGCTCAGTCGCGAGCTTGGCCGCGAGGTGACGCTCGACGAAGTGAAGGAGCCTTTTATTAACTGTTTAAGCAAAAATTTGAATGTTAAAATATATAAAAATTAAGTATTATGCCCATAGAGAAGAGATGGGTCGTAAGGCCGCAGGGCGATCCGCGGGCGGTGGAGGAGTTGTCTTCACGCCTGTCGATGTCCCCCGTACTTACGAACCTGCTTGTACAAAGAGGCATAGACACCGTGGAAAAGGCGAAGAAGTTCTTCTCGCCGCAGCTGTCCGACTTGCACGATCCCTTCCTTATGAAGGATATGGACAAGGCGGTGGCGCGCGTGGAGCAGGCCGTAAGAGATCACGAGAAGGTGATGATATACGGCGACTACGATGTGGACGGTACGACGGCCGTGTCGTTAGTCTACAAGTTTCTGAGCCAGATAGGTCACAAAAACCTGTTGTTTTACATTCCCGACCGGTATGTCGATGGTTACGGCATATCGATCCGCAGCATCGACCACGCAGTGCGCAAGGGCGTGAAGCTGGTCATAGCTCTGGATTGCGGCATTAAGGCCGTAGAGAAGGTTGCCTATGCAAAGGAAAGGGGCGTGGATTTCATCATCTGCGACCATCATCTCCCTGCCGACGAGATCCCCGCGGCAGTGGCTGTTCTGGATCCTAAGCGCAACGACTGCGACTATCCGTTCGACGAATTGTCGGGGTGCGGCGTAGGATTCAAGTTGGTCGAGGCTTACTCGCGCAAGAACGGTATCCCGTTCCAGAAGATCGAGCATCTGTTGGATCTCCTTGTGGTGAGCATTGCCTCGGATATAGTCCCGTTAGTCGACGAGAACCGCATTTTAGCCTACTACGGCCTGCGCAAACTCAACTCGTCGCCCTCGAAGGGTCTGCTGTCGATCATCAAGATATGCGGCTTGGAGGGGCACGACATAACTATCGACGACATTGTCTTCAAGATCGGACCGCGCATCAATGCCGCCGGGCGCATGCGCATGGACGAGGAGGACGAGAACGCCGCGCCGTCGGGCGGACACGCTGCCGTGAGTCTGCTCATCGAGGGTAACGAGCGCGAAGCCCAGAAGTTCGGCAATGTCATCGACTCGTTCAATCAGGATCGCAAGAGCATCGATCGCAGCGTGACGCAGGAGGCGCACGACTTCATCGAGGCGCATCCGCAGATGAAGACGATGAAGAGCACGGTGATCTACAATCCCAAGTGGATGAAGGGCATCGTCGGCATCGTCGCTTCGCGGCTCATCGAGAGCTACTACCGCCCGACGGTAGTGTTGACCAAGAGCAACGGTTTGGTGACAGGCTCGGCACGTTCGGTGCAGGGCTTCGATCTCTATCAGGCCGTCGAGTCGTGCTCCGATCTGTTGGAGAACTTTGGCGGACACATGTACGCCGCAGGGCTTACCATGCGCGAGGAGAATGTGGCGAAGTTCACCAAGCGGTTCAACGACTATGTCGAGAACAATATCGATCCCTCCATTTTGGTGCCTCAGGTCGATGTCGACAGCGAGCTGCTGTTCTCCGATATAACGAGCGACTTTCATCGTCAGCTCAACCGCTTCCAGCCCTTCGGACCGGGCAACACTGCACCCGTGTTCATGACGCGCGGCGCGTGCAACCGCGGCGACGCCAAGTTGGTGGGCGCCGAGTGCGACCACCTGCGCATGGATCTTACGCAGCGGCAGAAGCCCTATACGACGATCCCGTCGATAGCCTTCCAGCAGCCGACGCACTACGAGTGGGTGCGCTCGGGACGTCCCGTGTCGGTGTGCTACCAGATAGTCGAGAACCACTATCGCGGCACGGTGAGTACGCAGTTGCGCATAAAGGATATAAAGCCCGAGACAGAGAGATAACTCCCCGCTCGGCCGCCGTGGCGGTGCCGCAGGGTACTGGCGCGGATATACATACGATTACAAAGTGCAGACACGCTCTATCGCTGCCGTCTTCTGACGGGGGAGGAAAGTCCGAGCAACACAGAGCGCCACGCAAGCTAACGACTTGATGTCCGTGAGGGTATAGCAGCGTAACAGAAAACGACCGCCTTCTTTCGGGGAGGTAAGGGTGAAAAGGCGGGGTAAGAGCCCACCGCGAGGGTAGCGATACTCCTCGGCCGTACGCCTCGTGGGTTGCAAGACCATGTATATCGACAATTAAGGGCTGCTCGTCCGATGTCGAGGTAAGCGCTTGGCGGGAGCAGGACGGAGCAATCCTCCGGCTCATACAGCTCGTCAATGGAGGAAATTGCAAACCAGCCGCGTGAGCGCATCGGATCGCGGTTGACCAAAAAGACCAGCGGGGAAAAGAGCGCGT
>CAZEXJ010000266.1:0-12497 GCA_964516585.1 uncultured Alistipes sp.
TAAACAACGGGATTCGGAATCGGATCAATATGCCCTATATGCTCTGTATGTGCACACCCGGCCACTCGCTGTCTGCCTCAGTCAACGAGCACCACCACCAGTTCTGTGCGTAAAGAAACATTTTTAAATACATATTTATGCTGCAAAAGTAGCATAAATTTTTATAAAATGCAAACCAAAGTGCATTTTTTTGCAAACCATTCATTTTGTCGCGTGCAGAGATTCTCACGTCGCGCTGCGCGCTCCTCAGAATGACAGGCAGAGCGCGCAAAGCCTGCTCTTCGCAATGACAGCGTACAACACCCCGCCTGTCATTGCGAGCCGAGCCTATTGGAGCCATTTCGATATTCCGTTCTCGCAACGGTCGGCTCCGGCGCGTGTGACGGCTTCGAGAATATTGTCGTTGCGCGGGAGCGAGTCGCGCGAGGCCTCGCGGTGATAGAGGTGATATGCCAGAGCGGCGAGCTTGGCCGTGCGTTTGCGGACACCGGCATTCATCAGTCGCAGCGCTAATTCGCTGTCCTCGCGACCCCAGCCCACGATATCCTCGTTGTAGCCGTTGACGCGTATCATGTCGTCGCGCCATACGGCTAAATTGCAACTGCGCACCGAGAAGCTGTCGGAGTGAACATTGTAGAGCAGCGGCGACAACAGCGGCAGCCGCAGCGAGTTGAGTCGGTTGCCCAAGCCTCGCCGCCACATGGTCACGCGCACGTCGCCCCGCGCGATAAGTTCTTTGGTCAGTTTCTCGTCGGTGAGTATGCGGCCGCCGCTGACCATATATCCGCGACGCGCCAGCCGCAGGTGATCCTCGATAAAGCACCGGTGGGGCAGCATGTCGCCGTCGATCTGTATTATGTAGTCGCTCTTGGCGGCGGCTATGGCCTTGTTGCGTATGACGCCCACGCGGAACCCGTTGTCCTCGTGCCATACGTGCCGCAGCACGAAGGGCGCCTGCTGTGCAAATGCTGAGAGCATCTCGCGCGTGTCGTCGCGCGAGCCGTCATCGGCGATCAACACCTCGTCGGGCAGTACGCTCTGTGCTGCAACGGCTTTCAATACGAGTCGAAGTGCGTCGGGACGGTTGTACGTCGTAATGAGCAGCGCGACGCGGAAATCTCTATCGGTCATCTGTCAAATCTATGCCTATGTGTCTGTAACAATTCATTATGCCGCGTGCGATGTTCTCCGGAGCGAACCGTTCGACATATCGCCGCCCGTCGTCGGTCATCTTGCGCCGCAGCTCGGCGTCGGAGATGATCTCCTTTATTGCATCGGCCATTTCCCAGCGGTCGTCGGGCGATACGTATCTCGACGACTCTCCCCCCGCCTCTTCCAAGCACGAACCTGTCGCCGCGACGACGGGGATGCCCATGCTCAGGGATTCGATGACCGGTATGCCGAAGCCCTCGAAGCGCGACGGGTAGACAAACACCTCCGCACCGGCATAGACGGCCGGCAGGTCGGTGTAGGCCACGTCGGAGAGTATGTGTACGCGCTCGCCTAACCCCAACTCCCCGATGCGCGAACGAACGCGCTCGGTGTAGGGCGTGGCGCGTCCTACGGCCACTAAATGAATATCCTGCGGCAGCAGCGCCAGAGCCTCGACTATCGCCATAAGGTTCTTCCGCTCCTCCAATGTGCCGACCGTTAGCAGATAGCGGCCGGGCAGCGAGTAACGCGCGGCAACCTCCTCGCGTTCCGACTCCCCGACAGGCTGCGAAAACATCTTGTCGCAACCCTGATATACGACGTCGATCTTGTCGGGGTCGGTGCCGAAGAACTTCACTATGTCGCGTTTGGTACACTCGCTGACGGCTATTATGCGGTCGGCGCGCTTGCATGCCGAGCGGAATTTCCACTCGTATATCATGCGGTCGATGGGTTTGTAGTACGACGGATAACGCATGAATATCAGATCGTGGATCGTCACGACGCTGCGTATGCCGCGCCGGGAGAGTCCCAATGGCAGCTCGTTGCTCAGACCGTGATACAGCGCCACGTCGTCGCCCTTGGCGTCGGCAGCCACACGCACCGTGCGCCACACGGCCGAGAGCTTCTGCCACAGACCGCCGCGCGGCACCATGGCTTCGACGTTGGGCATCTCCGCTATCGCATCGAACTCCCTGTTGGCTTTGCGCTTGGGTATATACAATCTGAAATAGGCGCTGTTGCCGCAAGCCCTCGACAATGCCTCTATGACGAACCGGCTGTAATTGCCCAACCCCGTGCGGTTGGCATTGGCGCGTTTGGCGTCGAATCCTATCGTATATCTTCTGTGCTTCATTTCCGTATTTTTCTTAAATACAAATATAATGAATTTTCCGCCAAAAGCGGCACTCCGCTGCGGCCTTTGCCGAATGTTTTCAGCAATGTCGGGCTGCCGCCCCTATGCCAAGAATTTTCGGTTCACCCTCGAAACCCTGTGGAGACGGGAATCAAGAGATTGCCACGCCTCGCTGCGCTCGGCTCGCAATGACATAGTACAACGCCCCGCAATGTCACTCCGAGGGAGGGCATAGCCCGACCGTGGAAGTCTCTGCACTCGACATGATAGCGGAGATATTTTTGCATAGTTTTTCCTTTTTTTTCCCCCCCCCACCGGGTTTTGCCGGTGAGCCGAATTTTCAGTTGAGCAGAAAACATATATAGCATGCCGCCATGCCTATGGCACAGGCCGCGCGTATCGCGGGGCGGCGACTCATCAGCAGGGCTGCGGCTATGGGCGTGGCTACGCTGCCGAAGAGCAGCAGCGCCTGCACCTTTTCGTCGGCGAAGCTGTAAACGCCCTGTCCGCGAGAGACGAAGTCGGCGATGCCCAATATGAAGAAGTTGAATACATTGCTGCCTATGATATTGCCTACGGCGATGTTGTAGTTGCGCATGCGGAACAGCGCGATGGTCGACGTGACCTCGGGCAGCGAGGTGGCCACACCGAGAAACAGCGCGCCGGCGAGTCCCGCTCCCAGATTGAGCCGCTCCGAGATGTCGTCGGTGATGTAGGTCAGGGCGATACTCAACACGATGATGCAGATGCTCGCCAACGTGAAGCGCGCGGCGATCTGCCCGACGGTAAGACTGCACTTCGAGTCTTGGTCGTCGGGGGCGTCATCGCCGTTTTCGGCGGCGAGATGACGCACCGAAAGGGCATACAGGGCGAAGATGACGAGTGTCGTCGAGTCGAACCACCCTATGCGCAGCGATATGACTCCCGCCCACCGCAGCCCCAGTGCGGCGTACATAAGAGTGAGGTAGCCCGTCACGATGAGGTGGCTGCGCGAGCAGGCGGCGCGGCCGAACAGACGTATGGAGAAGAGTATCACCACGCCCAACATGGCCATGTTGAAGAGGTCGCTGCCGAGAATATTGCCGATGCAGAGATCGGGTTGATCGATAAACACCGTGGCCGAGATGCTGGTGAACAGCTCGGGCAGCGACGTTACGGCCGACAGCAGCACGCCGCCGAGAAATGCCCCCGACAAACGTGTCGAGCGGTCGATCATGTCGATATATCGCGAGGCTAATATGGAAAACCAGACCACTAACGAGGCCACGACAATATATGCTGCATAAATCATAGTGCTAATATTTTATATGTTTGCGTCACAGCGTCGAATCTTCGTGTTTAGTCGATGCGTCGAGACGTATGGCTATTATTATAAGTATGGTGAATGCCGCCAACGACGATCCGCCGTAGCTCATAAGCGGCAGCGGTATGCCCATGACCGGCATCAATCCTATGGTCATGCCCACGTTGACGAACACATGGAACAGCAGTATCGAGGCCACACAGTAGCAATATATGCGCCCGAAAGGCTCCTTGATGCGTTCGCCCATCTTCATAAGCCGCATTATCAGAGCGATGAACAGTCCGAGCACCGCCATGGCGCCCATAAAGCCCCACTCCTCGCCTAACGTGCAGAATATGAAGTCGGTGTGTTTTTCCGGCACGAAGTTGTATTTGATCTGCGTACCTTGCAGGAACCCTTTGCCCGCAAAGCCGCCCGAGCCTATGGCTATCTGCGACTGGTTGACGTTGTAGTCGATGCCGAGCGGGTCGCTCTTCATGCCCACGAAGCTCAACACGCGATCCTGCTGGTGAGGCTTCAACACATGGTCGAATATGTAGCCGGTCGTCGGGACGAATATCATCGAGCCGACGAACATGGCCGTAAGCCACATCAGCTGGTAGGCCTTGCTCTGTATGGATACGGCGGCGAGCACCGCTGCTTCGACGCCGCATACGATCATCAGCGCTGCATAACCGCTCAGCGGCGTAGCCGTGGCCAACAGCAGCGAGGCCAACAGGGTGAATGCCAAAAAGCGCACGTGCACCGTCCACTCACCTGTGTGCGCCGCACTGTACAGCACGAATAGTGTCAGCAGAATAAGGAACAGCGGCAGAGGCTCGATTATGAACGAGAATATGAACAGGAATACGATCAGCAGCAGCGGCAGGCAGAGCGCGCGGCTCAGACCCTCGCGATAGAGCACGAACAGCAGCGAGCAGAGCACGATGCCCGAACCGGTGTCGTTCTGCAAGATGATGATGCCTAACGGCAGGAGTATGATCGCCGCCACCTTGAATATATCGCTCGGACGCGATATGGAGAAGGAGTACGCGCTCATCACGCGCGCCAGTGTCAGCGAGGTGGCTATCTTGACGAATTCGACGGGCTGTATGCGCACGCCGCCCAGTTCGAACCATGCCTTGGCTCCGTTGACCTCGCGGCCGAACAGCAGTACGGCCACTAACGACGCTATGCCCAACAGATAGAACGGGTATGCCAACATGTGGAAATACTTCTCGTCGGTTAACAGCAGCACGAGCGCTATGAACCACGATATGCCGATCCAGATCAGCTGTTTTATATAGAAGTGATCCGACGAGAAGACCGATTCGATAGAGTCGTCGTATGATGCCGCCGTGATGCAGACGAATCCTACGGCCACAAGCAGCACGTAGAGCAGCACCGCCACCCTGTCGATGCCGCCGAACAACCTCTCCAACGAGACGTCGAACCTGTTATTCCTGCTTTTGACGCGCTCGAAGTTTCTCATAATAGGGATAATATACTACGTGTTCCTTGACATAACGCACCATCTCCGGACGCTGTATCGTATCGGTCAGATACAGCTCCTCGATGAGGCTGGCTATGGGCAGTGCTATCGTGGCGCCGAAACCGCCGTTCTCGACGTAGACCGATATGGCGATGCGCGGATTGTCTTTCGGGGCGAACGACAGGAACGTCGAGTGATCTCTGCCGTGGGGGTTCTGCGCCGTGCCCGTCTTGCCGCAGACGTCCAATCCCGGCAGGGCGGCATTGCGCGAGGTGCCCCATACGTTGACTCCGCGCCACATGCCCTCGACGATAGGTTCGAAATAGCGGCTCTCGACCTTGGTGTACTGCCGTTCGTAGAAGCGTGCGTCGATCGAATCGCGCCCCTCGATCTGCTTGACGATGTGCGGTATGTAGTAGTAGCCGCGATTGGCCACTATGGCCGCGAGATTGGCCATTTGCAACGGCGTGCAGCCCATTTCGCCCTGACCTATGGAGAGCGATATGGGCGTACCCCAGTTCCAGCGGCCGTTGTACATGCGGTCGTAGTCGGCCGCCGAGGGGACGTTGCCCGTGCCCTCGCCGATGAAGTCGCTGTCGAGGGTGCGGCCGAAACCGAAGCTCTCGACATATTCGCGCCACACCTCCAAACCGCGTTTGACGCTGCCGTACTTGGGGTTGGAGATTATATCCTTGAACACATAGCAGAAGTATGCATTGCACGATGTGGCCACGGCATCGCGCAGATCGACAGGCGAACGGTGGGAGTGGCACTTCACCTTGCGTTTGCCCACCGTGAAGCCCTCGTTGCAGGGGTGAGTGTCGCCCGGGCGCAGCACGCCCTCCTGCAAGCCGATCAGCCCCTGCACCAACTTGAAGGTCGAGCCGGGGGGATATTTCGATTTTACGGCACGGTTGAACAGCGGATTCTGCACATTTTTCAACAGCTCGTAATAGTTGTTGCCCCGCTGGCGGCCGACAAGTTCGTCGGGGTCGTATGTGGGCGACGAGGCCATGACGAGGATCTCTCCCGTGGAGGGTTCTATGGCCACCACGGCGCCAACCTTGCCGGCCATAAGTTCCTCGGCGAAGGCTTGCAGGCGCGCATCGATCGTCGAGACCAAACGACGGCCGTTGACGGGCAGCGTGTCGAACGCTCCGTCCATATACGAGCCTTTGATAGCTCCGTGCGTGTCGGAAGTCTCCACCTTCACTCCCTTCTTGCCGCGAAGCTCCACCTCGTAGGCCGACTCCACGCCTCCCACGCCGATGTAGTCGCCCGCCGAATAGTAGTGCCAGCGTTTAAGATCGTCTTCGCTGATCTCACCCACGTAGCCTAACAGGTTGCCGCCTATCTTGCGCGGATACTGGCGCGCCGTGCGGAACACGGTGTAGAAGCCCTTGAAGTAACACTCGTCGAATGCCAGTTTGGCCTGCTGCGATACGTAGTTCGTAATGCGAAACGGCGCTCGCGGATAGTGTGCCGCACGTTCGAGCTGCGAACGCAGATATTCGGGCGACAGGCCGAGTATCGAGGCCATGCGCATGGTGTCGAAGCCCTCGCGCGGGATGTCTTTCGACACCACCATGATGTCGTAACACTCGCGGCTCTGGACGAGATACTCGCCGCGGCGGTCGAGCACCTCGCCGCGCGACGGGTATTGCACCACCCGGCGGATGATGTTCGAGGTGGCCATCTCCTTGTATCGCGTATCGATAAGCTGTATGTAACACAATCTGAGGGCAAGGGCGGCGAAAATTATCATCACCACCCGGCGCAGGATAGCGTAACGGCGTGCCGATTCGTTTTCGTATCTCATTGCGCAGCCGATATTTTAGACATGAAGTACGATGCTATGAGCCACGACAGCAGTATCGACAGCGCGCTGCTGGCCGCCACTTTCAACACGGTGTACCACAACAGCGTCGCCGACATGGTCTCCAAAAAGAAAAACATCGTATGATGCAGCACCACGGCAACCGATATGTACACCGACAGCTGTTTGCGGCTCAGACTCGGCAGCAGCTCCGACTGGTCGCCCTGCTCGACCTCGCGATTGGCCGTAAGACGTATTATGGCCGCACGAATCATGGCTATGGGCAGAAGCGATGCGGTGTAGAGTCCCTGAAAGCCCGTAGCCGTGTCGAGTATCCAGCCTATTGCGGCGGCGGACAGAAGCACCCACACCGTGCGCCACTCTACCGGCAGCAGCAGTATTACGACAGGAAAGATCATCGGCCGCAGCCACATGCTAAGCGACAGGTTGTCGAGCAGCAGTATCTGCAACGCCATGACAGCTATAAAGAGCCATACGTATGATCGGTATCTGTACATCGGTTGAATTGTTTATGTCATTCAAAAATTTTACACCTTCCTTCTTTTTTTCCCCCTCCCACGCCTCGGCATATCCCGAACAGGCCGGCCGGCTCGGCACTCGGCCTATCGAAAACGGTTTTTGGTATCCTCTATCAGTGTCTCCACCTCGCCATAGTGAGTGTTCTCTATGATGATTACGTTGTATATGGCCGACATGTCGGCTGCGATCCTCAGGCGTGCCGAGTAGGCCGTTTCGGCCGAGTTGAGCGCGTAGTCCTCGACATGGCCGATAATGATGCCCTCGGGAAACCGCTCCGAGTAGACCGTGACGGCAGCGCCCTTCGATATGTCGGCATATTTCGACAACTCGCCGAGCGTCACGTAATAGGGCGAACGTCCGTCCCACGACACCGATCCGAAATGGTTGCCGTCGGCAAGACGGCCGCCTATGCGGAACGTGGTGTTCAGAAGCGGCAGCACGGCCGAATAGCGCTCCGAGCACGATACGATGTAGCCTATCAGTTTCATGTCGGGCGTGACCACGGCCATGTCCTCTCTGATGCCGTCGGCAAGGCCGCGGTTGAGTATCACGAAGTTGCGCGGCTTGTCGGTCGACGACGACACCACGCGCGCCGTATAGAACTGGTATTGCGCCCACTCCGTGGCTAAACTGTCGGCCGGCATGATATCGCCGGCAGAGAGTGTCTCTGCGCTCTGTTCGGCCTCTGTCCGGGCGGCCAGCTGCGTCTCGACAAAGGCGAGCCGTTCGGTCAGCGCGGCGTTCTCCGACGTTAGAGAGAAGTAATGACCCACATCGCTCACAGCTCCGCTTACCGCCCCCGTTACGGCTGCGGTGCGCGCAAGTATTTTGGCCTGCGAATATGCCGTCGACGAGGCATAACGATTCAATGCCGCTATCTCCAACAGCAGAAACAGCAGAAGCACGTATGTGTGTTTTACGAATATGTAGAGTCTGTACATCGAACCGTTGTCAAACATTGACAACCGCCGCGCATGCGCCCGACGGTTGCTCTACGCGTTCGCCACAAGGGCGACACTATTTCATCAGGAACGAGAAGCTGTTTATGTTCTTCAATGCGATGCCCGTACCGCGAGCCACTGCGCGCAGCGGATCTTCGGCAATGTGTACAGGCAGCCCCGACTTCTCGCTCAGACGGCGGTCTAAGCCCTTGATCAGGGCGCCGCCGCCGGCAAGGTAGATGCCGTTCCTCACCACATCGGAATACAACTCGGGCGGCATATCCTCCAACACCTTCATCAGGGCGTTGTCCAACTTGACCAAAGATTTGTCCAAGGCATATGCGATCTCGCTGTAATTCAGGGTTATCTTCTGCGGCATAGAGGTAAGCATGTTTGGTCCCGTCATCTCGTAGTCGTCGGGTTCCTCCTCCAACTCGGGCACTGCCGCGCCTATGGCGCACTTGATCTTCTCGGCCGTGCGCTCGCCTATGCGGATGTTGTGCTGCTGGCGTATGTAGTTCTGAATGTCGGATGTGAATACATCGCCCGCAACGTTGATCGATTCGGAACATACGATGCCGCCCAACGAGATGCAGGCTATCTCCGACGTACCGCCGCCGATGTCGATGATGAGGTTGCCCTCGGGAGCCTCGACGTCGAGTCCTGCGCCTAAAGCCGCAGCCATAGGCTCGAAGATGAGATATACCTCGCGGCCGCCGGCATGCTGCGCCGAGTCGCGCACGGCGCGGATCTCGACATTGGTCGATCCCGACGGTATGCAGATCATCATGCGCAGCGACGGAGCGAACAGGCCGCTGGAAGCATGCACTTTCTTTATCAGGCCGCGCAGCATCAGTTCAGTGGCGTTGAAATCGGCAATCACGCCATCCTTCAACGGACGTATCGTTTTGATGTTGGGGTTGGTCTTCTCGTGCATCTGACGCGCCTTGTGACCTATGGCCATCACCTTGGCCGTGTGTACATCCAAGGCCACGATCGACGGCTCGTCGACGACAACCTTGCCGTTGTGCATTATCAGTGTATTGGCCGTACCGAGGTCGATGGCCAACTCTTGTGTCAAAGAAAAAAATCCCATTGCGAATAATCGTTTTTTATTAATCGTATCGATCTCTCGCCCAACGAAACTCCCCGAACGGCCGTTGCAACAGCAGCGGCAAGTCCGCAGAGTACGCCATGCGTATATACATCGGCAAAGATAGCAAAAAGATATAGACATATTGCAATACTTTGGCAATTTTTATCTACTTTTGCTCAATAAAATTTCTGCTTATGGGATATGTTGCCGCTACTGACGGACAATGCGCCGTCGTGGGCTACGGGAGTTGGGCTACGGCCATAGTCAAGACTCTGACGACCAATGGCCGCTGCGTAAGATGGCATGTTCGCAACGCACAGATTGCCGAATCGTTGCGCAACAGCGGGCACAACTGCAAGTATCTGCCGTATGTCGAAATCGACCGCTCGCGGATCGTCGTATCGGACGATCTCGATTCGGTCGTTGCCAATGCCGGCACCGTCATACTCGCCGCCCCGTCGGCCTTTCTCAAAGACTTCCTCGCGCCGCTCACGGCAAGTCTCGACGGCAAGACGGTCGTGTCGGCCGTCAAGGGCATCATTCCGGGCGATTATCTCACCGTGTCGGAATATATGCTCCGGCACTACGGAGTGGAGCCGGAGCGCATGTGCATCGTAACAGGCCCGTCGCATGCCGAGGAGGTGTGCATAGGGCGGCTGTCGTATCTGACGGTAGCCTGCCCCGACAGGCAGTGCGCACGCGAAGCGGGCGAATTGATCTCTGCCGATCATGTGCGGTGCAGCTACTCGTCCGACGTATTGGGCGTGGAGTATGCCGCCATATTGAAAAACGTCTACGCCATAGCCATGGGCATGGCCGTGGGATTGGGTTACGGCGACAACTTTTTAGCGGTGCTGATAGCCAACTGCGCACGCGAGATGACCTCGTATCTCGACTGGCGCCTGCCCGACAGCGGGCGCAACACGGCCTCCGCCGCCTATCTTGGCGACCTGCTTGTGACCTGCTACTCGCCGCTGAGCCGCAACCGCCGGTTGGGCAACCTTATCGGCAGGGGGTGTTCGGTCAAGAGCGCGCTGAACGAGATGACAATGGTGGCCGAGGGCTACTATGCCGCCGAGTGCATACGTCACACTTCGGCCGGATACAGCGACCGCATGCCCGTGGCCGACATGGTCTACGATGTCCTCTACGGCGGCGCCTCGGTTCGCGAGCGGATGCAGCATCTGACAACTAAACTTTTATAACCGGATAAAACAAAAATATTACTGAGACTATGGAACTGATTAAATTCGATGCCGCGCATGCCGGCGTCACAATCACGGAACAGATGAAGGCCGAAGCCGCACGCGCCAACGCGCTGCTGCACTCGGGCAAGGGTGCCGGCAACGACTTTTTAGGCTGGGTGGCGCTGCCCTCGTCGATAAGCGCGGAGGAGCTGTCGGCCATAGAGGCTGCGGCGGCCAAACTGCGCAGCAGAGCCGAGATAGTCATCTGCATAGGCATAGGCGGCTCGTATTTGGGAGCCAAGGCCGTTTTGGAAGCCATGACCGATTCGTTCGAGTCGATCAAGAGACATCACGACAACCCGACCGTCATCTTCGCCGGAGAGAACATCTCGGAGGACTACACATACGAACTGCTTGCAGCCACGGCCGATCGCCGGATCGCGGCGATAGTCATCTCGAAGTCGGGCACCACCACCGAGCCGGCCATAGCTTTCCGCCTGATCAAGGCCGAGATAGAGAGACGCTACGGCAAGGCCGAGGCCGCCGAGCGCATCGTGGCCATAACCGACAAGGCGCGCGGCGCACTGAAAACGCTTGCCGACAACGAGGGTTATCCCTCTTTCGTCATTCCCGACAATGTGGGCGGCCGCTACTCGGTGCTCACCCCCGTAGGGCTGCTGCCGTTAGCCGTTGCAGGCGTCGATATCCGCGCTCTGGTCGAGGGCGCACGCGACATGGAGAGGCTTTGCGGCGAGCAGACACCCGTCGAGGAGAACCCCGCAGCCCAATACGCAATCGTTCGCAACGCGATCTATCGCAGCGGTAAAAAGATCGAGATTCTCGGCTCGTATGAACCTAAACTGCTCTACATCGCCGAGTGGTGGAAGCAGCTCTACGGCGAGAGCGAAGGCAAGGAGGGCAAGGGCATCTACCCGGCAAGCGTCACACTGACGGCCGACCTGCACTCTATGGGTCAGTACATACAGGAGGGCGAGCGCACGCTCTTCGAGACGATCATATCGGTTGCCGAGTCGAAACACACGGTTCGCGTCGAGACCGACGCCGAGAACCTCGACGGACTTAACTATCTCGCAGGCAAGCGCATCTCGGAGATCAACAAGATGGCCGAGTTGGGCGTGCGCATAGCACATGTCGACGGCGGCGTGCCCAACATGCGCATAGAGATAGCACGCATCGACGAGCGCACCGTGGGACAGCTGCTCTACTTCTTCGAGAAGGCCTGCGGCATAAGCGGCTACATGCTCGGAGTCAACCCGTTCAACCAGCCCGGCGTGGAGGCCTACAAGAAGAACATGTTCGCCCTGTTGGACAAGCCCGGTTACGAGGAGGAGTCGAAGAAGATCAAGGCTCGCCTGTAAACGCGAGTCAGGGTGCGGATTTGTTTCAGCTCCGCACGGCATGGACAAAAATCCGCAGGAGATGATCTCCTGCGGATTTTTCATATTCGGCTGCTGTGCCCCGCCCCGGCAGGCTAAGAAAATTTCGGATCACCTGCAAAAACCGGTGGGGAGAGCAAAAAACCATGCAAAAATATTTCCTCTGTCATGTCGAGTGCAGAGACTCCCACGTCGCGTGCAAAGCACGCTCCTCGGAGTGACAAGGAGGGGCGTTGCACACTGTCATTGCGAGCCGAGTGTAACGAGGCGTGGCAATCTCTTCATCCCCGTATCCACCGGGTTTCGAGGGTGAACCAAAAATTTTCCCCTCCACACAGCAGGCGGGAACGCCCCTATCCGATCTTCATGTCACCGGGTTTGACCCAGCCCGCGCGTTTCATGGCGAAGTGTATGGCGAGCGATATCAAGGCCGGAGCCACGAAGTAAAGTCCTGTGATC
>CAZEXJ010000267.1:0-7953 GCA_964516585.1 uncultured Alistipes sp.
CGCCATGCGCTCGGTGGCGGGACGCTTCGAGCCTGTCGCAGCCGACGACGGCACGGTGGCCATAGTCGACTACGCCCATACGCCCGATGCGTTGGAGAACGTGTTGCAGACAATCGACGAGATACGCCGCAAGGATTCGCATCTTATAGTTGTATGCGGCTGCGGCGGCGACCGCGACCGGACGAAGCGTCCGGAGATGGCGGCCATAGCTGTCGAACATGCCACAACGGCCATATTCACATCGGACAACCCCCGTACAGAGGATCCCGAGTCGATACTCGCCGACATGACGGCAGGTGTGGAGCAGGGGTGCGGATACCTTAAAATAACCGACCGCCGCGAAGCGATTAAAACGGCCGTGATGCTGGCGCGCCCGGGCGACATCATACTCGTGGCTGGCAAGGGGCACGAGGACTACCAGATCGTGGGCGCCGAGAAACACCATTTCGACGACCGCGAGGAGCTGCGCGAGGCTTTCCGTGCCAAGGGGGTTATGGCGCGAGGCGCAGCCGGCGAGAGGGTGAACTAACGCAAACATACAAGAAGCAAACAGACAAAACGATAAAGGAGAAATACAATGTTTTATTCGATTTTCAAATATCTCGACGAGGCGACCGACCTGCCCGGCATGGGTATGTTCCAATATATTTCGTTTCGGTCGGCGGCGGCGATAATCTTGTCGCTGCTCATAGCCATAGTATTCGGCAAACGCATAATCAATATGCTGCGAAGCAGGCAGATAGGCGAGGAGGTGCGCGATTTGGGCTTGGAGGGGCAGTTGCAGAAGAAGGGTACGCCCACCATGGGCGGCATCATAATCATTCTGGCCGTGGTGGTGCCGGTGCTGCTGTTCGGCAAACTGTCGAACATCTACATACAACTTATGTTGGTATCGACCGTGTGGCTGGGACTCATCGGCGGACTGGACGATTATATCAAAGTGTTCCGCCACAACAAGAAGGGGCTTAACGGCCGGTTCAAGATCGTCGGACAGGTCGGTTTGGGCATCATCGTCGGCAGCGTGATGTGGCTGTCGAACGACATCGTGGTGTGCGACAAGGTGGTCGAGACCGAAACGGTGACATATGTCGAGGACGGCCGCACGGAGACCTTCGACGACGAACGCGTCATAAGCACCACGCCCAAGAAGACCACCGAGACCTCGATACCGTTCCTGAAAAATACCGAACTCAACTACAATGTCTTTACGGGCGGCAACGACACGGCGGCGTGGATACTCTACATATTGGTGGCCATATTCATCATTACGGCCGTGTCGAACGGCGCCAACCTTACCGACGGTCTCGACGGCCTGCTGACGGGAGTCTCGGTGCCGATAGTGTTGGTATTGGGTATATTGGCCTATCTGTCGGGACATATCATCTACTCCGACTACCTTAACATAATGTATATACCCGACAGCGGCGAGTTGATCGTCTTCGCCGCGGCCTTTGCCGGTGCGTTGGTGGGCTTCTTGTGGTACAACTCCTTCCCGGCGCAGATATTCATGGGTGATACCGGCTCTTTGACCATAGGCGGCCTTATCGCCGTATTCGCGCTGTGCATACGCAAGGAGCTGCTGCTGCCCCTGCTGTGCGGCGTGTTCCTCATCGAGGCATTGTCGGTGATGATACAGGTGAGCTACTTCAAATACACCAAACGCAAATACGGCGAGGGACGGCGCATATTCCTCATGTCGCCGCTGCACCATCACTACCAGAAACGCGGCATATTCGAGACTAAGATCATGATGCGCTTCTTCATCATATCGCTGCTGTTGTCGGCACTCACACTCGTAACACTCAAAATAAGATAACAATGGCTCGACGCATAGTGGTTTTGGGCGGAGGCATAAGCGGTTGCGGCTCCGCCATATTGGCCAAGAAAAAGGGATTCGATACGTTTTTGTCCGATGCCGGACACATTGCCGACAGGTTTCGCCGGCAGCTCGACGAGTGGCAGGTGCCATACGAGGATGGCGGCCATACCGAGGAGCTGATATTGTCGGCCTCGGAGGTCGTAAAATCACCCGGCATACCCGAGACGGCTCCGATCGTCCGCCGCATACGCGAACGCGGCATACCCGTCATCTCGGAGATAGAGTTCGCCGGGAGGTATCTCAACGGCGCACGCACGATCTGCATCACCGGCTCGAACGGCAAGACTACGACAACATCGTTGATATACAAGATTATGCGCGATGCCGGCATGAACGTGGCGCTCGGCGGCAACATAGGCGAGAGCTTCGCCTGCTCGGTGGCGGAGGGGCACTGCGACTGGTATGTGTTGGAGTTAAGTTCGTTCCAGCTCGACGGCATGTATAAGTTCCGTGCCGATGTGGCGGTGTTGATGAACATCACGCCCGATCATCTCGACCGCTACGACCACTCGTTCGAAAAATATGCCCTCTCGAAAATGCGCATTACGCAGAATCAACGGGCGTCGGACGCCTTCATCTATTCGGCCGACGACGAGATGACCACCCGGCAAATGGAGCTTCTCGGCGGGCGTATGCGTCAACGCCGCCTGCCCTTTGCGGCGCATACGGCCATGGCCTCGACGGCGGGCGATGCCTTCCTCGACGGCAGGGAGTTCACCGCTTCGGTCGGCGAGCGCAGCGTGACGGTCGATGTCGACAAGATGCGCATCAAGGGTCTGCACAATGCCTACAACGCTATGGCGGCCTCGTTGGCGACGTTGGCGGCGGGCGTCGATCCGAAGAGCATCGTGCGCTCGATCTACGACTTCTCGCCTGTCGAGCACAGGCTCGAACCGGCCGGCGAGCGCGACGGCATACAGTATGTCAACGACTCGAAAGCCACCAATGTCGATTCGGTGTGGTATGCGTTGGAGAGCATGACGCGCCCTACGGTGTGGATTGCGGGCGGTACGGACAAGGGCAACGACTACCGGCCGCTGAAAGCCTTTGCGCGGGAGAAGGTCAAGGCTCTCATCTGCATGGGTGTGGACAACCGCAAGCTCATCGAGGAGTTTACGGGCGTCGTGCCGAAAGTGGTGTCGACCTCGTCGCTCGACGAGGCCATGCGCGCCGCCGTGGCTGCGGCCGAGAGCGGCGATACGGTGCTGCTGTCGCCCGCATGCGCGAGCTTCGACCTGTTCCGCAACTACGAGAACCGCGGCGAGGAGTTCAAGCAGTGGGTAAAGGATAACATACTCGACAATGGCGCGAAAGAGTAAGACGACGGAGCAGACGCAGGGTGGCGGAGCGGCGCAGCAGGTGCTCGCCTCGCGCCGGCGGATAATCGGCGGCGACAGGGTGCTGTGGGTCATATTCACCGTGTTGGTTGTGGTGTCGATATTGGTGGTCTATTCGTCGACGGCGAAGATGGCCTACGACATATCGTCGCGCTTCACGACCACGCAGTCGCTGCGGCAGCAGATCATGCTCGTGTTCTTGTGTATACCGGCCATTGTGTTGATACACAAGGTCGACTGGAAGATTTTTTATCGTCTTACCCCGTTGCTGTACTGGTCGTTCGTGGTCTTGACCGTGCTCACCTATTTCATCGGCACGACGGCCAACGACGCCGCGCGCTGGATAGCCATAGGCTCGGTGCAGTTCCAGCCCTCGGAGGGGTTGAAGGTGATGACTATTCTGATGCTGGCGCGGCAGATGTCGTCGCGGCAGGGCAGCATCAACCGCATCAACCTAATGCCGACGAGCATACATCTCTCCGATGTGCGGCAGAAACGTATACTGAAGGAGAACACTTGGCCGCTGCTGAAACCTGTGTTCGTGTCGTGCGGCGTGGTGGTGCCGGCACATACCTCGTCGGCGATACTCATATTCATCGCGTCGCTGATAATGTTGTACATAGGTCGCGTGAGGATGCGCGAATTAGTGAAATTCACGGCCTTTATGTGTGTCGTTGGCTTGCTGCTTTTGAGTGTGCTGCGCATAGGCCGCGCCGATGTGGCCGGAGGACGACTCTCGACGTGGGTCAAGGAGTGGACATCGTCCGAAACGCCCCGCACGAGCTACCAGATGTCCGACACGCAGCGCGCGATGATCGCCATACGCGAGGGAGGACTGTTCGGCGAGGGGGCGGGACACAGCACCACGCGCGCATTGGTGACGCACCCCGAGAGCGACTATGCCTACGCATTCTTCGTTTCGGAGTACGGATCGGTCATAGCTTTGATACTTATGATGCTCTATCTGTGGGTGTTCTTCCGCTCGATAGAGATATTCCGCGCCTGCCGCACGCCTTTCCCGGCACTTATGACATTGGGGTTGGGACTTTTGATAACGTGTCAGGCGTTGCTGCATATCATGGTGCAGGTCAACCTGATACCCGAGACAGGACAGACCCTGCCGCTCATATCGCGCGGCGGTTCGTCGCTGCTGTTCACTACATTGGCATTGGGTATGATACTGAGTGTTAGTCGCACCAACTCGCTCGACGAGAGGGCGTGACGGGCTTGCACGCTGTCATTGCGAGCCGAGCGAAGCGAGGCGTGGCAATCTCGGGTCGTGGAATATATGCCTGCTCGTCTTGTCATTCTGAGCGTAACAACGTGAAGCGAAGAATCTGGTTGTGGACGACTGTTCCCGACAGCGAGGGCAGAGATTCTCACGTCGGCCTGCGGCCTGCTCAGAATGACAAATAAACGGCGTCGGCGGCCGGTGATGTCGGAACAAAACAAAAAATTATGGAACCTGTAAGACTCGATAAATATTTGTGGGCTGTGCGCATATTCAAGACGCGCAGCGATGCGGCCGAGGCTATACGTCAGAATCGCGTGACGGTTGACGGCGTGACGGTGAAGCCCTCGCGCGAGGTGCGCGTGGGCGATCGCATAGGCGTGCGGCGCGAGCGCGTCAATTACTCCTACGAGGTGGCGGATATAGTGTCGAGCCGCCAGCCCGCCAAGAATGTGCCTCTGTACTGCCGCAACATTACGCCGCAGGAGGAGTTGGACAAACTGCACGCACCGCACGAGACGATATTCGTCTTTCGCGACCGCGGTACGGGGCGTCCGACCAAGAAGGAGCGGCGCGAGATCGATTCGCTTATGGAGGAGATGTTTTTCGACTCCGACGACGAGGATTAGCCGCCCGACAGTGTCGTGACGGGCGGCAGACGGACTGCTACAAAAGCGTTATGACGGCCAGTGTCGACACCGAGATAATCGCCCACAGTATTACGCCCAACAGCAGAGGACGCATGCCTACGGTGCGAACGACCGACATCGACAATCCGCAGCCTATCAGAAAGAGCGTCATGCAGAGCACGCGGTGCGATACGTCGACTATGGTGCGTGTAATCACGGCTGGTATGCCGGTGTAGGTGTTGAGTGCCATGGCCGCAACGAAGAGCAATATAAACCACGGGATTGTCACTCGCTTGCCTCGGCAGCGAAACACGAATGTCGAGAAGAGCGCCAGCGGAATGATCCACAATGCGCGGGTGAGCTTGACGGTGGTGGCTATTTGCAATGCCTCATCGCCATAGGCGGCGCCAGCTCCCACCACCGAACTGGTGTCGTGAATGGCTATGGCTGCCCACATGCCGAACTGCGGCTGGGTGAGTCCCATTGCGCGGCCTATGACCGGAAATATGAACAGCGCCACGGCATTGAGCACGAATATCGTGACTAACGACAGCGACATCTGATCGTCGTCGGCATCGATCACCGGTCCCACGGCAGCTATCGCACTGCCGCCGCAGATAGCCGTACCCGATGCTATCAGATACGATCCCTTGCGGTCGATTCCCAGCAGGCGTCCGAGCACTACGCCGAGTATCATCACACTCACCACCGAGACAATTGTGAAGAGCATGCCGTCGCGGCCTGCCGCCAGCGACTCGTGAAGATTCATGCCGAAGCCTATGCCCACCACCGAGGCCTGCAAGGCGATCTTAGATGCCCGCTTTGCGAAAGAGGGGTAGGGATTGCCCAGCGTGAGCGCAAGTGCGATGCCGGCAAAGAGCGCCAGTGCCGGCGAGAGGAGCGCCGAGGCTGCGAGCAGCCCGATGAAGACGATGCATGTGAGCGTGTGTCGCGAAAGTGTCGAGCCGATGAGTGTCATATCAGATTGTCGTTAAATCAGTCTCTCGCGCCATGCGTCGGGTATCTCCACCGAGCATTGGCCGCGGTAGTCGAACGCCACCATGACCGAGGTGCTCTCGGTGCGGCATTCGTCGCCGCAGAGCAGCCGCTGATGTATTGTCATGCTCTTGTTGCCCACGCGCGAGACTGTGGTCTCGATGCGGACGTCGTCGTCCATGCGCACCTGCCCGCGGAAGTCGGTGTGGGTGGATACGGTTATGACGCGCAGCGTGTCGAACGTGCCGTCGATCTTCAACACCTGCCGGTAATACTCTGTTTTGGCAAGATCGAAATACATCTGCTGCGCCACGTTGTTGACGTGCCAGAACGAATCGATGTCGTTGAATCGTTTCTGTATGTGGGTGATTATACTCTTTGCCATATGCCTATCTATTGACGTATGATATTCACTTCTCCGCCTTCGCCGAACGAGATGATCGACGAGGGTTTGCCAGTGGGGCGTCCTTCGAAACGGGGGTTGACTACGAAATCGACGCCGTCGATTATGCGGCGGTCGACCTCGCCGAGCCGTTTGGGCGTCTGTTCGCCCGAGATGTTGGCCGAGGTCGATACGATCGGCCGGCCGAACTTGCGGAGCAGCTGCCGGCAGAACTCGTGCTGCGGCACGCGCACGCCGATAGTGCCCGTCTCGGGTATGAGGTTGGCGGCCACTCCCACGGCTCCGGGCAGGATGAGCGTAAGAGGCTTGTCGGCCATCTCCATCACCTCGAAGGCTATGCCCGGTGCGCGGTTGACGTATCGCACCACCATGTCGGCGTCGCGGCACAGTACGAGCATCGAGTGTTTGTTGCGGCTCTGTTTGAGCGCATATATTTTTGCGACAGCCTCCTCGGAGGTGGCGTCGCAGCCTATGCCCCAGACGGTGTCGGTAGGGTAGAGGATCAATCCTCCGTCGCGCAACACCTCTACGGCCTGTTCTATCTCTTTCTGCATAATGCCGATAATCTATTCGTCTGCAAAAATAGCGATTATTTTGTCAATTCAGCTAAATTTCGTATATTTGTAGAAACATGTTAAACCCACTTAATAGTTGTATTATGAAGAAACTGTTGTTTATGGTTGCCGCTATGTTGGTTATGGTATCGTGCGGCAGCAAGGAGAAAAAGGAACTGACACCCGAGCAGCAAGCCGAGCAGTTCGCAAAGGAGTGCATAGACGGTATAGTGGCCGAGAATCGTGCCGCGGTCGAGGGTGTGATAACCGATATGACGAATTATGTCGAGTCGCTCGACGAGTCGGTCAAGGAGACGTTTATGCGTACATTCACTGATCGATTTGATGATTTAGTCGAGGAGTTTACCAAGGAACAGGAAGATAAAGCCCAAGCTTTTCTACTTGGTAATTTAAATGTAGTCAGACCTTTGATACAATTGGAAGAGGAATATTGCTTTTGATTTTTCGACCGATCGATACTGCGCGTATGCCGTTCGCAAGAGCGGCATACGCATTTTTTTGTCGCACAGATCGGTCGCGACGTGCCTCTGCAGTGCGATAAGATGATTTTGTACACGCGATTATGATTTTTCGCGTCACCTGCAAAACCCGGTGGGGAGAGGAAAAATAGAGACTCCCACGTCGCGCTTCGCGCTCCTCGGAGTGACAGGGCGGGGTGTTACAGCATGTCATTGCGAGCTGAGTGCAGCGAGGCGTGGCAATCTCTTCATTTCCGTCTTCGCCGCTTTTTGCAGGTGACTCCAAATAAATCCTTGAATTTGTCATTGCCGCCATTGGAAATATCTTGGGCAGAGAAAGGTTCGTATATTGCATTCCGAATACAATCCTTGACTAATTCAGGTTTTATTTGCTCTTCTATGGATTTAAGGTATTCTATCAACTTTTCTTTAATCAACTCCAATT
>CAZEXJ010000268.1:0-5039 GCA_964516585.1 uncultured Alistipes sp.
ATGTTTACATCATCCCATATGAAAAAAAAAAACAAACCCAAAAAACAAAAACAAAAAAAAAAACCCCAAAAAACACATGATTCAGTTTATCAAAATAAAACTGCCCTAAGGTAGTCCAACTGTCCTGTCGTGTGCCGAGACTCCCACGTCGCGCTTTTCAAACGCTCCTCGGAGCGACAAACTCTTTTTCGTGAAAATGCGTCATTTGCTTCCGCGCGGTCGTTCGTTTTTAAATTTTGATATAAAAATTCAGGTTGGGGAGATTCATTTATAAAAATATTCGGTCGAAAAGCTTGTTTTTTGTTTAATTTTTAGTAAATTTGTATTACAAACGTGGGATTGAGTTACTCTCCCGCAATTCTCATTAACCTAACTAACCTAACGAGGGGGATCCGAGGGATCTCCCTCAACTTCTTTTTGCCTGATTCCCCCCCCCACCGGGTTTTGCAGGCAATCCGAATAGTCGCCCCCAACCGAGATTCTCACGTCGCGTTCTTCGAACGCTCCTCAGAATGACACAATGTGAATGAGATTCTCACGTCGGCCTGCGGCCTCCTCAGAATGACATAACAGTGAAAATGGCAGGCATGGGGCAGCAGTCGCTATGCGCAAACTGACCACACGGCAGCGGCGATCATCAGCCAATAGAGCAGCGACGATATATAGTTTGCCATACGCACGAAAAACATCGGCATAAGCATCGAGGACAAAAACGCCACGACGGTTATCGACAATTGCGTCGACGACGGCAGTACAGAGAACAGCGCCGCGGCAAGCACGACCACGACAATGGAGAATCCCCATATCTTACGCGCCGCCAAACCCACTGCAAAACGATTGGAACGATAGAGTATGATCGAAGATATCGTCGTAAACATGATCATAAAGAACAATACCAAACGCGGAATGGTGATGTATGCCTCGACATCGAAGCCCGACGGAGCGAGCATCGCCCGCCACAGTTCGTATGCCGTCGCACCGAAATCTCCGCCGCCTGCCCACCTCAGATACGACACGACGAACACAGGCAGCAGCGCACCTGTCACGGCCGCCACGCAACTGCGCAGCGACAGCCGGTACAGCACGACGAAGGGGAGCAACAGCACGACAAAGGCGGTCATCGGCGCATACAGCAGCGGCATGCACCCCAAACACACCATGGCCGGAAACAGGTGCGGCACGATCATTTCGCGGCCGAAGCAGGCGTACAACTGTCTGAACAACAGAGCCGCGAGCAGCAGCAGGACAGTCGTCGAGAGATACTCCGACGACAGCGTGCAGCCGCACACGACGATGCCCGTCAGCGGAATCCCCACCAACGTATGCGCCGGGTAGAGGTAACGGCGCAGAGTCGCATGCGGGAGCGACAACCCGATATATATGATCATAACCGCCGCTGCTATGGCCGAGAGCGTCGGCCACGCATGTTGAAACCCGTCGACAGCCGCGGCCAAGGGCGGAGTATATCCGCCTCCCGGCACCTGTTCGGAGACGCCCGCCGCCGAGGCTATATGCGAAGCATCGACGGCAGCACACACCGCCGCTGCGAGCAACATCAGGCTCGCTTCGGGGAACTTCTGTCGTGCGGCATTATCGAACATAGATTCAACGTCGGATTTATAGAGCAAATGTAACTAAAAATTGGCCATATACCCAAATAATTCTTAATTTTGTCCCGTTATGCTGGACAATTGCTACCAAACCCGACTCATCGAAGCCGGCTGCGACGAGGCCGGACGCGGATGTTTAGCCGGCGCAGTATTCGCCGCGGCAGTCATACTGCCGCCCGACTTCCACCACCCTATGCTCAACGACTCCAAACAGATGACCGAGCGGCGGCGCGAGCAGCTGCGCGCAGTGATCGAGCGCGAAGCCGTAGCATGGGCGGTGACGGAGGTCTCCGCTGCGCGTATCGACCAGATCAACATACTCAACGCCTCGATCGAGGCGATGAACATATCCGTCGAACGGCTGTCGCAGAGTCCGCAGTTCCTTGCAATCGACGGCAACCGCTTCCATACCGCACTCTCCATACCCTACAAGTGTATCGTCAAGGGCGATGCACGCTATGCCGACATAGCCGCCGCATCGGTGTTAGCCAAGACTCACCGCGACGAGTATATGATGCGTTTGGCCGAGGAGTATCCGCAATACGGCTGGGACCGAAACAAGGGCTATCCCACGCGCGAGCACCGTTTGGCCATACGCCGCTACGGACTTACACCCTATCACCGGCTCACGTTCAACCACGAGATCGACCAGTTGGAGCTGTTCTGAAACGGCGGCGATGACGATAAAGCCCGGCCGCCGAAAGGCGGCCGGGCTACTCTTCGGCTGTCGCGAAGCGGCTACTGTTTGCCGTCGAAATAGAATGTGGCGTAGCGATAGCCGCAGGCGTCGTAGAAACGGCGCACAGTCTCCATTCGCTGGCGCAATGTCGAGGCATCGCGGCGGTCGGTCGCCCACTGCACGTCGCTCAAAGCGGCCAAACGCGGCAGCAGCATGGTTTGCAGATGATCGAAATCGGCGATATACTCGGTCCACAGGTTGCACTGCACGCCGAGGATATGGCGGCGCTGGCCGGCGTCGAGCTTGTCGAACGGATCGAATGCGTAGACCTTTTCGACAGGCACCCAACGTCCTATGGCCAAAGGCTCGCCCTCGCGGTCGCGCGTCTGATAGCTGTCGAAATAGCAATATCCGCTGGGTGTCATTATGGCGTCGTTGCCACGCTTGGCGGCATTGATGCCCCCTTCGGGTCCGCGCCACGACATGATGTTGGCCGTCTGCGAGATGCCGCAGTCGAGGATCTCGTCCCAGCCGATCATCCTGCGGCCGTGAGCCAAGAGCCATTTCTCGATTCGGTTGACCAAATAGCCCTGCAACTTATCCTCGTTTTCCAGTCCCATACGACTTATGGCGGCCTGACACTCCGGGCACTCCTTCCAGTGATCTTTCGGGCACTCGTCGCCGCCTATGTGGATATACTCCGACGGGAACAGATCCAACACCTCCGCAAGGACGTTTTCGAGAAACTCGTAGGTCGACTCCTTGCCGCCGCACATCACTTCGGGAGTGATGCCCCACGTAGTCCACACCTCGTAGCCCTCCCCCTTGCAACCGAGCCACGGATATGCGGCCAAAGCCGCCAATGCGTGTCCCGGCATCTCTATCTCGGGTATGACCGTTATGTACCGCTCGGCGGCGTAGGCCACCACGTCGCGTATCTCCTCCTGAGTGTAGAAACCGCCGTGAGGCGTGTGGTCGTAAACCGACGACTGACTCAGATGTCCCACGACCGTACACTTGCGCACGGCGCCCGTGCGCGTCAGCTCGGGATAGCGTTTTATCTCTATGCGCCAGCCCTGATCGTCGGTCAGGTGCCAGTGGAAGCGGTTGACCTTGTGCGCAGCAAGAATGTCGATGTATCGTTTCACCTCGTCCACGGTGAAGAAGTGACGGCATACGTCGAGGTGCGCACCGCGATATGCGAATGTCGGAGCATCGGCTATAAAACAGCACGGCACTGCGCCGCCGCCGGCCACGATCATCTGCCGGAGCGTCTGCAAACCGTAATATACGCCCGCCTCCGAGCCGCCGATGACGGTTATACCCTCCGGCGTTACGGTCAGTTCATAACCCTCTTTTTCGATGCAGTCGTCCCTTCTGAGCTTTATGCCCCTGCCGCTGCGGGCAATCTTCATCGGACGCTTGGCATCGGTGAACCACAGCGACATATCATCTGCGAAGCGTTCCGCAGGAGCCGCCATGTCGTCCTCGACGACTATTTTAGTCTTCGCAGTTACGACATATTCGCCCTGCGACATATCGATGTACTCGGGTTGCGGGAATACCGCTATCTGAGCTGTCGTGGCACCGACAATACCCAGTATTGCCGCCAGTGCCGATAGTATCATCTTTTTCATATAGGCAAAGATAGATTTTTTGTGCGACAAAAGCAATAGCGATGCGCGGTTTGCAACCAATAAGACACCTTTGATACCCCTGCAACAAAAAGGCGTTCTCCGTCGAAGAGAACGCCGCAAGCAATCGCACTGTCCGTCAGTGGTCTGACCCTAAACCCCGGGCTTTACGGTGGACATCGTACAGACGATACGACAACGATATCTCCGACAGCCCGAAGACGATGAAGGCTATGCCTATGAATAACACCACAGCCTCTACGCCAAGCGACATCGGACGCCACAATACGCCTATGGAGATGGCGATCATCAGCACCGCGCCGAATATAACCCAGCCCGCATCGCGTACATTGTAGCCTCTCAGATCGATGCCCTGTGCAAGGGTCATCGCACCGCGATAGAGGATCCACGCGCCGAAAACGATCGGCAGCACAGCCTCCGACAGAGCGATATTGAACATCAGAACCACGCCTATGATTATATCCGCTATGCTGCCGGCGATGATCCAGCCCCGCCTGACAAAATAGTTGCGCGACGATAGACTGACCGCAAGCATGAATACGCCGCTTACGAACACGGCAACACCCAACCACACCGAAAACGTGAAGTAGCTCGCAACGGGGTTGAGCAACACGATGACTCCTATTACGGTCGACAACAGACCTGCCAGCAACACTAACCACCAGTAACGGATTAGATACTCTGTTTTTTCATAGTCACGATCCATAAGATTCAGAATTTAAGTTTTGCCTATGCCTGCCCCGTTCAAAAAACGTGCAAATCACCCCGCCCGCCCCGACAATTCGCCGCATAATGTCACTCCGAGGAGCGTGCTTGCACGCGACGTGGGAGAAAACAAACGTCGACCACAAAGCGACGGCTTGCGCCGTTTTACAATTCTGACCCTCCCCTAAATCCCCTCCTCGGAGGGGACTTGGGTCGCTTCGCTCCGGGTGGAGCGTGGAACGGTTGGCGGGAATCCCGATAAGTGCGCTTTGCACGCCCGGTTTGTCATTCTGAGGAGCGTTCTGTGAACGCGACGTGAGAATCTCTGCACACGACAATGCAACAATAATAATCGTCCCCAACCAGATTCTTCGCTTCGTTACACTCCGC
>CAZEXJ010000269.1:0-4260 GCA_964516585.1 uncultured Alistipes sp.
GGCGATGATGACCTTGTTGTAACGCAGGTTGTCCATATCCTCCTCGATGTTCAGCGCCGCCTGCAAGAGGTTGAACTCATCGTTCTCGTAGACCACACGTTTCGTAAGGCCGAACGAGTTGAGAGGCTTGCCGCGCAGCGAGAACACAGCCTGTGTCTTCGGGTCGCGGCTCGATGTGATCGAACCCGAGGCCGAGTTACCCTCGGTGATGAATATCATCGTCTTGTCGGCCAACTCGTGTTTGTCGGTGAAGTGTATCTTGCAGTCGCGCAGCTTGCGGTTGTTGAGCGACACCTTTTTAGCCGTCTCGCGCGCCCTCTTCTGCGCGCCCGATATGGCCTTGCGCTCCTTCTCGTTGTCGACTATCTTGCGTTGCAGCACCTGCGCCGTATCGGCATGTTTGTGCAGATAGTTGTCGAGATTGGTCGACATGAAGTCCATGACGAACTGACGCACCGACACGCCCGGTTCAACATCCTTCGAGCCGAGTTTGGTCTTGGTCTGCGACTCGAATATGGGATCGGTAACCCTGATCGATATGGCAGCAATGATCGAGGTGCGTATATCGGCCGGATCGTAGTCCTTGTGGTAGAACTCCTTTATTGTCTTGGTTATGGACTCGCGGAATGCAGCCTGATGCGTTCCTCCCTGCGGCGTGTACTGGCCGTTGACGAACGAGTAATAGGCCTCGCCGTAGCCCGAGCCGTGGGTTATGACCACTTCGATGTCGTCGCCCGAGAGATGTATGGGGGCGTATAACGGATTGTCCGACAAATTGTCGTTGACCAAGTCGAGCAGACCGTTTTTCGATACGTATGCCCGGCCGTTAAGCACCACCGTCAACCCGAGATTCAGATAGGTATAGTTCTTGACCATCTGCTCGACATACTCCATGTTGTAGGTGTAGTCGCCGAATATCTCTCTGTCGACCGTGAAACGGATGAGTGTTCCCGTCGGCTCGTCGACGCCCGCCTCGCTGCGGTCGGTCTGCTCCAAGCCCTGAGAGAAGGTCACCGTGCGAGCCTCGCCGTCGCGCACCGAACGCGCCGTAAACTCGCTCGACAACATGTTGACGGCCTTGACGCCGACACCGTTCAGACCTACGGTCTTCTTGAACGCCTCGCCGCCGTATTTGCCGCCCGTATTCATCTGGCTAACGGCCGCCGAGAGCGATTTGAGCGGTATGCCGCGGCCGTAGTCGCGCACACTCACCGCATCGTCCTCTATGGTGATCTCGATGCGCTTGCCCGCACCCATTATGAACTCGTCGATCGAGTTGTCGACGACCTCTTTCAACAGCACGTAGATGCCGTCGTCGGCCTGAGTTCCGTCGCCCAATTTGCCGATGTACATACCCGGACGCAGACGTATATGCTCTCGCGGAGAGAGCGTTTTGATCGCATCGTCGTCGTATGCCGCCGCCGTATTTTTCAATTCCGCCATATATCGTTACTCTTTTTTACAGCCTCTTATACGAGCCAGCTCCGCTGTCATGTCGTCGTGCACCGACGTCATAAGCTCTTTGGTATCGGCCGCCGCCACCCTATCGGCATCGATCGGCGGCAGTATGCTTATCGTTATGGTGTTGCGCCAGTTGAAACGCCACTTGCTGCGCATAAGCCCCTTGGTGCCGTCGAGCACCACCGGCAAAATCGGTGCGCCGGCCTTTTTGGCCAAAAGGAATGCTCCGGCCTTGAAGCGGTGTATCTCGCCGTCTTTCGAGCGCGTGCCCTCGGGGAATATGCAGACCGATGCTCCGCGGCCGATCCACATTTTGCCCTGCTCCATGACTTTGGCCATAGCCTCCGAGGCGCTGCCGCGATCGATGATTATGTCGCCGTGCATCAGCAGGAAACGGCCGATATATGGGATCTTGTAGACTTCGCGCTTCGACACCCACTTGAATACCAGCGGCACGCAATAGAAGCAGATGATATCGGCCATGGAGTTGTGGTTGAGCACGATGACATACGACTGCTTCGGATCGACATTCTCCCCGCCCAACACGCGGCGATGCCACATCGGAGGCAGACCGAACAATATGTCGGTCAACCACTTCGATATGGTATGCACCGCCTTGCGTTTGCGATCGAACGGATAGCACACCACAAGTGCCACGAACGACATGACATATAGTATGGTACATGCCGCCAGCACTATAAGGGAATAGAGCAAAGTTAACATAATAAACACTGTTTTAATCGGCTATTCGAGCCACCGACGCAAAAATACAAAAAAATCCGAATAAAAACGATTCTCGGCGGCCATAAGTTTTCAACAATTTTCACCTCCGAACGGAGGCTGCCAGACGGCGGCGCCCAGTCGCGGCATTACGGCAGCAGCAGATCATCTGCGGCGGCGCGATCTCTTGGATGCCTTACGGTTATGATCAGGCAGACAGAGCGATGCCGTATCCATCGGCTGCACGCTCGGGCGCACATCCCCGCATTCGGACTGAGGTATGTCGACGGTTGCAAGGATCGGCACGGGAGGCTGTTTGTAGTCGTCGAGCGACAACACTCTGCGAGCGCATATATAGCGTTGGACATAGTAGCGTTCGGCTGCGAAATCGCTTATCATGACACCGCGCGAACAGGCGTGGATGAATGTGAAGTTGCCCGTCGAACGATCGACCGACACCACTATGCCGACATGTCCCACCCTGCTCTTCGACACCTTGCGTCCGGCGAACATCACCAAATCGCCCGGCATCAGCTCGTCGCGCGACACGGCGACGCCCTGCAAGGCCTGTCCCCGCGACGAACGGTTGAGTTTGTAGCCGTATTTGCCGAATACATACGACGTATAGCCCGAGCAGTCGAAGGCATTGTCGCCGGCCGAGCCGTATTTATAGCGTTTGCCTATATGATCCTTCGCCTCGGCCAACAGCGAATCGACCCTCGACACGGCCGTAGGCAGAGCGTCGTGACGGTCACCGTCTGCAACGGGCGATGCCGCCGCCGACCATGCACACATCAACGCAATAACCGCTATGAAAGTTTTCCGCCGCATATCTACTTAACACTCAATCGGCCGTCATCGGCTATGACGAGCCGCGACTCGGGAAAGCCCTCGCGACTCAAACGCTTAATCTCCTTGGCCACCCGGCAGGCTCGGTCGATCACCGGACCCGAGCGGCCGATCTGTACGGCCGATACTATCTCGCCGCCCGCAAACTCGCCGTCGGCCGTCACGTCGACGCACAGCACGGGAGCATATCCGTTGCGCCCCTGTTTGTTGACACCGTAGGGCGTGCAGAAGTTCCCGAGCGAATAGGCTATCAAACGCCCGCGATACAACTCCATGCCGCGCACCACATGCGGGCCGTGACCGAATACCAAATCGGCTCCGGCATCGATGCAGCGATGGGCGAACTCATATACGTTGCCGCGCTTCTCTCCGGCATACTCCTCCACACAGCGAGGCACATGGCTGTGCTCCGCGCCCTCGGCTCCGCCGTGAAACGTGACCACCACTATATCGCATCGGTGCTCGCGGCGCAATTCGCCGATAAGTCTCTCGGCCAGCGCATAATCGTGAATGTTGCACATCGCCCTGTTGGGAGCGAACCCGCAGAAGCCGTAACGCACCGAGTCGCGCTCGACAACGGCTGTCTCGCACATATCTTCGACGCCCACGACAGCCACGCCCGACGCCTCCAACGTGCGCAGCGTACTCTCCAAACCCTCCATGCCGAAGTCGCGCGCATGGTTGTTGGCAAGCGTCATCACATCGAACCCGGCCGCAGTAAGGTGCGCCGCATAACGCTCGGGCATACGGAACAGATGCAGATAACTCTCGTCGCGCACACGCTTCGGCTCGCCGCCCTCGTCGAGCAGCACGCCCTCCAAGTTGCCGACAGCGATATCGGCCGAGACAAGATATTCGCGCACGTGATCGAGCAGTTTGGCGCCGTCATCTTCGGCGAAAGCCGGACTGTCATCGGGATAGTTGAGTCCGAGCACCATGTCGCCCACACAAGCTATGCGGCACAGGCGGCGCACAGCCGTATTTTGGTCTGTACGGCCGGCAGCAACAACGACCGGCGCCGTCGAATCGGGCGACTCGACACACTCCGCCGCGGCGGCCGTCGAGAAGAGCGACGACATAATCGCGGCAGCAGCACAAAGGGTTAGTTTCGACAAATTCGACATGACTCGCAATTAATTCGGATACAAAAATAATATTGTTTGCCGATATTGCCAAATCGATATCGATCCGCTCGCCGCCCTGCGCCGCAAAAATCTCCGCCGTCTGCAA